>NZ_FRAH01000056.1:6852-24832 GCF_900142265.1 Anaerotignum lactatifermentans DSM 14214 | reverse complement strand
TCCTTTCACATAATTCTCTTAATATCCTCCCAATATCTGCTTTTAACTTTTTATAAATCACCTGTCTGCGATATTTAGGTGCAAAAACAATATGATATTTGCATCTCCATTTGGAATGTGATAAACTTCTTATGTCATTCATTGACAAAACCTCCTGCTTCTATAATTTTGGTTGCCAGACCATTTTCATTATAACGCAGGAGGTTTCTTTCTTATACTAAAGTATTTTTACCTACCCCCAGTTGAACTGGGGGTTTTGTCATACCTGTTCGGCGTACAAAAAACTGACCGCCTAACCTGCAAGTTAGACGGTCACAAACCTATTTTCAGGACAGACCGCCTCGGGAAAAGCGGCAATCCTTTTTCTTATGGTTATTTTATCACGATTTTACCCATTCCGCAAGATTTCTTTTCCTTACAGTCCCGGTACCCGCAGCTGGTAGTCCGTCACATAAATTCCTTCCACATCTTCATTTTCCAGCAGCTTACGCATTTCCGCCGGCGTGCCGTAATACAGGAATCCATAAGTTTTTACACCGTTTTCCGTCACATATTCCTGCACCATCTGACAAGTGCTGCCATGGTTGTTAGACTGATTCAGCCTTGCGTAAAAATCCCCATGGTCGACGCTGTACTGAAGCAGGGCAAGGAAATGTTTCTCCCAGGCCTCTGACAAAGGCACATCCTCATGCATAGACAATTCATAAAAAGGATAGGCTTCATCCACATGATCCCAAATATATCCACTGCTATCGGCATCAAATCCCATCAAAGGCAAAAGCTGCCGATCCTCTGTAGAAGTCCGCACACCGACCCAGCCCAGATATCCTTCCTGCTGTGCCGCAAAGTTTTCCAGCTCCTCCATGGTCCAATCTTTCCCTAAGGAAACATAGGCTTCCATTTGCATATATTCCGGCAAGTCTGCCAGCGCCGCTTTTGCCTCTGCACTCTCAGTCATCACACTGTTTCCAAACTCTGCTGTTCCTCGAGAAAACGCATTGATAACACTATATTGATACACATTAGATTTCAGCTGGATTTTCCCCCGAGTAACAGTGCCATCCTCCCAGAGGTATTCCCCTGAAGACCATTCTCGCTGCTGTACCTGCAAGTCATATTGTCCCCATCCTTTCTCTGTAATCATGACAGACTCCATCTGCACTTCCGGCATGGTCAGTTCTGCCAAAACTGCCAGATGACAGCTGATATCATAAGAATACTGCTGAAAATCCCGCTCCGTTGGGTCATACCAAATAACCTTACTGATGACAGGCTGGAAGGCCGTCAGCGCCCCCATGACCACGCAGGCAATGACCACGGCAATGGCAATGATGCGTCGTCCCCGTTTTTTCATGGAGCGGTCGATTTTTTGCAGTTCCTCCTGCTGACCAGCCAAATCTTCCCCTTCCATGTCCACATCCTGTTCCAGCAGATATTCCGTCAGGGCATTGTATTTTTCCAGTTCCGCCTCCACCTGTTTCCGTTCCTCCGGCGTAGCGGTTTGGTTTTTGTATTTCTCCAAAAGTTTCCGAAATGTCATGGCTTTTCACCTCCTAATTTCTGTTTCAGTCTGGCTCTGGCACGGAACAGCGCCGTTTTCACTGCCGTTTCCGAAATGCCTCGTAGTCCTGCCATCTGCCGGATGGACAGTCCCCCGAAATAATGCCAGATTAAAAGCTCCCGGTCTGCCGGGGAAAGGCGGTTCATAGCCGTATAAAGCCGCCGGTTTTCTTCTTTTTGCAGCACACCGGAAAGGGCATCCTCGGGCACAGGGATTTCCTCGGGCATTTCTCCCCCCTGGTGCTTCTGTTTCCGCAACGTATCCAGCCAGAGATTCCTGCACACCCGCAAGAGCCACCAGAAAAAACCTTCCGGGCAGCCTTCCACCGTCAGGAAAGCCTTCTCAAATCCCTCGCTGACGATATCCTCCGCCGTTTCCCTGTCCCGGCACAAAGAGAGGACATACAGATACGCTTTCTGGTGATATTTTTCGTACAATTCCCGCAATACGTCAGATTCCATAGCCCCCTCCTTTCCTGCCCTTTTACTTCAAAAACGATTTCATCGCCAAAAGGTTACACTTTTTTCAGTATACCAAAACAGGCGGATTTTGTACGATTTTTTGAGAAAAAAGCCCTTCCACGGATTTCCTTTTTTGTCCGCCTGTGGTATACTTTTGTCATATCTGAAAGGAGGCAACTACTTATGAAATTTCAATATTATATCCCTTCCCGCGTGCTGTTCGGCAGCGGTCAGCTGGACAGACTCCATAAACAGAACCTGCCCGGCAAAAAAGCCCTCATCGTCATTTCCTGCGGTACTTCCGTACGGAAATACGGCTATCTGGCACGTCTGGAAGAACAGCTGGACAAGGCAGGCGTGGCTCATGTGGTTTTCGACAAAATCCAGCCCAACCCCACAGAACACCATGTTATGGAAGGCGCAGCCCTGGCAAAAGCAGAAGGCTGTGACTTCGTCATTGGTCTGGGCGGCGGCTCCATCATCGACTCCGCAAAAGCCATTGCCGTTATGGCAACAAACGAAGGTCAGTTCTGGGACTATGTTTCCGGCGGTACCGGCGGCGGCAAAGCTGTTCCCGTAACCCCTCTGCCCATCGTTGCCATCACCACCACAGCTGGTACAGGCACAGAAGCAGACCCTTGGGCTGTTATCACCAATCCCGAAGGCGAAAAAATCGGTTTCGGTTATGACGGCACATTCCCCGTACTGTCCATCGTTGACCCTGACCTGATGATGAGCGTACCGGAAAAACTGACAGCTTATCAGGGATTTGACGCTCTGTTCCACAGCACCGAAGGCTACATCAACCGCTACACCAACCCCATCAACGACCTTTATGCTCTCAAAGCCATCGAACTGATCGGCAAGAGCCTTGCCAAAGCAGTGAATAACGGCAGTGACAAGGAAGCAAGAGAAGATGTGGCGCTGGCTAACACCCTTTCCGGCATGAGCGAAAGCATCGGCGGATGTACTTCCGAACACGCCATGGAACATCCTCTCAGCGGCAAAAATCCCAAACTGGAACATGGCGCTGGTCTGATCATGCTTTGTGAAGCATACTACGCCTACTGGGCGGAACGTGGTGTTATTGATGACCGCATGATTGCCATGGCAAAAGCATTGGGCAAAACAGACGCAACAAAACCTATGGATTTCGTAGATGCTCTTCACGATCTGAAAGTTGCCTGCCATGTGGACGACCTGAAAATGTCCGATTACGGCATCAAAGAAGAAGATCTGGAAATGTATACCAAAATGGCTTATGACACCATGGGCGGTCTGTTTAAAGTAGACCCTGCGGACATGCCTTTTGAAGACTGTCTGGCAATTTATAAGAAAGCATATCGGTAAAAAAATAACTGCTCGGAAAGCAAGTTCCCCTTAAGAAAACATTGTTTTCTCTTTCCAGCCTTCTTAAGGGGAACTGCGACGGCTGTCTTCAGAAGAAAACACTTCTGATGAAAATTTAGGTAAAAATAAGAAGGCTGGAGTCCTTTCCATTGCAAAGATTCCAGCCTTCTTCGTTTTCTGATGAAGCAGCCCCTAACCCCCGGGCAGTTTTTGCATTCAGGAGGGATACCATGAGAAAAAGAACCATCTTCCTGCTGATACTGGCAGTGGTTTTGGCTTGCGTCCTGTTTTTCTGCCGTTTTTACTTTCTAGGCACCAGCAGTGACCCCGTCAACGCCAAAACAAACGCAGATTTTCAGATTCCCGATTTTCACAGCCAGACGGACAAAGACGAGGATGGGCTAGACGACCAGACAGACCTTTTGCAGGGGGCACGGACCTACATTGCCACCCAGCCCCGCTACAAAAGCAAGTACTACGAAACGGGCTATCCCGACGACGGCTATGGTGTCTGCACGGACGTCATTGCCAACGCCATGTTATCCGCAGGCTATGACCTGAAAGAACTGGTGGCGGAGGACATTGCTGCCTATCCAGAGGAATATGACATTGAGGAACCCGACCCTAACATTGACTTCCGCCGTGTCCGCAACTTGAACGTATACTTTTCCCACACCGCCATCCCTCTGACAACGGACATTTCCCAAATCGACCAATGGCAGGGCGGCGACATTGTCATATTTTCCAACCACATCGGCATGGTGTCCGACCAGCGCAATGACAAGGGGATTCCCTATGTCATCCACCATAACGACCCTTTTCAGTCCGCTTATGAACAGGATATTCTGGAAAAACGCCATGACATTGTGGGGCATTACCGCATCAGTCCATAAAAAAAGCATTTCCCTAAGGAAATGCTTTTTTTATTTCAATAGCTTCTGCAATGCCTTCACATCCAGCAGATTCACCGTTTCAAATTTTCCTTTGTAAAACACTGCCCAGTTCTGGAACACACAAGGCAGATGTTTTGCCTTTTCCAAAGTATCCACTTCCACAAAGTCTGCTTGAATCTGGTTTTCATCGCAATATTCCCGCAGTTTCTCCACAGTCTGGCAGACAAAAGGACACTGCATGTCATAATAGATGGTCAAATCCTGACTTTCCATTTTCTCCGCCTTTGCCTGCGCCCCAAAATGGGGATAGGTACCGTCAAAGGAAAGCGCCAGCAGTTCATAGCCGCTTTCTGTGGTATCCACAGGCACAAAGCCATACTTCTTGGCAAAATCTTGGTCGGAAAGCCAAGCTTTCTGCTTCTTTGCCCCTAACATGCAAATGCCGGATTTTCCTTTTGCCTTGGCGTCATGGATGGCATATTCCAGCAGTTCTTTGGCATAGCCTTTGCCGCGATATTCTCCCAGCACCCACAGACAATAGAGATACAGATAATTCTCCCCTTCCACAGGCACCCATGCCTTCTCCAAAGGAGCATATTCTATAAATACCGTTCCTTTCACATCCAATTTCCGAAACACATGCCCCTCTTTCAGCCGTTCTGCCAGCCATTTTCGTTTCGCTTCCACGCCGGGATGCTTTGTTTTGGTGCGGATGATACAGCAAAGATGCTCTGTTTCCAGATTGTCCGCTGTGAGATTCACAAAATCAGTCATCGCTTCTCCCTCCTACAAAAAAAACAGGCTCTTTTAGGGGCATCTTCATAAGAAAACAAAGAAAGCCAAAATCCTTATGATTACAAAGGATTTTGACTTTCTTATTTTATGAAGATTTTATTTGTTATGTTTTCTTATGAAGACAGCCGTTGCAATTCCCCTTAAAAAAACAAGGAAAAGGAAAATCAATGTTTTCTTAAGGGGAAGTTGCTTTTAGAGCCTGTTTTCATTTTTAAATTATACTGCCGCTACTTTTGCGCCAATATCTGCTTCCAGAGCGTCGATTTTCGCCTGCGCATCTGCCAGGGAATCGCCTTTTACGCCGATATAGAATTTCAGTTTGGGTTCTGTGCCGGAAGGACGTACACAAATCCAAGAACCGTCTGCCAGTGTGTAGTAAACAACGTCGGAAACAGGCAGAGGGCTTGTGGTTTCTTCCCCTGTTTTCAGATTTTTGAATACCTGTGTCTTATAGTCTTTTGCCCATTCCACAGCAACGCCTGCGAAATCTGCGGGAGTTTCTGCACGGAAGGAAGCCATGATTTTCTGGATTTTTTCTACGCCGTCCAGACCTTTCATGGTCAGGGATTTTACACCTTCACGATAGTAGCCGTATTTTTCATACAGTGCCATGAGGCCATCATACAGTGTCATGCCCTGTTTCTTGTAGTAAGCTGCCATTTCGCAGATGAGCAGTGTTGCCACAACGGCGTCTTTATCTCTGGCATATGTGCCTGCCAGACAGCCGTAGCTTTCTTCAAAACCGAAAATATAAGAATGGCTGCCGGTTTCTTCAAAGCCTTTGATCTTTTCACCGATGAATTTGAAGCCTGTCAGCACGTCCATCAGTTCCACGCCGTAAGCTTCGCACATGGGGCGGATCATTTCTGTACTTACGATGGTTTTGATGACTGCGCCGTTTGCGGGCAGTGTGCCTTTTGTTTTCTTCTGGGACAGGATGTATTCTGTCAGCAGTGCGCCGGTCATATTGCCTGTGAGCACTACATATTCGCCTTTGTCATTGCGAACCATTGCGCCTACACGGTCACAGTCAGGGTCAGTGCCCACGATGATGTCCGCGCCTTTTTCTTCTGCCAGTTTCTGTGCCAGCACGAATACCTTCGGGTCTTCGGGGTTGGGATAGCCAACAGTTGTGAAATCGGAGTCGGGCATTTCCTGTTCTTTTACCACATATACCTGATGGAAGCCTGCTTTTTCCAGTGCTCTGCGAACAGGCAGGTTACCGGAGCCGTGGATAGGTGTGTAAACGATTTTCAGATCGTCTGCCATTTCTTCGATGATTTCGGGTGCCTGACGCTGTGCCAGTACGTTTGCGTCAAAAGCATTGTCCACATCTTCGGAAATATACTGGAACAGACCTTTTGCCTGTGCTTCGTCCATTGCCATTTCTTTGATTTCGCCGAAGCTTGCCACAGCGTTTACTTCTGCGATGATGTCTTTATCTCTGGGTGCAACAACCTGTGCGCCGTCTGCCCAGTAAACTTTGTACCCGTTGTATTCGGGGGGGTTATGGCTGGCTGTGATAACGATACCAGCTGTGCAGCCCAGTTCCCGTACAGCAAAGCTCAGCATGGGTGTGGGACGCAGAGAAGGGTATACATAAGCACGAATGCCGTTGCCTGCCAGTACCAGACCAGCGATCTGGGCAAATTCAGGGGACATATGACGGGAGTCATAAGCGATGGCTACGCCTTTGTCCTGTGTGCCTTCTTTCAGGATGTAGTTTGCCAGACCCTGTGTGGCACGACCTACGGTGTAACGGTTCAAACGGTTGCTGCCTGCCCCAATGATTCCGCGCAGACCGCCTGTACCAAATTCCAGGTCTTTGTAAAAACGTTCTTTGATTTCCTTTTCGTCTGCGGCAATTTTCCGCAAATCTTCTTTTGTTGCTTCGTCAATGGCGGGGTCTGCCAGCCACTGATGGTATCTTTCCATGTGATCCAATTTGATTCCTCCCTTTGTTCTTTGTCTTTGTTTGTCTATGCTGTATCCTCTCCTGCTGCGGCAGTTTTCGGCATGGTCTGCCGCAAAAAAGAGGGTTTAACCTAATGTTGCGGAAATGTGCACCACACTGCTCTGAATCTGGACAGTCTGGTGATAAGAAGTGAAGCCGTCTTTGAATACTTCCACTTCATAAGTGCCATAAGGCAGTGTCACCTGCAAAGGCGCGGTGCCTCTTTCCTCGCCGTTGATGAACACATTGGCGTCTGCTTCGTTGCAGTTAATGACCACCGTTGCCAGCTGTTCTTCTCTCTCCAGCTGGGCATTCACGCTGACGGCATCCTGATTCAGTGTCACAGTCTGACTCCATTCTTTATAGCCATTTTTCAGGATTACCACATCGTATTCCCCAAAGGGCAGTACGGAAGGCTGACTGCTGTCTACCAGTGCGCCGTTGATGTAAAGCTTATAATCGGAAACATTGGCATTGACTGCCAGTACGCCCATTTTCTGCTGGGCTTTGGACAGGTCGTAAACCGTCGTTTCTCCTGCCTGCACCAGTACGCTGTCTGTGCGGCTTTCGATATTATCCCCTTTGATGGTGATGGAATGGGTGCCTTCTTTCACAGCGATTTTTTCCACATCGCTGAGGGGCACAGGTTCTTCCTCATCCAATGTAAAGGTGCCGTTTTTGATGTTCTGGGCATTTTCCACGGTGATATACCCGTGATATTCCAGTACTTTTACAGACCATACCACATCGCCGATGCCGCTGATTTCCAGCACGTCACAGCTTTCGATATCCTCGGGGCGGATTTCCTCCTCGTCGTAGTAGAAAATGGTCTTTTTGTCATAGGCAAAAGAGCGGTCTTCCCCCACAAGTTCCTTGGCGGAAGTATCAGCCTTTAGCCCGGTGATTTCTTCTTTCTTGATGCTGTCGTCATAAGAAATGGTCACGGCAAATTCGCCGTCCTGATCCATCTGTATCATAAGCAGATCGCCCATCTGTATGATGTCCGGCTGTATCTGTACCTCGTCTTCGTTATAGACCACCGTTTCCGGCGTCAGGTTCACGGTTTTCTGCTTTGCCGCGTTGATGTCATAGACCAGCAGTTCTTCCTCATCCAGCACTTCTGTCACCAGCATGGGTGCGGCTTCTGTTGCCTTATCCAGCGGATTGGAGAAAAACACCATTTTCACGATGCCAAAGCAGATGCCCAGCACCACAAGGGCAGCAATGGTGATCAGCCCAATGGTCTTTTTGTTCCAGAAAGGCTCGTCCTCCTCATCGTCCTCGTCTTTGGGCGGCATAGGTGGCTGTCCTCCGTCATAGACAGGCTGTTTTCTGGGTTCTCTTGTGACGAATGTCACAGGTTCCTCCGCCGGCTGTATGGGCAGAGGATCTTCAAATTTTTCTGATTCAAAGGCGTTGAGGAACTCGTCCTTGTCCCCCAAGTCGTCCTCGTCTGTCTGATTCTGTTCCAGTTCTTTTACTTTTTCGTTTATATGATCCAACCGTATGGTGGTGTCGAATTCTTTATTGTCATTTTCAAAATGATAGTCCTTCATACCGTTTCTCCTCCTTCGGGGAATGATTTGCAGACTGTCTTAGTCTCATTTTATACGTTTCTTCCCGAAGTTGCAAGAGAAATTCAGGGCGCAAAGCTAGGGGTTTCTTCATAAGAAAAGAAAGCAGGCTGAAATTTTTCTGATTTTCTGATTTTCAGACATATTTTCTCCTGAAAACGGCTTGCTTCACGCCCTTTTTCCAATATTTTTCAAAAAAGCCTTTCCAATGCCTGAGAAAGGTCGCCCATGTGGCTTTCTTCCGCCGCCGCATCTGCCAGACGCTCCTCCATGGCAGGAGAAACACAGACTCTCCGGCGGTTATAGGACTCATGCACCAGACGCAGAAATTTTTCTGGAAAGGCTGTCAAAGGCACCAAAAGCTTCCGTTCCTCCTCTGCCATGGACCGCTCCCCTTCGTAAGCCGCCAGCACTTCTTCCAGTTTTTCCCGTTCCTCGGGCACTTTCCGCCAGAACCGCCGCAGATACGCCGCCAAATCCACGGCAAAAATGTCTCCGGTACATTGTTCAAAGCCGCCGACCCACAGACTGCCGTCCTCTTTTCGGCACAGATTGCTGCCTTTGAACTGGTTGTGGCAAAAAGCGCCTGCCCGCTTCTGCCCATGGGCAATGCCACCATAGCCGCCATCTTCCAAGGTCTTCAGGGCTTCCTGTGCACGAGGCGCAAAGGTGCTGTAATGGCGCATGACCAGCAAATCCAAGGGGGAATACTTCCCCTGCCGTTCCATGTGTCTGCGGATCTTCACAAATTCCCGATACCGCCGCTGCCACAAAACTGGACGTTCCTCCTGCCCTTCCTGAGATGGAAAGCCTGCCGCAGCCCGATGCATCTGTCCCATGAGGGCTGCCCCAGCTACAAAATCCCCTGCCTGATCCTCCTCCAGACCTTTGGTGGGCATGGGATTTTCCAGCAGATAAAGATTGCCGTCCCAAGCAAAAAAAGGCTGTCCGTCCTGTGCTGTATAAAAAAGAGAAAGGGCAGAAAAGCCGTTGCGGTAGAGGCAGGTTTTCACCTCATGGGCAAAAAGCAGGTCTTCCCGGCGGCTCCGTGCCTTCTTCAGTTCTCTCAGTCCCACATCTGTTTTACAGATAAGCCCCGTGCGGGTACGGGTACCGCCGTAATACTTCAGACCGTAGCCCTCCCACAAGATTTTCCCGTATGTATCCTCCATAAAATCCTTCCCCCAATCCTTCTTCCCAAAAAAATTTCTCTGTATCAGTTTATGGCGGGAAGAGGGAAAATATGAAAGGAATGGGAAAGGGGGAAACACCATGGGCAACCTCGGTACTTTTCAGGTGCTTTCCTGTGCGGCTGTCGCCCTCCTTCTCTCACGCCTTTTACCTGTAAGCCTTGTACAATCTCGGCTCTTTTTAAGGGCTTTCCCGTTTGGCTGACGCCCCCTTCTCTTACGTCTTTTACCTGTAAGCCTTGCACAACCTCGGCTCTTTTTAAGGGCTTTCCCGTTTGGCTGACACCCCCTTCTCTTACGTCTCTTACCTGTAAGCCTTGCACAACCTCGGCATTGAAAATGCTTCGGTTGCGGGCTGACGCCCTATGCATCTCATGAAAAAAGCCGCGGGACCATATAAATATGCTCCCTCCTTCTCTCGCGTGTCTTACCTGTAACCCATGTACAACCTCAGCACTCTTCGAGTACTTCGGTTGTAGGCTGACGCTCACTTCTCTGACACCTCTTACCTGTAAGCCATGCACAACCTCAGCACTCTTCGAGTACTTCGGTTGTGGGCTGACGCTCACTTCTCTGACACCTCTTACCTGTAAGCCTTGCACAACCTCAGCACTCTTCGAGTACTTCGGTTGTGGGCTGACGCCCTATGCATCTCATGAAAAAAGCCGCGGGAGAATATAAATATTCTCCCTCCTTCTCTCGCGTGTCTTACCTGTAACCCATGTACAACCTCAGCACTCTTCGAGTACTTCGGTTGTGGGCTGACGCCCTATGCATCTCATGAAAAAAGCCGCGGGAGAATATAAATATTCTCCCTCCTTCTCTCGCGTGTCTTACCTGTAACCCATGTACAACCTCAGCACTCTTCGAGTACTTCGGTTGTAGGCTGACACCCTATGGCTGCCAACAAAACAGGGCTGGAAATGCAAGCACTTCCAGCCCTGTTTTCTTACCAGCCGCATGGCTTACAGGTAAGCAAAAAAACAGCGCCCCCCGACGCGAAGTCGAAAAACGCTGCCTTTTATGAATGATGCGCCCTCAGGGACTCGAACCCTGGACCCACTGATTAAGAGTCAGTTGCTCTACCAACTGAGCTAAGGGCGCATATGTTATTTTGATTGCGTAAAATATAATATCACGCTGCCGGGGGCATGTCAACTCTTTTTTCCCGAAAATCCCAAAAAAATTTTTGATTTTCCCTTAGAATATGATATACTGTAACGGCAAAACAGAATTTTTACAACCGGAATGAGGTTTTTACATGACAAAACAAATCACACTGCCGGAGGACGTGAACGCCCTTCTGCAAACCCTCAACGACGGCGGTTACGAAGCCTACATTGTCGGCGGCTGTGTGCGGGATTCCATTCTTGGGCGCATCCCCCAGGACTGGGACATCACCACATCTGCTCTGCCGGAGCAGACAAAGGCGTTATTTTCCCACACCTTTGACACAGGCATCCAGCACGGCACCATCACCGTTGTTCTGAACAAAACCAATTACGAAATCACCACCTACCGCATTGACGGGGACTATGCCGACGGCAGACATCCCGACGAGGTTTCTTTTACTTCCAATCTGGAGGAAGACCTTTTGCGGCGGGACTTCACCATGAACGCCATTGCCTACCACCCTGCCGAAGGGTTCCGCGACCCTTTCGGCGGACAGGAGGACATCAGCCGTTCTCTCATCCGCGGTGTGGGCGAGCCTGCCAAGCGATTCCAGGAAGATGCTCTGCGGATGCTGCGCTGTGTCCGTTTTGCGGCACAGCTGGGCTTTCAGGTGGACGATGCCACTTACACCGCATTGCAGGAAAACGCCGCACTCATTGAAAAAATCAGTGTAGAACGCATCCACGAGGAGCTGGACAAACTTTGGAAATCTCCATTTCCTGAAAAGCTGTCCCTGTTGCTCTCAAGCGGTCTTTTGCCCCACATTGACGGTTTACTGGACAAACGTCTGACGGCATTGGGCGAAACACTGGTTCCCCAGCTGAAAGCCGCGCCCGTTTCTGCCCCTCTGCGGTGGACGCTGGTGCTGCAATCTTTCATGGAAGCCGAGGCAAAGACTTTCTGCAAAAAACTGAAATTTGACAACGCCACAGCCAAGCAGATTCAAACCTATCTGCGGCACTTATCCCAGCCCATCCCCCAGACACCTTACGAAGTGCGGAAGTTAGCAGGGATTCTGGGCATGGAACTGACGGAAAACCTGTTCATTTTACAGGAAATCTTACAGGACAAAGCCGCTGTAGCCACAGCAAGGGAAATCCTCGCAAAAGTCCTTGCGGATGGGGACTGTCTGAATCTGAAAATGCTGGAAATGGACGGCAAAGCCTTGATGGACGCAGGCATCCCTGCCGGAAAAGCCGTAGGGGAAACCCTTGGGCTGCTGCTGGAGGACGTCCTCCATGAACCGGAACACAACAAAAGAGAATATTTGCTGGAAAAAGCGCTGAAGCTCCAGCAGAAATAAGGAGGAAATCAATCATGGAATACTTTACATTATATAACGGTGTGAAAATCCCCAAAGTGGGCTTTGGCACTTATAAAGTCATCGACCAATCTGCACAGGGCATTGTGGAAACAGCCCTTTCCGTTGGCTATCGCCATCTGGATACTGCCCGCATGTACATGAACGAAAAAGAAGTAGGCGCAGGCATTGCCGCTTCCGGCGTTGCCAGAAAAGACATTTTTCTGACCACAAAGGTATGGCGTGACGACCTGTCCTATGACGACACCATGGCAAGCGTGGAAAATTCCCTGAAAGACTTGGGAACAGACTATCTGGATCTTTGTCTGCTCCACTGGCCTATGCCCGAAACAGACCGTGAAAAATGGCAGGAAAAAGACCTGTCCGCATGGCGTGCATTGGAAAAGCTTTACAAAGAAAATGTTATCCGTGCCATCGGTGTCAGCAACTTCCTGCCTCACCATCTGATGCCCCTCATGAAAGAAGCGGAAGTTACACCCATGGTAAACCAGCTGGAATACCATCCCGGATATTGTCAGGCACATGCTGTCCATTATTCTCAGCAGCAGGGACTTCTGGTGGAAGCATGGAGCCCTCTGGGTCGTACCCGTGTGCTGGAAGATGCGCTGGTGCTGGAACTGGCAGAAAAATACGGCAAAACACCTGCACAGATTTGTCTGCGTTTTGCCCTGGACAATCATGTATTGCCTCTGCCTAAATCCAGCTCCGCGGAACGTATGAAAGCAAATCTGGATATTTTCGATTTCACCATTTCTCCTGAGGACATGTCCCGTCTGATGTGCATGCCCCAGACAGGATGGGGCGGACATCATCCCGACACATTCTAAAAAACAAAAACAGCCGGAATCCTTCAATATGTAGGGATTCCGGCTGTTTTTTATCATTCTATCGTTGTTTGAGAAAGAGGTTCCTTCTTTTTCTTTGCTTCATGCCCCCGATGGCAAAGGATGAAGATCATAAACAGTACCGACGAAAAATCAGGTGCCGCAAGAAAGAGGAAAAAGCCATCTAATCCATTGCGGATGACCAGCGCCACAATGAATACCACCAGATTGATGGCTGCCATCTTCCAATCACAAATCTGGGTGAAGATATACAGCACCAGAAAATACACTGCAATCAATCCAAATGCCGCATACGCCCATTTGGGGTCGTATGTGCGTGCACGTATGAGATTGCAGTAATTCAGCAGATTGGTAAACATCAGGGCATACACCATACAAATGATGTCTGCCACTTTTTTCCGATGAATGTAAATCGTCAACATACAAATCCTCCCCTTTCCCCCGAAACAGCACTTTATTTTTGTTCGTAAATGTCAAAAGAGAATTTCACGCCATTTTCTTCCTGCACTTCCCCTTTTTCTGTCAATGTCCATTCCGGTTTTTCATCCAGATTGGGGAAATAGGTATCCGCAGGAAATTTGTCATAGATTTTGGTGATGTATGCTTTTTTGCACTGAGGCAGAAGCTGCTCATAAATGCTGCCGCCGCCGATAACAAAAATATCATCATCCTCGTAATCCGCCAGCACTGCAGGCAGTTCTTCCAGACTATGGCAAAGGGTCACCCCTTCTGCTTCATAAGCCTTGTTTGCTGTCAGCACAATATGGGTGCGTTTGGGCAAAGGCTTTTTGCCGGGGAAAGATTCCAGTGTCTTTCTGCCCAGCACCAGCACATGACCCATGGTCACCGCACGGAAATTTTTCATATCTGCGGAAATGCGGCACAACAGTTCATTGTCCTTGCCGATGCCCCAGTTTTCGTCTACTGCTACAATGAGATTCATGGGTTTTCCTCCTTAAATGGCAATGGGCACTTTGCCGATGGGTTTGCCGTGTTCGTAGTCTTCCACGATAAAGTCATCTACAGTGAAATCATAGAAATTCTTGATTTCGGGATTCAAACGCACCTTGGGTGCGGGGAATGTTTCCCGTTCAATGAGTTCTTTGATGATAGGTACATGACGGTCGTAAATATGCATGTCGCTAATGACGTGTACCAGTTCGCCGGGCTCCAGTCCGCTGACCTGTGCAAACATCATCAGCAGTGCGGAATACTGCACCACATTCCAGTTGTTTGCTGCCAATGTATCCTGAGAACGCTGGTTCAAAATGGCGTTCAGTTTATTGCCTGTTACATTGAAAGTCATGCTGTAAGCGCAAGGTTCCAGTCCCATTTCTGTCAGGTCTGCAAAGTTGTAGATGTTTGTCATGATACGGCGGGACGCAGGAGCGTTTTTCAGCTGCCACAGCACGTTGTCCACCTGGTCCATTTCCCCATGTTTGAATTTGTATTTCACACCCAGCTGGTAGCCATAAGCCTTACCGATGGAGCCTGTTTCGTCTGCCCAGGAATCCCAGATTTTGCTGTTCAGGTCGTGGATGTTGTTGGATTTTTTCTGCCAGATCCACAGGATTTCATCAATGGCTGCTTTCCAGTTGGTGGCGCGCAGTGTCAGCAAAGGAAATTCCTTGCTCAGATCATAGCGGTTCACCACGCCAAAGGTCTTGATGGTATAAGCGGGTGTGCCGTCTTCCCAGTGGGGGCGCACCTTTTCATTTTCTGTAGAAAAGCCATGCTCTAAAATCTGTTTGCAATTCTGTATGAAAATATCGTCTGCTCTGCTCAATGTTTCTTTCCTCCTAAACAATCACTCATTACATTTCTCTCTTTTATGATACCCTATCTTTCTGCCGCCGTCAACCCAATTTTCCCAACGCCTCTTGGTCACAGCAGAAAAAAATGCGCAAAAAAAACGCAAAAAAACAGACAACGCCACGGACATTGTCTGTTTTTTTATTTCATTGTCTGTTTTTACTTTTCTTCTTCTTCCACCTGACGGTGTTTTACAGGCAGACCGTTCTGCAGGTGATGCAGATCGTTTTCTTCGCTGTACATTTCATTGATCTTGTAAAGCAGTGTCATCAGACTGTCTGTCAAATGCACGTTTTCCACCAGCACATCATCGGGAACCTGCAAATCCACATGGCTGAAGTTCCACATGCCCTTTACGCCCCATTTTGCCAAATCATGGGCAACCTTAACAGCCTGTGAACGAGGCAGTGTCAAAATGGCAACGTCTACGCGATTGTTTTTCACATATTCCTCCATTTTGTCCACGTCATAAACCTCCACGCCACGGATGGTCATGCCAACCAGACGAGGATTGATGTCAAAAACTGCTTTGATGACGAAACCGCGTTTTTCAAAATTTGTATAATTGACCAACGCCTGACCGATATTACCGCCGCCAATAACGATCATATTGTACATACGATCCAATCCCAGTATCTTTTTGATTTCATTGTAAAGATATTCTACATTATAGCCGTATCCCTGCTGACCGAAGCCGCCGAAATTGTTCAAATCCTGGCGAATCTGAGAGGCTGTAATATTCATCTTTGCACTGAGCTCTTTGGAAGAAATTCTGGTGATGTCGCTTTCCAGCAAATCGCCCAAATACCGATAATATCTGGGTAATCTGTTTATTACCGCCGGTGAAATCTTTTTTTCACTATCCATATTATCCAAATCCTCTCCTACTCAATTTGATTTCAGTATAGCACGCCTGTTATTTTATTGTCAACAATAACTCTTTTATTCCGCCCTTTTTTCTGGTATCATAATTGTGGACAACCCAAGGGTTACGGAGGAATAAAACATGATACTTGCAGTCAATCACATAGAAAAATCCTATGGCATCGACACCATATTGGAAAACATCACATTTCATATAGAAGAAAGAGAAAAAACCGCAATCGTAGGCGTTAACGGCGCCGGCAAGACCACCCTGTTCCGCATTTTGACGGGGGAAATCTCCGCTGACGGCGGCGATGTTTTCCTGAAAAAAGAAACCACCATGGGCTACATGGCACAGAACCAACAAATAGAAAGCAGCCGCACAATTTATGAAGAAATGCTATCGGTCTTTGAAAAAATTTTAACGGCCGAGGTCCGTCTTCGTGAAATAGAAAACGAAATGACACACCTGTCAGGAAAAGAGTTGTCTGACATGATGGAGGATTACGCGTCTTTACAGCACGAATTTGAACAAAACGACGGTTACAGCTACAAAAGCCGTCTGAAAGGTGTACTGAAAGGTCTGGGCTTTGGGGAGGATGAATTTGACCGCCCCCTGTCCCAGCTTTCCGGCGGACAGAAAACCCGTGTGTATCTGGGCAAACTGCTGTTATCCAAGCCGGATTTGCTGCTGCTGGACGAACCTACCAACCATCTGGACATTGCTTCCATTGAATGGCTGGAAGATTTCCTGAAAACATACGACGGCTCTGTCCTCATCATTTCCCATGACCGTTATTTCCTGGATAAAATCGTCACCAAAGTCGTGGAAATCGAAAACAGAAAATCCACTGTATACAACGGCAACTACACCGCATACATGAACCAGAAAGCCATCAATCGGGACATCCAGCAGAAGGCTTACGAAAACCAGCAGCGGGAACTGAAACGTCAGGAAGAAGTCATCCGCACACTGAAGGCATTCAATCGGGAAAAATCCATCAAGCGTGCAGAAAGCCGGGAAAAACAGCTGGAAAAAACCGAGCGTATCGATCGCCCTGACAGCCTGCCTTCCCATATGCGCCTGACATTGACACCCCGCATCATCAGCGGCAGTGACGTACTCCATGCGGAAGAACTGTCCAAGTCCTACGGCGGACAGCGTATTTTCCGCCATGTGAATCTGGATATCAAGCGTGGGGAAACCGTTGCCATCATCGGTCCCAACGGCGTGGGCAAATCCACACTGTTTAAAATGCTTCTGGGCGAAGTGCCTTCTGACAGCGGGCTTATGCGGTTCGGCACCAATGTTCATGTGGGTTATTATGACCAGGAACAGCAGAAATTAGACAGCAACAAGACCATTTTCGATGAAATTTCCGATACTTACCCCACTTTGACGGCAGGGGAAATCCGCAATATGCTGGCAGCCTTTGTCTTTACGGAAGATGACGTGTTCAAACAGGTTTCTTCCCTCAGCGGCGGCGAAAAAGGTCGCGTTTCTCTGGCAAAAATCATGCTTTCCAAAGCAAACCTGCTGATGCTGGACGAACCTACCAACCATCTGGATATGTTCTCCAAAGAAGTGCTGGAGGACGCTCTGAACCGCTATGAAGGCACCGTGGTATACATCTCCCACGACCGTTATTTCATCAATAAGACTGCCCAGATCATACTGGAGCTTTCCCCCGAAGGCATCACTCGCTATGAGGGCAATTACGATTATTATATGGAGAAAAAAGCAGAACGGGCAAGAAAAGAAGCCCTGCTTGCGGCAGAACAGCCTGTAAAAGGCGCAGCTCCCGCTCCTGTCCAGACCATGACCGACACCAAGAGCGATTGGCTGAAACAGAAAGAACAGCAGGCAGCAGAGCGGAAACTGGCGGCAAAGATTGCCAAAGTAGAAAAAGCCATTGAGGAAACAGAAGCAGCCATTGCCAAAGCCGATGAGGATATGGCAGCGGCAAGCTCCGACTACGCCAAAGCCCAGGAAATCTTCGAGGAAAAGACAAAACTGGAAGAAAAACTGGAAGAGCTTTATGAAGAATGGGAAGGGCTCCACGCATAAAAAAAGAGCCTTTCGGAAAAGACTCAAAAAATCAAGACATAAAAAAAGAACACGTAGGGTTCTTATGGAATCCTTGTTGGAATTTACTTCCGACGAGGGAAAAGTCGAAGTTTCAAGGC
>NZ_FRAH01000056.1:0-6587 GCF_900142265.1 Anaerotignum lactatifermentans DSM 14214 | reverse complement strand
GGAATTTACTTCCGACGAGGGAAAAGTCGAAGTTTCAAGGCTTCTGCCGATGGAACTTGCTCTTTTTACTTCTGTCCTTTCGTCAAAGGCTTGAATGCAATGAGCCTTTGACGATGCGTAAGCAAATTATTTACTTGCCAGATAAGCGTTGATGTCGCTCAGCAGTTTGTCGATATCCATGCCGTGTACCATGCTTGCTTCTTCCAGTGTTTCACCAGCAGCGGAAGGGCAGCCTACACAATGCATGCCGTTCTGCATCAGGATTGCACCTGCGCTTCTGTCCATCATCAGCAGTTCGCCGATTGTCATATCTTTTGTTACCTGCATAAAAAATGCCTCCTTTGAGATTCTCACTTGGTTTGTTGTGGAATTCTTTGTGTATATTCCCTTGTATTATACCCCAAAAGCCTCATAAAAAAAAGAGGCGTTAGACATATTTTCATTTTTCCAACGCCTCATCCAGCAGTTTTCGCACGGCGTCTATCTTTTTTTCCGCACTCCATCCGTCCTCGTCCAATATTTTCCGTAATGCTTCCACACTGCCTGCATATTTCGCCTGCCGCAGCCGTTCCCCATCCACATGCAGCACACCATCTCTTTCATTTTCCAGCAAAACCCGCAGACTTTCCACCAATTTATCCATATTTTCACCGCCTTTTGTCTTATTTTAGGTCAGATACACCCTAATGTCAATAGGTCAGTTTGCCATAATAAAATTGGTGATGTTTATGAACAGATTACGAGAATTACGGAAAGAACGGGGATTCACCCAGATCAAAATGCAGATGCTCACAGGCATTGACCAGAGCGACTACTCCAAACTGGAAACAGGCAAACGGTATTATACCTTTGAACAGCTGAAAAAACTGGCGTTGGCGCTGGACACCAGCATGGACTATCTGGCAGGGCTTACGGACGAAAAAAAGCCCTATCCCCGCCGCAACGGATGAAAATATGATACAATAAGGAGGCGGCATATGATTTATGACATTTCCTTCCCCCTTTCCCCGGAAACCATGGTCTATCCCGGCGACCCGCCTTTTTGTCGGGAAGTGCTGCTGGATGGGGCAAAGGGAGATGACTGCACCCTGTCTTTGCTCCATTTGGGGAGCCATCTGGGCACCCATATAGACTTTCCCAGACATTTCTTCCCAGAGGGCATGGACGCGGCTGCCTTTCCTTTGGAACAGCTTTGCGGCACATGCAATGTTTTTCACCTGCCTGATGCAGCAGAAATTACAAAGGATATGCTAAAACAGCTGGACATCCAGCCCGGTGACCGGGTGCTTTTCCGCACAGACAACGAAGCCTTTGACGGCATCCATCCCCTGCCCCATCCCGTTTATCTGACAGCGGAAGCAGGCGAATATCTGGCGGAACGGAAGATTGCCCTTTTGGGCATAGATTACGAAAGTCCCGAAGGGGACGGGGATTTCCCCATACACAAAACATTGCTGGGGCGGAACATCCCCATATTGGAAAACTTGAAACTCAAAGACGTACCAGCCGGTCAGTACTGCCTGTACTGTCTGCCCCTGAGAATTGCAGAGGGTGACGGATGCTGGGTGCGTCCCATATTGGAAAGGTGATACAGATGAAAAATACATTGAAAGAAAAACTTCAGAACCATCAGCAGCCCATCGGTACATTTTTTGAACTGGGCAGCGCAAATGTAGCGGAAGCTCTGGGCAAAACCGGTCTGGACTTCATCATCATCGACAACGAACACGGACCTTTTGAGGCAGAAAGCACACTGGACTATGTCCGGGGCGCTCTCCTTGGCGGCGTTTCTCCTCTGGCAAGGGTACGGGAAATCAGCCGTCCCGCGGTGCTAAAACTGCTGGATATCGGCGTACATGGGCTCATCGTTCCTGACGTACATACCGTAGAGCAGGTGCAGGAACTGGTGAACTACGCCAAATACGCTCCCATTGGCAAACGTGGTTTCTGCCCCACCCGGAAAGACTGCTGGGGCTTTGCTTATCCCGGCACCGAAAGTGTGCCCATAAACATGGCAGTGAACAACGCCGAAACACTGCTGATTCCCCAGTGTGAAACAGTGGGATGTCTGGAAAACATCGAAACCATTACTGCCATGGAAGGGGTAGACGGCATTTTCATCGGACCTTTTGACCTGTCCATTTCCATGGGCATTCCCGGGCAGTTCGACCACCCCGATTTTCAGGCTGCTCTGAAACGAGTATTGGAAGCATGTCACAAAAACGGCAAGTTCTGCATTTATTTCACCGTAAACCCCGACGCCATTGCCGATGGATTCCAGCAGGGATTTGATGCCATGGCTTATGGTCTGGACGCGGCAGTGCTGGTGCAGGCATATCGGAATATTCTGGCAAAAGTGAGAGGGTAAGGGGATACGGCTTTCTTACAAATTTCTGTCACATCCAGCCCTTTCGTTGACAGCCCCCTTTGCCATGCTATACTGAAAAAAATGGCACTTTTCCCCTGATAAGGAGGTTATATTTATGTGGATTTTCTTCAGTATTGCAAGCGTTGTTTTCACGGGGCTCCATGGTTACGCCGCTTTTTCCGGCAAGTCCATGGCAAAGGGCATGGCATTTGCGGCTTTCGCCTTCACTGCCCTGACACTTCTTTCTGAGTACGCCATGGTGGTGTCATGGGTGCAGGCAGAGGACTGGTCAGCCCTCTTGGATGTGGTGCCTTCTATGTTCCCCATGCTGATTGTTTACACCGTGATTCTGGTTGCGGCAAACGGTCTGCTGCTTTTTGCGGGAAAAAAAGACCATTGACCTTTAGAGGAAGTTACTTTGGAGGTATTTCTTATGAAACAACTGAAATTCTGCACGACCCTTCTGCTTTTCATCAGCGGCATCCTTGCCCTGCGGGGCATCAAACCGGCGCTGTTTCTGCTGCTGGCATTTGCGGGACTGCGGGAAATCATCAGCGCGAAAGAATATCAGGACGCAGGCGAGAAAAAATACGCCATTGCGTCTTTGAGTGCAGGCATATTTCTGTTCGTATTCCTGATGGTCATATTATTTTTCTAAGATATAAAAAAATACCCTGTCAAATGACAGGGTATTTTCTTTTTTCTCTTTATCTTCTGGGGGGTTCTTCCACCAGAGGGATATCCAGAATCACTTTCCGGCAGCTGGGGCACAGATAGCCTTCCATTTTGGCATCGCCCATAAAGCTTTTTGCCACCAGATACTGGTTTCCTTTTCTGCCGTTCTCCATTTCCTGGAACTGCACATACCGTCCGGCTTTCAAATAGCCTTCCATCATTTCCAGATTACAAAAAGGACATTTCATGTCGCTTCATCTCCTTTTAGGTGTTCTCTGTTTTCAGTGTATCATATTCCCGGTTTTTCAACAAGCCAAAAGGGCGGCTCAAAGCCGCCCTTTTTTAATCAATGATTTTGAATCCTTTGTAATACCGCAGGACAACTTTGCCCAAGATGGCATCTTTTTCCACGTAGGTGTTCTCCCAGAACCTTGCATCCAGAGATTTATTCCGGTTATCCCCCATCATGAAGTAACAGCCTTCCGGCACATGATAAGGTCCGAAATCGCCTTCTGTGATTTCTTTGATATAAGGTTCATCCTGCACCTGCCCATTGACCAGCACGTCACCGTCTTTTACCTCTACGGTGTCGCCGCCAACGCCGATAACACGCTTAACATACAGGGTATCCGGATCATCCGGGGCTTCAAAAACCACCACATCGCCCCGCTGGGGATCAGAAAACCAATAGCTGGTACGTAAGGCAAGGTTTCTGTCCCCTGCCATAATCGTATTTTCCATAGAGCCTGTTGGCACATATACATTCACCAGCAAAAAGTGATTTATCAAAAATGCCAGCAAAACCGCCACGGCAATTGTTTCTATCCAGCCAAGTATTTCTTTTCTCATTTCGATTTCTATCCTCTTCCAAATCAATCAATGATTTTGAATCCTTTGTAATACCGCAGGACAACTTTGCCCAAGATGGCATCTTTTTCCACGTAGGTGTTTTCCCAGAACCTTGCATCCAGAGATTTATTCCGGTTATCCCCCATCATGAAGTAACAGCCTTCCGGCACATGATAAGGCCCGAAATCGCCTTCTGTGATTTCTTTGATATAAGGTTCATCCTGCACCTGCCCATTGACCAGCACGTCACCGTCTTTTACCTCTACAGTGTCGCCGCCAACGCCAATGATACGTTTCACATAAAGAGTCTTGCCTGTGGGATCGTCGGGATCTTCAAAAACCACCACATCCCCCCGCTCGGGATCGGAAAACCAGTAGCTAGTGCGCAGGGCAAGGATTCTGTCCCCTGCCATGATGGTATTTTCCATGGAGCCTGTAGGCACTGTGGCATTGACGATAAACACCGTATCCACCACAAAAGCCAGCAGCACTGCCAGGATGATGGTCTTGACCCAACTGAGAATTTCTTTTTTCAATTTGTTTCAGCTCCTTATTTCAGGAAGCCGTTGATGATCTGTGCTTCCGCTTCTTTTTCTGTCAGCCCCAATGTCATCAGCTTCATGAGCTGATCCCCTGCGATTTTGCCGATGGCTGCTTCGTGAATCAAAGTTGCATCCACGTTGTTTGCCACGATTTCGGGTTCTGCCGCTACCACGCCGTCGTCCATGATGATGGCGTCACATTCGGAATGACCGTAGCAGTCCGCGTTGCCCACGATTTTAGAGCGGAACAGCTGACGGGATTTATCCCTTGCAACGGAACGGGAAATGAGTTTTGCGGAACTGCCTTCCCCTTCCAGAATGACGTCAAAGGATGTTTCCGCATACTGATCGCCGTGTGTCATGATTTTTTCTTTGATGACAACAGTAGCGCCAGCTGCCAGTTTTGCGCTGGAAATACGTTTTGTGGAGTCTACGCCTTTCAGCTGAACAGTATCCATTTCCAGATAGCTGTTTTCATCCCCTTCGATATGTGTCTGAGGGTTGATGATGCGTTTGCCGTTGCCGTCGCCTTCCCCGATGTGTTTTTCGATATATTTTACTTTGGCGTTTTTGCCTACGAAGAAACGGTGGATGCCTTCGTGGAGAGATTCTTCGCTGCCGCAGTTATGGATACCGCAGCCAGCCACGATGGTGACATCTGCGCCTTCGCCGATATGGAAATCGTTATATACCAGATCGTGTACGCCTGCTTCTGTGATCAGAGCGGGGATATGGACATTTTCGTCCTTTGTGCCGGGTTTGATGTAAATATCGATACCGGAGTTGTTTTCCTTGGGTACGATCTGAATGTTTTCTGTGGAGTTTCTGCCTTCGCTGTGACCGTTGTTACGGATATTGAAGGCACCATTCAAAGGTACTTCTGTCAGGTCTGCCACTTCAGACAGCAGTTTTTTGATTACGTCGTCAAACATTATTCGTTCCCTCCCTGAAAATATCTGCATCCGGGGTCAATGCCAAAAAGACCGGGCAGAACTTCTTCTTTTGTGCCGATCTGGGCGATTTCACCGTTGGAGATGACAACCACCTGGTCAGCGATGTTCAAAATACGTTCCTGATGGGAAATGATCATGATGGAAGCCTGGATTTCATCGTGCATTTTTTCGAAAACGTCGATGAGGTTTTTGAAGCTCCACAGGTCAATGCCCGCTTCGGGTTCGTCGAAAAGTGTCAGTTTTGTTTTTCTTGCCATAACGGTAGCGATTTCGATACGTTTCAGTTCGCCGCCGGACAGGCTTGCATTGACTTCACGGTCAATGTAGTCCTTTGCGCACAGACCTACCTGTGCCAGATAATCACAAGCCGCTGCTGTGGAAATATCCTTGCCGCTTGCCAGTGTGATCAGGTCTTTGACAGTTACGCCTTTGAAGCGTACGGGCTGCTGAAAAGCGAAGCTAACGCCTGCTCTTGCGCGGTCTGTGATAGACCAGTCTGTGATGTCCTGACCGTCCAGCAAAATCTGTCCGCTGTCAGGTGTGATGATACCGGCGATGACCTTTGCCAATGTGGACTTGCCGCCGCCGTTGGGTCCGGTGATGACAACGAATTTTGCGTCGTCAATGACCAGATTGATATTTTTCAGAATCTGTTTTCCATCTGCGGAAAAAGAGATGTTCTTTAATTCCAGCATATTCTTTTCCTCCTGTATTTATCAATGATTCGGCAACACCCTTTTTGCCGAATTTTACCTGCAAAGCCAAAGTAAATTATACCAACTGAAACGTTGTCATGTCAACGATTTTCCCCGAAAACCGACAGAAGCTATGACTTTGGTATGGATTGCACAGGGTGTCGACTTTTCGACACCCTGTCGTCAAAGGCTCATTTCAGGGGGGCCTTTGACGAATAGGCAGAAGTATAAAACCCTTGGGTCAAGCACTTTGCTTCGCAAAGCCGCCTTTGGCGTCCCCGTTTTCTTCGGGGTGCAGGGGTCAAGCACTTTGCTTTGCAAAGCCGCCTGCGGCGTCCCCGTTTTCTTCGGGGTGCAGAATATCCATCGGCTAAAAGCCTTGAAACTTCGGATTTTCCCCTGCGGATTCCAGTTGGGGCACTCCACACCGCAAGACATGCGGGCAGTCATTTATGGCTGACATTTGCGGAGCAAATGTGTTGACCACACACCGCAAGACATGCGG
>NZ_FRAH01000054.1 GCF_900142265.1 Anaerotignum lactatifermentans DSM 14214 | reverse complement strand
AGAAATCTCCGGATCGATGGCTGTTTGCGCCTCCCCGAAGCTTTTCGCAGCTTACCACGTCTTTCATCGGCTCCCAGTGCCAAGGCATTCACCCTGTGCTCTTTCTTGCTTGACCTTCTTGCAACACAAGCTAAGCTTGTGTCGGTTCTAAAAACAATAGCTTTTGTTCTTGGAATGATCATTTATAGCGAAATAAAATGTTGATTGCTTTACTACATTTTATTTTTCAATAAATTTCTCGATTTTATTGACTCTTGTTTGTCTTGTATTCAGTTTTCAAGGTGCATTCTTTCTTTTTGTTTCGGTCGTTCTTGCGACCGCCTAAGTATATTATCATGGGAACTATTTCTTGTCAACATCTTTTTTACATTTTTTTAAGATTTTTTTTACAAAACACAAAAAACCCTGTAAAAACAGGGCTTTTCGTCGAAAACTTTTTTCATTTTACGCGCCTAACAGTTGGAAAAACGCCGTTGCCGGGAACACGACCGCCAATGCCGGCAGCAAATTTGCCGCCCGCACTTCTTTGATTTTTGCAATATTCAGTCCCAAAATAAATGTCATCAAGCCACCCACAGCAATAAAATTCTGTATCGCCGAAGGATCAAGATAGGACATCATCCATTTCCCCGCGTAAAAACATAAAGACAATATGAGAAACTGCGGCACCACAATCAGATTCATGCCAAATCCCAGCGCCATGGCAAATATGGCTGCCGCGAAAATATCCATAACCGCCTTTGACATCAATATGGTCATATCCCCCGTTGCGCCTTCCTGAAAGGCACCGAAGATGTTGGTTCCGCTGGCACAGAGGGTCACTGCCACTACCAGATAAAACCGCATATAAATTTCTTTATCCCCTTCGATTTTGAAATGCAGGTGATGCAGTCCATGCAAAAATCCCGTTTTGATTCTTCTGTCCAAGTCAGCCAATTCTCCTATAATCGTTCCCAAAATCAATGCCAGAAGCACCGCCGGCAAAGACTCCAGCTTGATCACAGAAACCATACCAATGGCAATGGCGCACATACCGAATATCACCATCAGTGGCTCCTGAAGTTTCGTTGGAATCTTATTCCGCAGCAGTGTGCCAGCATTGGCTCCAAGCAAAACACGACAACAATCCAGTATTACCCCTCTTGGAATCATGCTGTCGCCCCCTTTTCTATATTTCCGGCAAAAGTCAGCGCAATCTCACCTGTGCCGCCGTCTATATGGATTTGTTTTTTTCCTTCCGTATTCTGTTGGGGAACGGTAAAATCTTCATCAAAGTCCATTTCCCAGCTGTCCAAATCGCCGCCATTTTGTTCCACGGAAACTTCCGGCTCCAATGTTTTTCCATTTACCGTAACATTTCTGGTGAAAAAAGAACCGGATATATCATAATCCTCTGCTGTTTCCGGCATAGTCAGGGAAATTTTTCCTGTGCCGCCATCCAGCTGAATTTCATCCCCCAGACTGCCAGCAAAGTCCACATCTCCCATGCCGCCATGGATGGTCAGCTTCTTTGCCACCTGCAAATATTCCCCTTCTGCCAGGCCGCCGCCGCATTCCAGCTCCAGATTTTCCGCTGTCACATCTTCAAGGCGCACTTGTCCAGAGCCCTGATGCAGCAATAGTTCTTTTGCTTCTGCCCCATCCACATAAAATGGTCCTGTGCCTGCTGTCAGCACCGCTTTTTCCGGCATCCAATCTTCCGGCAAAGTCAGTGTCAAATGATGGCTGTCTGTTTCCATGTCCTCCACCGCTTCTTCGTCCGGTGGGATATAGGATACAGTCACAATGCCATTTTTCTCTGTCACCGTCAGCCATTCAGAAACAACATGTTCTGTTTTCAGCTGCGCTTTTTCTCCTTTCTGGATGAAAACGCTGCCGACATCCGCCGTAACTATGAGTTCTCCGCAGCTCTGCGGCAGTTCATAAACTTCTGACGACATTTCCACCATCTGTTTTTGTGTGCCACATGCGCACAAAAATAACAGAACCACTGGCAGCATCAGCCATTGCTTCCCTTTTCCTGTTGTTTGTTTCATGATTTTCCTCTTTCAATTTAGATTTCTTTCGAAAGATGTGGCATTTTAACATATGGATTTCAAAAAAGCAACGGCTTTTCCCGTTTCTTCCCACAAAAAAATGACGGTTTTCACACCGTCATTTTTCTCGTCAATTCAAGCAAATATGGTCAAAATAAAATACATCAATATGTTGTTTTCGTACAAAGGCAGTGCCACATGGGTCAAATTCAACGCATCGAAGAAAAAGTCGAAGGCGGAATTGCACTGGAAAAATGTCAGCACAAAACAAATGAGCCATGCTACGCACAATCCTTTCAGCAAACCTACCAAAAAGCCGCATGCCCGGTTGAAGAAATTCAATACAGGCAGTTTGCTGATGAGATTCAGCGCCTTCAATACAAATTTCACTGCCAGCCATACCACAATAAACACCAGCAGTACACTGATGATATTGATGCAGATATTGGCCAGAAAACCTGCAATATAGGACTGCAAACTTTCCACATCCAGCAGATGATAAATCACCGGATTGTTGTTTTCCACCAGACTTTCCTTCAGAAAATCCGGCAAATGCATGCTTTCAATGATTTCTGTCTGGGTCTGCATAGCAGCGTCCCCAATGGCGTTCTCCAAATGCAGCCCATTGCCTACTGTATTGGTCAGGGCATCGAAAAAGGGTGTTTTTCGTAAAAGCTCACTGACTGTAGGCGTCAAAAACCTGGTTGCCGCCAGCGCTGCCACCATTGGCAGGAAATTCAGTGCCGCCCGCACAAAACCCTTGCGGTACGCCTGCACTGCCGTCCCCACCACCAGCACCAACGCCAGAATATCTAATATATAGGGCAAAAATGTCATTCTTCTGCCCACCTCCTACCATTAAGACTCTGCGGGAACATCCCCCGATTCCGTATTCTCCGCAGGCTGCGTTGTTTCTGTTGTTTCTGTCTGTTCTGTATCTGTTGTTCCTTCTGTTTCAGGTGTTTCTGTTGCCTGTGTATCAGAAGCGTTGGTTTCACCTTCTGTGCCAGTTGTTTCCTGCTAACCTTCTGTTCCTTCCTGACTGCCATCCTCCTGGGTTGCGTCAGTATTTGTTTCTCCCTCTGCCGGCAGCGGTTCATCTGTTTGCACTTCCGGTGTGGTTTCCACCAGATCTTCCGGCACGTCAGGCACCTTGCCTGTGTATTTGTCCATATCCAGAATCCGTGCCATATCCTGACCCACCACCAGTACATGAGAAAAACTTTCCATGGGGATCACGTCTGTCACATCCTGTGTTGCCTGATAGGTCCAAGCTTCCCGTCCTGTATGACGGATGCCAATATAAGTATGGTCTGTGCCCAACACAATGCCATCTTTCCATACACTCAGATAGGTGATGTCCTTTCCGCTGACATAAGAAGCTTCTTCTGCCCCATTGGAGCTGAGCCAGCAGACAGTGCCTTCTTCTTTGCCTTCTTCTCCGGGCAGGGCATCACCCAATGTGAGCACCACTCTGTCTTTTTGCTGGAAAGAAACATAATCCACCACATTGGTCAAGTGGTAACTCCAGACTTCTTCGCTGTCCTTGAAACCATAAACACCCTTATCGGAAACTGCCGCCAGAACGCCGTTGCTGCGATAACTAATGGTGCCAATGATTTCATCTGCCTTATCCGCAGCAGAAGCATACAAACTATCTGTATAGTTTTCGCTGTCTTCTGGATTGACATAGAAAAACAGCACCCGCCCAATGGGATACACATCGGTGGTATCCACATAGCTGACAGCAAAAGACTTATTGTCATCAGACACGTCCGTGGAAATGGGGTATACCCCTGCGGTTTCTTCCACCCTGCCTTTGAGCAGTGTGCCTTTGGAATTATAGATTTTTACCTCGTAACCACTGTCTTTCTTTTCCAGCAAAGAAAGATACCCGTTTTGGTTCAGGGCAAACTGACTGAGATTTCCTTCCAGCTGTACATTATACAGCAGACCGCTTTCGTCATAGACCCGGACATTCTTGCCGCCCAAATCGCCTACAGCCATGAAAGAGCCTTCCTGAATCACCGTAGGTGTGGTCATATTGAATGTGTCGTTCCATTTCTGGTCGCCTACACTGTTGTAATACTTGGCACCGTCTTTTGTGCAGAGCAAAAATGCCTCATCAAACACAGCAAAAGACGCGGAACTGCCCGCATCCAGAGGGATTTCCGCCAGCACCCCTGCTGAAGCATTTCCTGCATTTTGTGTCACACTGGATTTGACAAACAGACTGCGGATTTTCCCGCTGCCGTAAGCCGTATCCAGATATACCAGACCGCAGCCGATGCAAAGCACCAGCACCACAGCCAGACCGATTTTCATCTGCTTTGTAAAATGAAATTTTTTTGGGGTTTGTTTTTCCATTAAAACCAGACCCTCCTTCTGTGCGTCTTTAGGCTTTCATCATACTACATTCACCGTTCTTTTGCAAACCATAGGACAGGGGAAAGCCAAATTCTAACCAAAAAAGAAGCCAGAAACTTCCCATTAAAATTTCTGACTTCTTGTTTTTGTTTTCTGTAAATGCGAAAAGGCTTATTCGCCGTCCCGCAGACTTTCGTAAAGTTTGATATATTCTCTTGCGGAGCTTTCCCAGGAATAATTGGAAGCCATGGCATTTTTTACCACATTCTGCCATTCATCTTTGCCCTGATGGTATACTGCCAGTGCCTGATCCAATGCCCACAGAAGCCCGTTACCGTCGTATGTTTCAAAGAGGAAACCATTGCCCTCTTTTGTTTCTGTGCTGTACTGGAAGATGGTGTCTGCCAGACCGCCTGTTTTCCGCACGATGGGCACGGTACCGTAACGCAGGGCAAACATCTGACCCAGACCGCAGGGTTCAAACAGAGAAGGCATCAGGAACATATCAGAACCTGCATAGATCTGCTGTGCCAGATTTTCGTCGAAGAAAATATTGGCGCTGACTCTGCCGCGATAGCGTTCTTCCATACTGCGGAACAGGTATTCAAAACGATTTTCCCCTGTACCCAGCAGAACGAACTGCACATCTCTGCACATCATTTCATCAAATACATAAGAAAGGATATCCAGACCTTTCTGGTCTGCCAGTCTGGTGATCATGCCGATGATGGGCACATCTCTCTGTTCCAGACCCAGTCTTTCCTGTAATAGCCGTTTGTTTTCCGCCTTGCCTTCCAGATGATCTGCGTCGAAATGCACCTGAATCCGTTTGTCTGTAGCGGGATCGTTTGTCACATAGTCAATGCCGTTGATGATGCCGCTGAGGACATTCTTCCGGCTTTTCAAAATACCATCCATGCCGTAACCATACTGCCATGTCTGGATTTCTTTTGCGTAAGTCTGGCTGACGGTGCTGATACGGTCTGCATACATCAGCCCCATTTTCATGTAGCTGACATTGCCGTAAAATTCCACGTTGCCGTTTTCATAACAGTAATAGGGCACACCCAGAAGTTCCATGGTGCTCTTGTCAAAATTCCCCTGATACTGCAAGTTATGAATGGTAAACAGTGTTTTGATACGAGAATAATAGATCATCTTCCGATAGATTTCCTTCAAATACATGCAGACAGGACCAGTCTGCCAGTCATTGCAGTGGATCACATCGGGATAGAAGTCCAGCATTGCCATCATATCCATAACCGCTTTGCCAAAGAATGCAAAACGTTCGTTGTCATCTCCATAGCCATATAAGCCGCCGCGACCGAAATAAAAATTATTTTCTATAAAATAAATGGGGATTTCACTGGGCTTCACTAAAATTTTTGCCTGCTGTGTCCGCCACAGCAGATGAACAGGGAATTCGCCCAGATATTCCACTCCATACATTTCTTTTTCCTTAACTGTCATGTAACGGGGAATGACTACCCGCACATCGACACCCTGTGCCCGCAGTGCTTTGGGCAAAGAACCTGCCACATCGCCCAGACCGCCGCTTTTGATAAAGGGCGCAGCCTCAGAGGCCACCAGTAATACTTTCAAGCAATCTTTCATGCTACCTCACCTCATTATCATCATACTATGAATTCCAACATTCAGCAAGAAAATATTCACCAATACATTCATGTTTTGTATAGATTTTCCTGTTTTGTCGTCATATGCCTATAACTCCTTTTTATTCTTAGCCAAAAGTGGTATACTAAAAAAAGATTTCACGCAAAAAAGGGGCATGCCCCTGTGAAATCCCACAAAAGGGACGTTTCCCGTCTGACAAATTCAGCAATATAGAAAGGATGATTCCATTTGAAACATACCTTACCAAAGCGGTGTGATGTTGCCGCCGCAGATAAATGGCACATCGAAGACTATTATGAAAATGATTCCCTCTGGGAAGAAGCTTATACCATGCTCATGGAAGAAATTCCAGAATTGGCTGCTTACAGCGGTCATCTGGGTGAAAGCGCAGCCACACTTTTGGCATGCCTGGAAAAGAATCAGGAACTGTCTCTGATTCTGGATCAGGTTTATACCTATGCCAATATGCGTATGCATGAAGACAGCGCAAATGCTTTCTATCAGGGTATGGCTTCCAGAGCAGAAATGCTCCTGATTCGTTATTCCGACGCCATTTCCTTCCTGACACCGGAAATCCTTTCCCTGCCGGAAGATGTGCTGGCGGATTTCCGTATGGAACGGGCGGAAGATTTCCACCTCTACGACCATTTCTTTGACAATCTCCTGCGTCAGAAAGCCCACACCCTTTCTCCTGCTGAAGAAAGCCTGCTGGCAAAAACAGCGGAACTGGGCGGCGCACCCCAGAACATTTTCACCATGCTCAATGACGCAGATATGCGTTTTGGGGACATCACCGACGCCGATGGGGACAAAGTGCCTCTGACCAAAGGCAGATATGTGACATTCCTCGAAAGCAGTGACCGCCGTGTCCGCAAAGAAGCTTTCCAAACATTGTATGCTGCTTATCTGAAACAGAAAAACACACTGGCAGCAACTTACGCTGCTTCCGTGAAAAGCGACGTATTCTTTGCTTCCGCCAGAAAGTACGACTCTGCCAGAGCCATGGCATTATATGATGACAATATTCCTCTTTCTGTTTATGATAACCTCATCGAAACCGTCCATGCCAATCTGCATCTGATGCATCGTTATGTTGCCCTCAGAAAAAAACTGCTGGGGCTGGACGAAGTCCACATGTACGATCTGTACGCACCCTTGGTGGAGGATGTGGACGCAAAAATCACTTTCGAAGAAGCAAAAGAAACCGTAGAAAAAGCCCTTGCTGTCATGGGCAAAAAATACACCGACGCTCTCCATTATGGCATGAACGCAGGCTGGATTGACGTTTACGAAAACGAAGGCAAACGCAGCGGCGCATATTCCTGGGGCAGCTACGGCGTACACCCCTATGTGCTCCTGAACCATAACGACACCGTCAACAGCATGTTTACACTGGCGCACGAAATGGGTCACGCCCTTCACAGCTATTTCACATGGGAAAAACAGCCTTATCTTTACAGCGGACATAAAATTTTCGTGGCAGAAGTGGCTTCCACCTGCAACGAAGCCCTCCTCATGGAATACCTGCTGAAAACAACAGAGGACAAAAACATGCGGAAATATCTGGTGAACTACTTCTTAGAACAGTTCCGCGGTACTTTGTTCCGCCAGACCATGTTTGCGGAATTTGAAAAGATTACCCACGAAATGGCAGAAAAAGGCGAACCTTTGACATGGGAAGGCATGAACAAAATTTACCATGACCTGAACAGACTGTATTTCGGTGATGACATCGTCATTGATGAAGAAATCGACATCGAATGGGCAAGAATCCCCCATTTCTATAACGCTTTCTATGTATATCAGTATGCAACCGGTTACAGCGCAGCCATTGCCCTTTCCAGAAAAATCCTTTCTGAAGGACAGCCTGCTGTGGACGCATATCTGGACTTCCTTTCCAAAGGCGACAGCGAATATTCCATTGACCTGCTGAAAGGTGCGGGCGTGGATATGTCTAAGAAAGATGCTGTGGAAAACGCCATGGCTGTTTTCGAAAGCCTGCTGGATGAAATGGAAAAATTCTGATTGTCATTTGCAAACACAAAAAGCACAAAGCCTCTTGGTTTTGTGCTTTTTTCTGTTACTGGGAAGCTTCATCCCTTATCCAGATCAGCTCCGTCTGCGCTGCCATTTCCGCCTCTTTGCCATAAAGTACATCCAGCCCTTTACTAAACTCACCATAATAAACTTTCGCGATACAGTCTACAGAGTCTATCTGATAGCGATAGGGCTCCTCCTGCTCCGCATCTTCCAAAAGCGGTTCCACATAGGCAGACCATGGACTTTGTGTAAAGTATAAGAAAAATTCATCTTCTCCATCATAACCATAAGAGCAGTTAATCCTGCCTTTCCCTGTATAATACACACAGACCATCCCGTCCTCTACTGCCACAGAAAAATCCACTGGCTTATAGGGAATAATCCACTGGGGGATAGTCAGCGCCATATAACTTCCCAAAATGACTCCTGCCGTTACTGCAACAGAAATCACTGCGGTACGAATCCGCCTTTTCTGCCACGTTTTCTTCATTTTCTGCAAAAAACTGGTTTCCGCCGCCCTTACCGTCTCATGGACAGGCAGCACCAATTCTTTTCTCATGTCCTCTGCCGCTTTTTTGCAGTCCGCACATTCTGCCAGATGTTCCTCCACCAGTTTTTTTGTGTCCTCACTGACCGCTCCATCCACATATAACGGCAGCAAATCTCCAATGATATTACAGTTGATTTTATTCATGCTCCATCTCCTCCATATATGCTGTCACTTTCTGTTTTGCCCTGTAATAAGTCACCCTTGCCCAACTTGCGCTTTTTCCGAAAAGTTGTCCAATTTTCTCGAAAGGCAGTTCCCCAAATACCCGCAGGGTAAACACCTCTTTGTATGGCTCGTCCATTTCATGGAGAAATCCATGCACCGCAAAAGCCGTTTCCGCGTCTGTCATTTTCTCCAAAAACAACGGTTCCGCTGCCTGTTCCTTTTCTGCTTCCAAGGGCTCCGTCTTTTTCTGCTTCCGACAATGGTCATAATAGGTGTTCTTGCTGATGGCAAAGAGCCATGGGCGAATATCCCCCTGCCCGTCAAATCGGTCAATGGATTTCAGGGCTTTGAAAAAAGTTTCCTGAGCGATTTCCTCTGCCAGCACACGGTCACCGCACAACCCCCAGACATAGAACAGCACATCCCGGAAAAACGCCCGATACACTTGGTCAAAGTCCATGTTTTTCCCCCCTTTCACCCAATTCACGCACAAAAACAAAAAACGTTACAGCATGTCAAAAATTTTTTCAATGAAAAAAGCCGGAAGTTTAGGGGCATCTTCATAAGAAAACAAAGAAAGCTGAAATCCTTTTCATACAGAGGATTCCAGCTTTCTTATCTTTATTAAGATTGTGTCTGTATGTTTTCTTAAGGGAAGTTGCTTTCTCCGACTTTTTATCATCCTATCTCAACAATTCCATTGAAGTTTTGCCGCCTGTTCATCCGGCGCTGTCTTGACCTGCATCAGAGATGCCAAAATCTGTTCCAATTCCTTTGTGGCAAGCATATCATAGGTTTCTTTGGTTTCTGCCGTACCTGCCTGATGGTAAGCCATAGCCGCTGCCCCATAAAAACAAAATCCCAAAGCATTGGTGGGTGTCTGCCATGTGCCGCAGGCGGTGACAATGGCTCTTGCCGCTGCTTCCCGTACAGGCTCTTTTTCCGCCGCTGACGCTTTTCTCGCCTCAGAGAGAAGCCCTTTCCATTCCTTCAAAGGCAGACTGCTAACCATGCAATCTTTTGTCTTTTCCAGCAGTTCCGCAAAAAGCGGCGTTTCTGCCACCAAGGGCAGATACTTTTCCGTCACATAAGCCATTGCCCATGTTGTCAGGGTTTCTTTGGACTTTCCTTCCATGCCTTCCATCAACGCCACCACTGCCGGTTCCGTAGGACTTCCCAATGTTTTTCGCAGCTTTGCCATATCCTCGCCTCATTTCTTTTGATTCCTTAGGGACATGGTAACATAGCTGCTCCCGTCCTTCAATACCCCATAAGGCAGATGGAAAGATTCAAATACCCTGCGAATGTGAGCCACAGCAAATAAGGCACCAGCAAATATCCTGCCCGTTTGTCGATGCTTTTAAACTGTTTCCACAGCCGGAACACCAGCACCCAAAGCAGCACCAGCCACCCAAAAGCCAGACCGCAAAGCCCCAGACCAAGAAACAGAATGGGCCAGATTACATTGACGATGAGCTGCACCAAAAAGCCCTGATTGCCTCCTGACTGTCTGGGTCATAACTTTTTGCCACCAGACAGGCGGCAATGCCCATAAGGATATACAAAATCGTCCAGACCACCGGAAATACCCATCCCGGCGGTGATAAGGGCGGTTTTGCCATCTGTTCATAAGCTGCCATGCCGCTGCCGGAAATCATGCCCGCTGCCGCTCCTGCCACCAGCGGCACCAGAATATAAAACCAGCATTTCTTTTTCCCGTTCATTTCCATATTTGCGCCCCCTTCGTGTCAAAACAACCTCCTGCTGCATATCATAAAGCAAGTACAAAACTTTACAGGAGGCATTTTCATTATGGGTATTACTGCTTCTTCTTATACACTTTTTCCCGATACCATTTCCTGCGGCGGCGAGGTAGAAGGGATTCTTTCTCTTTCCGCAGGTCTCGACATCGTTTCCAATCCGGCTGACATCGTCATGGTGCTGGACTGTTCCGGCAGCATGGAAGGTGAACCTTTTGCCGCCATGAAAGCCAGTGTCAAAACATTCATCGACATCATCGACGAATCCACTGACGAAAATCAGGACGGCAATATCGGCGGCGGCAGTCAGATTGCCATCGTCAGCTTTGCCCGGACTGCCACCCAGCGGACAGGATTTTTGACAAATACGGCAGACCTGAAAACGGCTGTCAATAACCTGACCATCGACGGCGGCACCAACCACGAGGACGCTTTCACTAAGGCATACAGCCTCTTTGACCCGGACACCACCCACCAGAAAATCATGGTCATGTTTACAGACGGTCAAAGCACTGCCGGCGGTTCTGCTGTGCCCATCACCACATTAGCCAAAGAAAACGGCGTTGTCATTTACTGCGTTGTGCTCAAAGGTCTCTTTGGCACAGATGTACCTGCCGCATCCCTTTGGGTATCTACGCCCGTCACATCCTTCCTTTCCATTGCGCCTACCCCAGCAGAATTGGAAGAAATCTTTGCCGAGCTGGCTGCCAACATTTCCAATTCCGGCGCAACAGAAATCCTCATGCAAGGATTTGTGGCTGACGACTTTATCCTGACGGAACTGCTGCCGCCGGATAAAGGCACAGCACAACAGCTGGATGCCCATTCCTTCCGCTGGAGCATCGCGAAACTTGGGGCAACGGCCATCGAAGGGGCTTCACTGCGCTTCCGCCTGAAGCACATTGCCACCACTTCTGGCGAAAAAGCCCCCATGAAAGAAATTTCGTATTCCGATGTGGAAAACAATGTGGTCATCTTCCCTGTCCGCAAGGTATTTACGGACTGCACTGAGGAAATCGACGTCACTCCCTGCCCGCCTGTGGTCACATTCACCATGGACGACTGTCAGGATTTTCTGGAGTATGATCTGGGAAATTTTATCTGGGAGAACGCGGGTCGTATCTTGGAATGCAGCCTGACCCTGCGTCAGATCTGCCCTAACCGCTCCACTGCCTTGGCATTGATCCTGACGGAAATTGACGACGAAGGCGAAAGCCGCCCTCGTGGCTTCCAGACATTCACCATTCCTGCTCATCATGCCAACGGCTGCCGAGACATCCATGTGAAATCCATCCGCTTCGTTCTGCCGGAGGACAGCGACACTGCCTGCCGCAGCTGCCGTCTGTGCAAAAAACGGCGGTTCAAAATGCAGGTCATTGCCCATGCCATCGAGAGCAATTTTGTTTGCAACGCAAAATAAAACATTTCTAAAGTAACGAAAAGAAAGTCTGGAATCCCAACTGCTGTTGTGGTTTCAGACTTTTTTATGTATTGCGCCTCCCCTCTTTTTTCATATCATATGTTTGTGTTCCAGATCCTATTCTGCGAAAATACTCCGGTATCATACTGTTTCGTGGCAGTTTTCATATACATTTTGTATTCTGTTTGTAATTTTAAAAACCATAAATGTATGATTGCCTTTCCCATGGCAATATGTTAAATTCAAAATAATATCATTTTATAAAATATTTTGTTATTTCAAAATACATAGACATATAATTCATAGTTTTGATATATAAATACTATTTGTTTGGTCTATATCATACCCAATCTTATTTTATCCAGACAAATTCACAAGAGGGTAAGTACATGAATCCACTTCAACATAAAACCAAAGCAAAACTTGTGGCGGCCATTTTGGTCTTTTATTTGCTTGCCTTTTTTACACTTTCTTTGGCTTATGAAGTAAAGGAAGCCCATCATCCCTGTCAGGGCGATCAATGCCCCATTTGTCATCAAATCCAGAATCTGGAACGCATCAAAGAACAATTTTCCTTTTCCTTAGGAAATGTATCTATTTTTTTCTGGACTTTTCTGTCCATTCTCACAGTTACTCTGCAAAAAACAACTGACAATTTTACAAAAACACTGGTTCAGCTTCATGTGAGATTGAATCATTAATACCTCATTTTTCACATCTTTATCACTGTATTTCTTTTCAATACAGCCATTCCCAACATATTTTATTTCACAATTGTACATTTCAAATTTCATATTGGAGGTTGATTTATCATGAAACGTATTCTCATGTTATCATCTATGATTCTTGTCGTTTTATTTCTTGCGGCATGCGGCATTTCCGGACAGCCGGCAACCCTTTCCAGCGGCAATATAAAGATTGTAACCACGATCTTCCCGCCCTACGATTTCGCAAGGGAAATTGCCAAAGACAAGGCAGATATCACATTGCTGCTCAAGCCCGGCGCAGAAAGCCACTCCTTTGAACCAACACCTCAGGATATCAAAACCATTGAGAATGCAGATCTGTTTATCTATACCGGCAGCGAAAATGATGTCTGGGTAGAAGACCTTTTGGCCTCTCTTGGCGATCGTGCGCCCCAGACCATGCGTCTGATAGATTGCGTACCAACTGTTACAGAAGAAGTGGTGGAAGGCATGGAACATGAACATGAAGAAGACCATCATGACGGTGTCTTTGAAGATGCCGACGTACAGGATCGTACCCTTGCCGACTGGCAGGGTGATTGGCAGTCCGTCTATCCTTACTTGCTGGATGGTACCCTTGACCCGGTTTTTGCCCATAAAGCGGCAGAAAAACAGGATAAGACCGAAGCGGAATACAAAGCGTATTACACCGCCGGTTATCAGACCGATATAGAGCGGATCACCATTGACGGTGACACCATTGCCTTTTTCGAAAACGGTAAACCAATCACGGCAAAATATATCTATGAAGGTTTCCGCATCCTCACCTACGAATCCGGGAAAAAAGGTGTCCGCTACCAGTTCCAGTCTGCTGACCCCGCATCAGCCGCTCCCAAATACATCCAATTCAGCGATCATGAAATTGGCCCCGTAGACCATGCCGAACATTTCCATATCTTCATGGGAAATGACGGTTTCGATAAACTTTCCGAAGAAATGGAAAACTGGCCTACCTACTATGACAGCAGTCTGACAGGGGACGAAGTTCTGGACGAAATGCTTTCTCATGACCATGAAGAAGAAATTGATGAACACGTTTGGACTTCTCCTGCCAACGCCATGCAGATCGCAGAAAAGATCGCGGAGAAACTCATGGAGATCGATTCCGAAAACGCTCTTTTCTATTCCAAAAACGCGGTTATCTATACCGGTCAGCTGAAAGAACTGGATGCAAAATTCAAAAGCGTAATGGCAAACAGCAAACGCAAGACCATCCTGTTCGGGGATCGTTTCCCCTTCCGCTATTTGGCTGACGCCTATGGACTTACTTATTATGCCGCCTTCACAGGCTGCTCCACAGAGACCGAAGCTGATCCGGCCACCATCGCCTTTCTCATCGATCAGGTGAAAAAAGCGGAGCTGCCTGTGGTATTTACCATAGAGCTTTCCAACGGCAAAATTGCCGATGCCATCTGCGACGCCACACATGCGCAAAAAAGAATGCTGCACTCCTGCCATAACCTTTCTGCAAAAGAAGTGGAAGAAGGCGCCACATATCTGTCTTTGATGGAACAGAATCTGGAAGTGCTGAAGGAGGCGTTGAACTGATATGCAATTACTGCACTGCGAAAACCTCAGTTTTTCTTATGATGGAAAGGTGGCAGTCAAAGATGTCACATTTTCCATATCTTCCGGTGAGTATATCTGCATCGTTGGTGAAAACGGTTCTGGAAAAAGCACCCTTGTAAAAGGTCTCTTACAGCTGCATCCCCCTTCCGGCGGTACCCTCCGCCTGGGGGACTGCCTGAAAGGCGGTATCGGTTATCTGCCTCAGCAAAAGACCTCATGGAAGCATTTTCCGGCAAGTGTGTTGGAAGTTACGCTTTCGGGTTGTCTGAATCGCATGAAACTGCGCCCTTTTTATGGGAAAAAAGAAAAACAGCAAGCCATGGAAAATCTGGAACGTATGGGTATTGCCCATCTGCACCGTCATTGCTTCCGGGAACTTTCCGGCGGTCAGCAGCAGCGAGTCTTGCTGGCACGGGCCCTTTGCGCGGCAAAACATCTGCTGATTTTGGATGAGCCCATTGCCAGCCTAGACCCTATCGCCGCCAAAGAATTCTATGAGCAAATCCAACGGCTTCATACAGAGCTGCACATGGCAGTGCTGATGGTATCTCATGATATGAAAAACGCCCTCTCTTACGGCGAGAAGATTCTTCACCTAGATACAAAACAGTTATTTTTCGGTACCACAGATGCCTATCTTGCCACAGGTACAGGACAGCGTTTTGGAGAAAGGGGGCAGCAAATTTCATGCACCTGATACAAGAAATGTTCTCCTATCCATTTATGCAGCGGGCTTTTGTCGTTGGCATACTGGTTTCTTTGTGTGCCGCTCTTTTGGGGCCAAGCATGGTTCTCAAACGCTATGCCATGATCGGTGACGGACTTTCCCATGTGGGGTTCGGCACACTGGCAGCGGCAACAATGCTCCATACTGCACCTTTGGCCATTTCTCTGCCGGTTGTCATCCTTGCGGCCTTTCTGCTTCTGCGTCTGAAAGAAAGCAGTTTTCTGCTGCCGGATGCAGCCATTGCCCTGATTTCCACCGCCTCTCTTGCCTTTGGCGTGATGGTAATCTCAATCAGCACCGGCATGAATACAGATGTCTGCAATTATCTCTTCGGCACCATACTGGGTGTCACACAAAAAGAACTTTGGCTCACTGTGTGTCTCTCTTTGTTTGTGATACTGGCATTTCTTTTCTGGTATCACCGTATTTTTTCCATCACCTTTGACGAAATCTTTGCCAGCGCCGTTGGCTGCTCTGCCGGCATCTCTCAAGGACTTCTTGCTTTGATGACCGCTCTGACCATCGTCCTTGGCATGCGCACCATGGGTGCCCTGCTTATTTCCAGTTTACTGGTAGTTCCAGCACTTACGTCCATGCAGGCCTTTGGCAGCTTCCGCGCTGTCATCCTTTGCAGCATACTTCTTTCTTTGATTTGTTTCTGCATTGGTCTGACGGTTTCTTATGTCTGCGCCACACCAACAGGCGCCAGCATTTCTTTGCTCCATATCATTTGCTTTATCTGCTTTTTTGCGTTTCGAAAAATCAAAGAAAGGATGTGATGTCATGAAACGATTTCTTTTTCCCTTATGCACTTTGATCTTTGCCTGCATGCTGAGCGGCTGTCAGGCAAAAGCCAAGGTTTCTATCTCAAAGATAGAGTCATCTGCCCAGCAGCTCCAGACCACATACACGCTGGAAGATATTCTGGAAAAAGACAGCGTTGCATCTCAACAGATTCCTGCCGTTCCAGAAAGACCTGTGGCAACAAGTAATTTAGAAAATGAAGATGTATTGGAAATCAGTGAAAAAATGTATCTGACTCAGATTCATGACATCTTTTTGAATTTTTCAGATTATGAAAACAAAACCATCGTCGTCGAAGGCATGTACGGTCTGCTTTTCAATCCGGAAGGCATACAAAATGTGCCTGCGGTTTACCGCCGTGGCCCTGGCTGCTGCGGCAATGACGGCTGGGGTGGTTTCCTGCTCCATTACGATGGCACATTGCCTGACGAAAATGCCTGGATACGCGTCACTGGTACACCTGAAATTGTGGAAAACGGCTCCTTCCAGGATCTGTATCTCAATGTTTCGGAACTCCAAGTTCTGGAGACCAGAGGAGAAGAATTTGTCACCCAATGACGTTCTTCATGCTGCGTATCTATGCAGCCTCACATTTAGAAACAGGCAGTTCATTGGCACACTTTTTTTCAGCCATCCTGACTGCTCTGTTCCCATTCGTCATATTACCGACCTTCCCTTTTCATAGGGTTTCCAACAGTCTTTCCTGATCGTAAAAACGCGGTAACAATGACATTGCATGCGTGTGAATCCATACTCTCTCAACTGCGGTTTCACTGACCGGCATCTTTTATCTTTCCTGTATCTTCTATACTTCTCTTTTGAATAACGCTCCCCTTAAAAACTTATCTTCTATACACTTTTCATTTCTTAGATGCCGGTCAACATACAAAAGCAGCCCATTTCTACATCATTATGGTAGAAATGGGCTGTTTTCTGTTATCTGTTACATTTTCTGCCATAAACTCCAATGACCTTTTCTTCCCGCCAGACGTAAATATTTTGTCAGTTCGCTGTCCATGGCAAGTACATATCCGCCCTGCAATAATCGCTCCGCCATGCTCTCCTCGGACAGCCCACCTTTTTCCGTCAGAATCAAAGAAAACCGCCGCTCCGCAAAGGCATTTGTCAAAGCTGCCGCCGAGCCTTCCACTGCCGTATGCCATCCCTGCACAAAGGGAAACACATCCCCTCTGTATCCTTCTGCTTCTGATAAAGCATAGGTCTGCACCTGTTTCCCTTGCTCTTTCAGGTAGTTCTGCACCTCAAAAATACTGTCCCCAAAACCGCAGTCCACGGCAAGGAAAGAAAGGGATATTTCCGGCGAATCCATTTCCGGCAATAACGCCATCATGTCCTCACTGCGGCAAAAACCCTGCCCCCATGCATCTACGCCATGCTTCTGCAAAAACAGTTCTCGTCCAGCCGTCAACGTATGCCCCCATGCCACGCCGCCGGTAACACTGCCGAAATGATGGCAGTACACGTCTGTACAGAGAAACTGCCGGAAGCCCTTTCGCCTTGCCCGCAGGGAAACATCATCATCCCAGAATTCCATGGTCTGAAACCAACGGTCACCAAATCCCATCTTATCCAGTTTTTCCACATCATAAACCCCAATGACAGGCATGATTCTTGCCCGATGATGCCAGTTTCCTTTTCGTTTTTCATAAAATTCCTTTGCAAAATCCTCCAATCCCTCCAAGGGACAGGGAGCAATCCCCTGACAATTTGATGTAAAAGGCGTCACTGGCGTTGCGCTGAGAGCATTTTCTTCTCTTTCCAAGCAATCCAGCAAATGAGAAAGCCAGCCCTCCGTCACAATGGTGTCATTGCTGACAAAAGCCAGATACTGCCCACAACATGCTCGAAAGGCAACAGAAAACATGAGCATGCCCACATTTTCCCGAAACCGAATGACTTTTGCGTTGGGAATGGTGTGAAAATACGCCGCTGTTCCGTCTTTTGAGCCATGGTCCAGCAAAAGCAGTTCACATTCCCTCAAATCCGTATGACGCAGGACGCTTTCCACACACTGTTTTGTATACTCCAAATGATTGCAGGCAGGAATGAAAATAGTCACTTTCTTCGGCTCACCCCTTCTCGGATTCACCCGTCTGTGATGGGACACAAATTCCTCCTGCCAGTAAGCTTTCCGTTTTCCCCCATCCTCTGCCACACACCCCCAGAAATAGATTTCCTCCCCCAGTTCCCACAGAAAAGGCAGGAGGGTATAGGATGCCAGTTCCGCCTTCCGGTCTGTCTGCGTCAGATCCAGAAGGACAGCACGGACATTTTTCATCTGTCCAGCATAATGGCAGTTTTTCAATTCTTCCACTGGGTCACAGATGTTTTCAATCTCTCCCAGCAAATCCCCCATTTTTCCAAAATCCCCCGTTTTCCCTGCCGCTATTCTTTCCGCTTCTTCCAGCAGACAGGAAAAAAGGGGCATACAATCTTGAAACCAGTCCGTTTGCCAGCGAAATGTCATTCCTTCCATATACTCCCCTGCCTTTCAAAGTCTGCCAATGTGGGCAGATTTCCGTCCCTTTGGGACACAATGGGACGCATCCCCCTAGGCAGTCCCCAATCCACGCCAATGTCCGCATCATCCCAGCGAACGCCTCCATCCCCTTTCGGGTCATATGCCCCACTGCACAGATAGCTCACCAGAGCAAAGTCCGACCGTACCAGAAATCCATGGGCAAATCCTTCCGGCAGGTACAACCCCTGTCTGTTTTCGTGGCTCAGCACAAGACCCTCCCACTGCCCATAGGTAGGTGAGCCTTGGCGCAAATCGACCCCCACGTCGAAAATCTCCCCGTAAAGAACCGTCACCAGCTTTGCCTGTGGGTTCGGGCGTTGGATATGCAGTCCCCGCAGCACATTTCTTTTGGAAAAGGTCACGAAACTCTCCCAAATTTCCCCATCCATACCCGCTCTCCGAAATGCCCCTTTTTCATATATTTTCAAAAAATATCCCCGCAGATCTGTGGCATAAAAAGGTGTCACTTTCTGCAATCCTTCCAGCCTCAAAGGCGTAAATTCCAGCCCGCTCACAGCCGCCCCTCCTTTCGCCAGTGCCAAAGTCTGCCGATGCCCTCAGCAAAAGGCACCCGACAGCAAAATCCCGTATCCTGTTCCAACTCCTTAGTGTCAAAGTCCTGTTCTGTCAGGGAAATACCTGTAAAGGGGATTTTTCCGAAATCTCCCTTTCCTCCCGTCACTTCCATAGCTTCTTCCAGCCAATTCTGCAGGGGACGGGGTTTCCCACTGCCGATAATGTAGGTTTTGCCGTCTATCCCCTTTTCTCCCATAGCGGCAAAAGCCCTTGCGGCATCGGTCACATAAAGAAAATCATACATCTGCTCTCCTGCGGTCAATGGCGGCATCTCGCCCTTTTCCCATGCGTCCATAACCCTGCAAATGAGTCGGTCAGACTTCTCCCCTACACCAAAGGTATTGGTGATGCGTCCTGTCACGTGTCTGATGCCCCATTCCTTTGCCAAGGCACGGCTGAGGTTTCCGGCGGCGGTTTTGGCAAGGGCATAACAGTCCGTACCTTTTGGCGACAAACCAGCCTTTTGGGCTGCTTCCACTTCCGCCTCCATGATGCTTCCCGCAAAGATAAAGGTATGACACCCCAGTTTTTTTGCCAAAGCCAAGGCTTCTAATGTCTGCCTTATGTTTTCTGCCTGCAAAAATCCATCTTTCCGTCCCTCTCCCGCACTGCCTGCCCATGCCAGATGATAGAAAACATCATATTTCCGCTCCGTATCCCCCTGCCACACATTGGGCTGAAAGTCCAGCCCCTTTCGTTTAGGCAGTGTTTTTTCTTTTTCCGGTAAATCTGTAACCGTCACGGAAATCTCTTTTTCCAGCAGTGTCCGCACCAGCACCTGCCCCAGAAATCCGCAGCCGCCCGTCACCACAGCCCTCTCAGGCTTTCCGTATGGCGTCATAGAGCACCTCCCCCTCATAAGCCAGCTGTTCCGCCGTCAGTCCCGGATAGACCCCCACCCAGAAGGTATCCCGCAAAATCCGGTCTGTCACAGGCAACTCCCCAATCACGCGATAATCCACCCCTTTTTCCAGCGTATCAAAGCAGGGATGCCGCAGGAGGTTCCCTGCAAACAGAGGACGGGTCTGGATGCCCTTTTCTTCCAGCTGGGAAACGATGTTTTCTCTGGAAATGTCTTCCCGACAGGTCAGCAGGAATCCAAAGGGACTTGCCATGGCGTTTTCCGCCACTTCCGGCAAAATCACTTTTTCGCCGCAGTTTTCCAGCAGTGTCAGGAGATAATCAAAGTGGTACCGCCGTTTTTTCACAAAGTCCGGCAGTTTTTCCATCTGCGCCAACCCGATTGCCCCCTGCATTTCCGTAGCTTTCAGATTGAATCCCAAATGGGAATAAACGTATTTATGGTCGTAGCCAAAAGGTAATTTGCCGTACTGCCTGTCAAAGCGATGCTTGCAGCGGTTATCCTGCCCCGGGGCACAGGTGCAGTCCCGCCCCCAATCCCGGAGGGAAACCATGATTTTTGCCAGCAAATCATCATTGGTGAAGACAGCGCCGCCCTCGCCCATGGTCATATGGTGAGGCGGATAAAAACTGACGGTGGATAAATGCCCGAATGTACCTGTTTTCCGCCAATTCCCATCCAAGCAGTAAGCAGCCCCCACAGCGTCGCAGTTGTCCTCCACCAGCCATAAATCATGTTTTTGACAGAAATCCACTACCGCTTTCACATCAAAAGGATTCCCTAATGTATGGGCAATCATCACCGCCTTTGTTTTGGGCGAAAGGGCTTCCTCCAACATGGAAACATCTATGTTGTACTGAGGCAAAGTCACATCCACAAAGACAGGCACCGCCCCATACTGCAAGATGGGTGCCACCGTAGTGGGAAATCCTGCTGCCACAGTAATGACTTCATCCCCCCTGCAAATGCGTTTTTCCCCCAATAAAGGTGAAGTCAAAGTATGGAATGCCAGCAGATTGGCAGAGGAACCGGAATTGACCAGCGCACAGTGTTTCACCCCTATGTATGCGGCAAAATTCCGCTCAAACGCCATAGCAAACCGCCCTGCCGTCAAACCAAAATCCAGCATGGCTTCTGTGAGATTTTCCATTTCTCTTTCGTCGTAGACCCTGCCGCCATAAGACACATGTTTTCCATCCCAGCGTTTCCCGTCATGGAAACAGTGGTAATATTCCCGCACTTTCCCCAGTATCTCTCGTCTTGCTTCCGCTTCCGTCATATCCATTCCCCCTTCTCATAAGCCGCCGCTTCTCTGCGCATTTCTTCTGTCAAGTCGCCGCCTCTCTGCCAGACCTTCGTCCATGCCACCGTTGCCGAAACTGCCTGCTCCACATTCCAGTGTGGCGTCCAGCCCAGTTTTTCCTGTATTTTCTCCCCATTCAGCCGTAAAACCGCCTGTTCTCTGGGAAAATCCGTCCGTTCTGCCTGCCATGTCATGCCGTCCCCCCAATATTTGCAGAAAAGCCCAGCCAATTCCCCATTGGAAATATCCTCCCCTTTGGGTGCCACGTTGTAGCAGTCTGCCAGTTCCGGCGCTTCCCACTGTTTCCACGCCGTCCAGAGATATGCCATCAAAGGCTCCAGCACATGCTGATAGGGACGCACCCCTTCAGGATGTCGCAAAACAACGGGCTTTCGTTCTACTGCCGCCCGGATGCAGTCCGGCAAGATGCGATGTGCTGCAAAATCACCGCCGCCAATGACATTCCCTGCCCGCAAACGGGACAATGCTACTTTCCCCTGCAAAAAACACCTACCATAACATGCCGCCGCCAGTTCTGCACAGGATTTGCTGTTGGCATAAGGGTCAAAGCCATCCAGTCGATCTTCCTCCCCTGCGGCTTCTTTGGTTTCGGCGTAAACCTTATCTGTCGTCACCACCACCACCGACCGCAGGCTTTCCACTTTTCGCAACGCTTCCAGCAGATATACCGTCCCCATAAGGTTGGTTTCATAAGTCCTCACAGGCTGCGCATATCCCACAGAAACCAAGGGCTGTGCCGCCAGATGGAAAACCACTTCCGGTTCGGCTTTTTTCACAAAAGCCGCCAGTTTTTTTGGCTGGCGAATATCCTCGTAACAAGACATCAGCCCTTTTCCCCAGTCCAGCAGCCCATACAGGCTTTCCCTTTCCGGTGCCAAGGCGTAGCCGTAGACCTTTGCCCCCATATCCAGCAATAACCGACACAGCCACGCTCCCTTGAAGCCCGTGTGCCCCGTTACCAGCACTCGTTTGTCTTTATAAAAATTTTTCATTTCTCCCAAATCTGCCACGGCGCACCTTCTTTCCAGAGCTGTTCCAGTTTTTCTTTATCCCTAAGAGTATCCATGCACTGCCAGAAACCTCTGTGTTGGTATGCCGCCAGTTCTCCTTCCGCTGCCAATGTGGACAGGGGTTCCTGTTCCAGTATGGTTTCGTCCCCTTTCAAATAGGGCAAGACAGAAGGTTCCAGCACCAGAAAACCGCCGTTGATCCAGCCGCTGTCACTGTCCACTTTCTCCCGAAAAGCTCTTACACAGCCCTCCTCGATTTCCGCCGTACCAAACCGCCCTGCCGGCTGCACCACAGTCATAGTGGCTTTTCGCCCCATTTTTTCATGGAATGCCAGCAGTTTGGTGATATCCACATCTGCCACGCCATCGCCGTAAGTAAGGAAAAACCGTTCTCCTCCCAAATAGGAAGCTGCCCGTTTCACACGCCCTCCTGTCATGGTATTCAAGCCTGTATCCACCAAAGTCACCTGCCACGGTTCCGTTTGGCGGTGATGGATGATCATTTCCGTTCCTTTGCGAAAATCAAACGTCACATCGCTGTGATGGAGGGCATAATGGGAAAAATACTCCTTGATGCAGTACCCCTTATAGCCGCAGCAAATGACAAAGTCCGTCACGCCGTAAGCGCTGAAAATCTTCATAATATGCCACAAAATGGGCTTGCCGCCAATTTCGATCATGGGCTTGGGGCGCAGATGGGATTCCTCCGCAATCCGTGTACCAAAGCCCCCTGCCAGTATGACTGCTTTCATGGAAGCCGCCTCCCCAAAACATTCTGCTTTTCAGTATATGGAAAAAGCAGCCTGCCCTATGCCTGTTTTTGGGCATAAAAAAAGACGGTGTAAAAAAGCAACTTTCCCTTAAGAAAACATTGATTTTCGTTTCCTTAATTTCTTAAGGGGAATTGCAACGGCTGTCTTCATAAGAAAACATATCGAATAAAATCTCAATATCATAAGAAAGCCGAAATCCTTTATCATGATAAGGATTTCGGCTTTCTTTGTTTTCTTATGAAGATGCCCCTAACACCGTCAATTTTTATTTTCTCTTTTTCTGCTTCGCCACATGAAAACCGCTGTCAACAGGCAGGTAGCCCCTTCTGCTGCCGGAAATGCCAGCCAAATGCCCAGCATCCCAAACAATGCAGAAAGAAGGAAAGCAAAAATCAAAATCGCTACAACGCCTCTAGTCATAGCAATGAAAAAGGATGGCATGGGCTGTTCCACGGCACCCAGATACACCGCCGAAACGATATTGATACCCGCAGACAGGAACCCAATGAAATACAGCCGCAGACCTTCTTCTGCCATAGTCTGCAAAGCCTCGTTGCCTTCGCCGTTGAACACACTGACCAATGGCTCCGTAAATCCCCATGCAATGGCAATCATCACTGCCCCCAGAAGAAGGGCTGAAGATATGGCAAAACCATACAGTTTCCTTGTGCTGTGGTGATCCCGTTTGCCGTAATATTGGCTGACCAAAGGCTGTGTCCCTTGGGAAAGCCCCGTATACACCGCCGTTCCCACCAACGCGATATTGGCAATGACACCGTAAGCCGCTACGCCTGTATTGCCAGTGATGGACAAAATCAACAGATTGAACACCGTCAACACCACACCTGTGGCAAATTCATTGATAAAAGCAGAAATCCCCAATTTACAGAACAGCAGTCCGCTTTTTGCCACTTCTTTCACCCGGCAGAAGGCAAAGCCATTTTTCTTTTTCCACACATGGATAGACATGACACACATGCTCACCGCCGGAGAAAAGCCCGTTGCCAATGCCGCACCAAACAGCCCCATATCCAATGGGAAAATGAACACATAGTCCAGCACCACATTGGTCAGACTGCCGCAGATCATGCCGATCATAGCCAGCCTTGGGGCACCGTCGTTTCGCACAAAAGCCAGCATCATATCATTGGAAATGAAGAACACTCCAAACAGGAGCATCATCCGCAGATAATCCGCTGTCATGGGCAGGATTTCCCCTTCTGCACCCAAAAGAGACGCAAAAGGCGTTGCCAGAAAAATGCCCATCAAAAGATAAATGGCGGCGAAAAACCAGCCTGTCAGCATGGTTTTGGTGAATATTTCGTGCGCCTGTTTTTTCTGCCCCTGTGACTGGGCAATGGTGTACCGCACAGCGCCGCCCATGGCCACCATCAGCCCTGTGGCATTGACCAAAGAATACCCCGGAATGGCAATGTTCAGCGCCGCCAGACCATCCGCCCCCAGTCTTGCCGCCACAAAATAGGTGTCTGCCAGAATATAAAAGGAAAGCCCCATCATCCCCAGTATATTGCTGGATACATATTTCAGATATTGTTTTCCCAACATGGTCTTTTTCCTCCTAAACGTAAAAAATACCCCTACCCATTCCTGCTGCGACCTACCGGAATGGATACGGGTATTCTTGTTTTTCCACCCGGTGGCGGAAAAACCCCTCACATGACACGATTGTACCTATATCCCTTATATTTGTCAATACAAAATCAAAACCACTAGTAAACTAGTGGTTTGAACAACCCCTAGAAGGGGTATTACGTGCTGATTCCCTAAAAGGGAATATTGAAGATTTGGCATCGCATTACGATTACAGGCAGCCACTAAAAGTGGCTGTCTTTTTTCGCCTTATTCTCCTCTATTACCCGTAAACGGGTCTGTATACTCTTTTAATGAAATCTGATCTACCATATAATCTTCTTCCAACTGATTTTTTATGTACTCTTTTATCACCTTTTCATTTCGCCCTACTGTGTCAACAAAATATCCTCTTGCCCAGAAATTTCTTCTCCCATATTTATATTTTAGAT
>NZ_FRAH01000066.1 GCF_900142265.1 Anaerotignum lactatifermentans DSM 14214 | reverse complement strand
CTGATGAATAATGTTTCGTTTTCCCTCTGTCATTTGTACCCGATGTATGGGTTTCTTCTGTTTTGCCATAATAAAAGGTCCTCCTATGATTTAAATTTTACCATAGAAGAACCTCTTCAATTACATATTTACAGAAAAAGTTTCACACTGCCCCTGAAACACTAAGATATTTAAACAATTCCTGTTAAAAGTGAGGCTTATTTTCAGTAATCAAAAGAAATACTCTCCCTTAAAACACATTTACCTTTCTATCATTACAACAGAATCAGAATTCTGTTTAGTTCGCTTTAGAAAGGAGCTGAAAAACATTTAAACCGCTTCATATATTATAAAGTTAGCAAATTAAAGATTACCCCTTGCGTGTATACACGGCAAAGCATTTATCAGCACAAAGGCATAAAACAATATAATTTCTTTTTACAATAAATAATATAAGGAGTGATATGTCTTGAAAAAGAAAAAGCGTATTCTATGCCTGCTTTTAACCTTTGCTCTGACACTTGGCACAATGCCGGCAATGGCATTCGCAGAAGAAGCGCAAGAATCAAAATGCAGCCATATACACGATGAAAACTGCGGATATCAAGAAGAACAGGCTGAAATCCCATGTGATCAAAACTGCGCAGATACAGACGGTGATAACATTGCGGATCATACCGCCCAATGCTCTTACACCCCCGCTGTAGAAGCGCATCCGTGCGGTCATGTGCATGACGAAACATGCGGCGGATTGCCAACGGATGATGATAATGGCGAGGAACCGAATGAAACGGAGCTTACAATTCCTTGCGCCGTTACGGAAGGCTGTATCTTAGAGGATGGCCATGCCGGCGATTGTGTTCTTGAAAATGAGGATACATTTGAAGATGATAATTCAGCAAATGTTACAAAACAGGATCTGGAAAACATCATTCCACAGACACAGGCAAACAGCGCAAAGGCTTCCGGTGTGAAATACTCTCTGGACGATGACGGAAACGGCGGATATATTCTTACTTTCTCCGGAGAGGGAGAAATACGGGATTATCCTGATCATCAAAACTCCAAAGGATGGTATTCAAGCAGCCATAAAATTACAAAGATTGTTGTGGAAGAAGGCATTACATATATCGGAGATTACGCGCTAAGCGAAACAGCCGCTACGGAACTGGTTCTTCCTTCTACGGTTGAGGAAATCAGCGACCTGGCTTTCTACTCTCATGCCCAGGTTTATAATTGCCTTGAGTCAATTACGATTCCTGAAGAAAACCAATATTATAAAATAGAGGACGAAATTTTATTTACAAAAGACGGCTCCGTTCTTGTAAAAGCTCCGGTAGAGTTCAAAACAGGAATCACGGAATATACGCTCCCTGAAACGGTAGAAAGAATTGGAACTTGCGCTTTTGCTAATGCTTCCTTGAAAAAAATCGACTTAGATAATAATAATCTAAAAGAAATCGGACAATATGCGTTTCTTTATTCCCGCTTAGAAGAAGTATATATATCGGACACTGTCACAAAAATAGAAGAACACAGTTTTTCTAGTGCACGCAATCCACTCAAAGTACGTATCGGCAAAGGTTTAAAAGAACTCCCTCTTATGGCTTTTTTGGTGGGCGAAGTCTATGAGGTAACATTCGATGAACCAAGCTCTATCACTTATATGGATCAATCCTCTTTGAGCTTTTCTAATTATGAAATAGACGACATGGACAAATATGTTGAATTGCCGAGTACTTTGGAAAAATTAGGTATTTACGCTGTTTCTTTGCGAGGCGGCAACTCAATTCATCTTAATTTGACAAAGCTGAACATAATACCTGAAAATTATTCTGAGTATATAAGTGTTAATGATTCTTTGAATGATTTCATCTACGTAAAAGACCAGTCATTCGCGGACGCGCTGAGTGACGGTAATAAAAATAATACGGCTATTCTTGTAACCAATGGAGGCGTAATCGAAAAACCTGACACGTTAAGCTCCAAGCCGATCACACCTTCAAAAGCAGGCTGGGATTTTGACGGCTGGTATGAAGACGCTGATTTGAGTACACCCGCTTCCTCTTTCAGCGAAGGAAATACCTATTACGCAAAATGGATAAACGGTGTAGAATCTACATTATATTACGAAGTTGACGCCGATCATCCTACTGTTATTATAGAAAAAGACTCCGCTGATGAAACGCATTATGAAACCATAACGCTGATCCCTCCCGTTTCCGCCGCATACGACGGAACCGAGAAAACAGCCACAACAGAAAAATCCAAAGGCTGGCAGGGCGGAGATGTCCGTGTTATCCACCGCAATGAAGATAACCAAATCGTAACGCCTGTGGAAGGCGGCACATACACGGCTGAAATTACCATCGGCGGAGCAACGGCAAAAATAACTTTTACCATAAGCACGAGTGATTCAGACGTTACTGCAAAAGAAGTGCAGGGCACCTACGGCGATACGCTTACGCTGAGTGTAAGCATTCAGAAATCCTCACCTGAAATAAGCACATTTTCAGTCGAAGAAGATACCGTAAGTTTTTATAACGAAAAAGATGAGCTTTTGGGAACAGCCGATGTTAAATACGGCGTCAGCACAACGGGCAGAGGCACGGCGACGCTGAAATATCCAACCGTATCCAAAGGAATCCCTGTCGGCGAAAGCACCGTAACGGCTGTATTTGGCGGCAGCTCCTCTCTGAATGGATCTGAGGTTGAAATTCCTGTAACCCTGTCCCAAAAACAGCTTACACTTTCTACAAACGCTGACGCTGTAGACAGAAACTATAACGGCACAACAGACGTAACCATCAGAAGTCTTCGCATCACAGACGGCATAGAGGAAGACGACAGCGGCAAAGATGATGTAAGATTGCTCAACGCAGATAAGGGAACAGCTGCAACAGCTCTTCCGGGAGAAGACATAGAGGTAACCCTTTCCTGCACGCTGACAGGCGAGGATAAAGACTGGTATAAACTGCCTGAGTTAGGAACATTGACAGTAACAATAAAGAAAATATCTCCTACCGTAACCCTTTCTCTTTCTAAAGACAAATTGCAGTACGGCGACACGGAGAACACCGTTTACGTTACTGCCGCTGTATCCGGCAGCGGACTTACCATGACGGAGGAAAACTCAAAAGGCAAAGTAGATTTCTATTATGCCGAAACTTCCTATCCTTCCTCCCATGATTACAAATATCTTGGCACGGCTGAAACAGTATTTAACGATGACGGCACGGTAACCGCCGTATTTGAATACACGGTGGACACATCGGAAATCGGCTCACTCTATTTCTTTGCGAAATATCAGGAAAACGACATATTTAATGCGAGCAGATATTCCAGCGGCAAATATTTCCGTGTTGCGCGAAGAGATGTAATCGTAAGCTTTACCGCCGAGGACAGAGAGTATATTAATATATATGACCTGATAACGGCAGAACCAACCGATCCTGATTATGGAACAGAATCCTATAAAGCATCCTATAAATCCATGACAGTGCCTATCTCCAATTTGCAGTTAACCGGCGTTTTGCCCGGCGATGACGTAAGCATTATTGCCGCAGAAGGCATAGAAGCCTACTTAGGCGAGGGATACTGGGGTATGGTTGATTATCCTTTCGGCGATGATCTTCCTGTGTATCCGATGATAGACTTAAGCGGAACCGACAGTAATAAATATAAGCTTGAATTTTCGGAGGTTAAAGTAACTATCACAAAAGCGGATACTCAGACTACCGCCGAAGATATTACAGGCACCTACGGCGATACAATCGCAATTACAGCAAATGTCGAGCTTGCGGAAACATCCACGCTCAGCAGAACCAGCGTTCAGCCCAATACAGCGGCATTTTATTACGGAGATACTCTTCTTGGTACAAGCCCTGTAAGCTATGAAGAAGTTATGCCGGAACATTCGGCATACCGCAGCCGCGGCACGGCAGTAATAAATTATGACACTACCGAAAAAATACTTCCTGCCGGCACCAGCGAAATTAAAGTGGTTTACGGAGGCAGTGACGACCTTCACTTAAACGGCAGTGAATACAGCACTTTGAAAGTGACAATAAACAAAAAACCTTTGACATTTACAGGCGATGTTACGGCAAAGGATCGTGAATATGACGGAACAAACATTGTCGCGCTGGAAGGAACGGGAACTTTTACAGGCGTAATCAGCGGAGATGATGTAAGTCTCGGCGAAATTACAAAAGGCGTTTTATCCACACCGGACGCCGGAAACAACAGACCTGTCCGCATCGCGGACAACGCTTTGATCGGCGATGACAGCGCGTATTACACATTTGCCGATATGGACGGAGTTACGGTAAATATTCTGAAAGCAAATCAGGAAATCTCATACGAGGATACAAGCATATCCAAAAAGACAAACTCCGATGACTTCACAAATCCTCTGACAAAAACAAAAGTGTTTGGTCAAATCACATACGAAAGCGATAATGAAAATGTAGCGAAGGTAAACGTTGTTACCGGAGAAGTCACTATTGTAGGCAGGGGCACTGCTGTAATTACCGCTACAGCGGAAGGTTCGGACAATTTCACAGAAGCGGAGGCATCTTATAAATTGACTGTAACAAAACGCAGCAGCGGTGGCGGAGGCAGCAGTTCTTCTTCCAACGCAGATGATACGGATAAGGAAGATGCAAAAGAGCATACTTCTTCTGATCAAACTATACAGAAAGATGTTCCTACGCTGAACAAAGAAAATCATTTCGCATATATGTCCGGCTATTTAGACGGTACATTCAAGCCTAACCAAAACATTACAAGAGCGGAAGTAGCCGTAATGTTCTCAAGACTGATTGATGAAGATTTTGACAGCGACAATTATGAAACAACTTCTTTCCTTGATGTAGCTGAAGATGAATGGTATTCCGACCGCATTGGTTATATTGAAAGTCTTGGTATCATAAACGGCTATCCTGATTCCACTTTCCGTCCTAACGCTCCTATTACAAGAGCGGAATTTGCGACAATCGCAGCAAATTTTGATAATCTGAAAGAAACAGGAGACGCTTATTTCAGTGACCTTCCTGACAGCCATTGGGCAAAGAATTTTGTAGAAATGGCGTATAACCGCGGCTGGATCAGCGGTTATCCGGATGGCACGATTAAACCCGACAGATATATCACACGTGCGGAAGTTGTCAGCGTAGTGAACCGCATGCTTGAAAGAGAAGCAGATATATCTTATATCGACCTTAATAAAAATGATATCAAGAATTTTACAGATGTAGACGCAGGCAACTGGGCATATTACGACATTATAGAGGCCTGCAACGGACATTATTATGAAACGGATGACACAGAAATTTGGACAAGCCTAATGAAATAACAATTATAACAAAAAGGGAGATTTTTCTCCCTTTTTGCTTAAAAAATATGTACGCATAACTCTTTGAAAATGTTTATGAAAGGAGAGCTTTAGATGGAAAACCGCATATCATCTGAGACATGTCAAACGTCATTGCATTTGCCTTTATTAGATTATTTGGCACATCGCATGGATTGTACGTATATTTCCAATCTACGTTTTCTAAATAAACTTGAACTTAGACGATTAATCAAAGAAATTGAAGAAATTCCTGTAGGCGCATACTCTCTTTGGGAATGGAATGACGCGCTATGTTACTTAGTGCATCAAAATGTACCAGAAAAAATAGCTGAATCCGCACGAGAGAAATTAATTTATTTATTAAAAAATATGATAAGGGAGTAATGTCGTTTTTATATACAGATAATCAAAAGGATTTTTGAAAATATGCAACAGGAATAGGTGTATATAAAAATATTTTGATTGTCATGGATGAAAATGAAGTAGAGAAATATGGCGTTTGCCTGTGTGAAATAGATAATAAAAATTGATTTGTGACCACATCAAAATGTGTATTTTATCTGCAATTCATATAATGGTATTTTTTGTAGAATAAAATATCAATATATTCGAGCTATTTTTATATTTTTTTCGATAAAGTTTTGTATGCTCTATTTATAAATAAGTGGAAAAAGGTCGCAGTAGCTATAAAGATGCGATAAATTATGGAAGAACATACAAAAATGCAGGAGAATATTGTGAAACTATAAAGAATAGTATCAGACACTATCTATTTTGTGAAAATAAAAAAAATAGTGATTTTTGCGTGGAAAAATCCATGCGGCATCAAAATATATAACATTTTTAATAAAACAGCTATGCCCAAAAGCAAATCTCAGTTTGAGGTTTGCTTTTTTTGTTGCATAAACAGGTGCAGATCACCACCAGCCTCTGATTTAAATTTGCCGCCAAAAAACAAATTTGAATCGGAGGAATGACTGTGTGTAAAAAATCTGAAAAGCAATACTTTGTTCAAGTTGGAAACAGGCAGGTGGAAGTAAACCATGAGGTATATCTGGAGATATATAAAGATTACTTATATGAAAAAAATCAGGAAAGGAAAAGAAGAAGGTACAATGTTTTGAGTCTTGATGCAATGAATGAAGAGAATAATAATGTTTATGATTTTGTTCCTGATCTGCGTTCTAATACCGAAGAAGAAGCGATTCATGAAGTTACAATACACAAGATAAAAGAGATTCTGAAAGAGATAGATAAAGACAATATTATATTACTGAAATATCTCCACGAATATTCAGAAAGTGAAATAGCGGCTGTATTAGGTATTTCCCAAGCAGCAGTAAGCAAAAAGATGCAGAAAGTAATGGAGATTCTCAGGTCTTTCGTATTATAAGACCATGCAAGTGATTTTGAAAATAGGAAGATAAATTTTGTTTAAATAATACATAAAAAATAAATAAATCCAAAACGCAAAATTGTGCAGTACAACAAAAAGAAAAAAGTTTTGCGATTTTGGTTATAAAAACCCTTCGTAGTGACCTGATATATGAAGGGTTTTTTATTTTCACCTTTCTTTGTTCTTTGAAAACCAAATATCCAGCAATATAAATACATTACTCTGTTTCGCCTGAAAGGGACAAGCAGTACCATGCAGTGCGCCACAACGATTCGTTACAACAGAACGTGAAATAAACATATTCTTGAGAGAGGTTCGTTGGTCTGTAATACATAATCCGAGCGATTTTGCTGTATGGGTATGATCTTTTGGCAGGATCAAATGCCATGACCGGAACAGAGCCACAATGATACTTCTGCCGAGTCCCAGACATCGCAAGGACGGCAGCCCGCATGACGGGGGAGGTGAAAAGCCTATGTGTGCAGCCAAGCACAGTTTATATTGCTGCCTAATGTCGGGGAAGTAGTGTCAAATACGGCAAATTTAAGTCAGAATAGTGTGCCGCTTTTAAGCGGCACACATTTGCGACTTTTCATCAGAGAAAGAGTGGCTCTTTGATGAAAGGTCATAAATAGGAAAATAGTCATTAAGGGGGAAATTATATGTCAAAAGATCAGATGCAAAATGAAATCAGATACCAACTTTCTAAGGAGTTATTAACGAGAATGTTGTTTCGAAATCTGATTTCCGAAGAAGAATACAATCAGATGAACAGTTTGAATCTGCAAACATTCCAGCCAGCAGAAGCCAAACTTTATGAAAAAAATAGTAGATGTGTCACTGAAAAACAGGTATCCTTTGCTTGAAGAAGGGGGGAATACCATGGAAGAAAAAGTAAAACGAATAGATATTGCAGATGTGGAAATGAAACAACAAAAAATGAAAAACGTCTGCGCTTATTGCAGAGTCAGTACCAATATTCCACACCAGAAAGGCTCTTATGAATCTCAGCTGGAGTATTATGAAAATATGATTCGCAGCAAAGCTGGCTGGAATTTCGCAGGCATCTATGCGGACTACGGTAAAAGCGGAACCAAGGAAAAAGGCAGAACGGATTTTATGCGTATGCTGGAAGATTGCGAAGCAGGAGAAATTGACATCATCTGTACGAAATCCATATCCAGATTTGCCAGAAATACAGTAGAATGTATCAAGGTTGTCAGGGAACTTAAGAAAAAACAAATCGATGTGTACTTTGAGAAAGAACGAATCCATACACTTTCAGAAAAAAGCGAATTGCTGCTTTCCATCTATTCGTCTGTGGCACAAGCGGAATCAGAAAGCATTTCTTCAAACCAGAAATGGAGCATACAAAAGAGGTTTCTGAATGGTACCTATATACTGCCAAATCCAGCATATGGCTACTATACCAATGAAAATGGATTGCTGGAGCTGGATCAAAAACGAGCAGTTGTTGTGAGATATATATTCGATGAATATTTGGATGGAAAAGGGGTATGGCGAATTGCGAAAAGCCTGAATACCCAGAAAATCCCTACCAGAACAGGCAAGAAAAATTGGATACCGATTACAGTTTATACCATTCTGAAAAACAGTATCTATACCGGAGATTTACTTCTTCAGAAAACATACAGTGAGGACATCGTACCATTCGTTAGAAGAAAAAACTATGGGGAATATCGTCAGGTGTTGATTGAAAATGACCATGAACCCATCGTAACCCATGAAGAATATGAAGCCGTTCAGAGCATGCTGAAACAAAAATCCAACAGAACAAAAGAAAATCAAGAGGAACAGCCAGAAGAAATATCGGAGTTTAAGGGGAAAGTCATCTGCGGCATCTGTGGTTCTTCATACAATCGTCAGGCGAAAAAAGACAGAACAGGAAAACGCAATGTCACTTGGAGTTGTGCCAGACGCATACAAACAAAAGACTTGTGTGAAAATGATATCATCAAGGAAAGCCAGTTGGAGCAATCATTCATAACTATGTGGAATAAGCTGTCAAACCACTGCGATGAGATACTGGTACCATTGATGAATGAGCTGGAACAGTTAAAGGCAACACCTATGATCCAGGAGCAGCTGGAACAATTGGAAAAACAAATACAAGAACAAAAAAAGCAGAGGGAGATTCTCAACCACTTGGCAAGTGGAGAGATGATCGACTCTGCTTTTTATATGGAACAGCAAAATATCATCAGTAAAAACCTGAAAGAGTACCAGAAAGCAAAGGAACAATGCCTTCACAAATCCAGACAGAGAAAAGAACTGACACAAACCAAAGAACTGATCAAGCAACTCAAAAAAGGACCGCAGTATTTGGAAGCATGTGACAAGACATTATTCCAAGCAATCGTAAAGCAGATTATTGTAAATCCAAACGAGCTGGTCTTACAGCTAAAAAATGGGTTACAGCTGACAGAAAGAAGGGAAAAAGCATGAACAGAAAAGTAACGGTTTATGGTTATCAATTTAAAGATGGTATATTGCAGGCAGATAAGGAACAAAGCAAATTTGTGCAGGAAATTTTCGAGGTATACAACAGCGGCGTTCCAGTATCAAGGCTAAAATACCATATTGAGGGACTGGAAATCAATCGAGTAAAGCTCAATGATATGCTCAGTGATAGAAGATATCTGGGAAATGAAACCTTCCCGCAGATCATTGATCAGGAATTGTTTGAAGCTGTACAGCTAAGGAAAAAAGAACGACTAAAAGCAATTGGTAAGGAACAGCCCTATGTTTATCATAAAGAGCAGTTTCTGCTGGGAAATAAAATGAAATGCGGAGAATGCGGCAGTGAATATCACTGCTACAAGCATGGAGATAAACAGATATGGGATTGCAGTAAACGAATTGTAAAAGGCAGAGTACACTGCAGAAATCAGCGTATACAGGAAGACCAAATCAAAGAATTATTTATGCAGGCAGTAACCAAAATGAAAAACGATCCGGAAAAGATTAGAAAAATTACGATACATAAAACCAAAAGAAATATCCGTTTACAGGCAGCAGAGCATGAAATAGAGCTTCTGAAAAATGACAGTGACCATAACATAGATGAATTGCTGAAGCTGATATACAAAAGAGCATCATTGCAGTACGAAGATGCAGATGATGGTAGAGCAGTATACTACACACAGAAAATAGAAGACTTGATTCAGCAGCACAAAGAGCAGCCTGAAGAAAAAACATTCGATAAAGATTTATTCGATGCCATCATGGAAGCCATTACCATATACAAAGACGGCAGAGTGGTATTCACACTGAAAAACGGAGCAACGATTACAGAAACACTATGATAAAGAAAGGGTGCGTATTATGAGTATTACATATGAACGAAAAGTCCAGGTTATTCCGCCGAAGATCAATATTCATACAGCGAAAAAACAGGAAGTAAAACGAATCCATGTTGCCGCATACTGCAGAGTCAGTACTGCACAAGAAGACCAGGAAACCAGCTATGAAGCACAAGTGGCATACTTCACCAAGCTGATTACAGAAAACCCCAGTTGGCAGTTAGCAGGGATTTATGCGGATGATGGTATCTCTGGAACAGATATGAAAAAAAGAGATAACTTCAATGCCATGATGGAAAGATGCCTGCAAAAGGACGGAGATATCGACCTGATTCTGACAAAATCCATCAGCCGATTTGCCAGAAATACCGTAGACTGCCTATCCTGTATTCGGAAACTGAAAGAACGAAACATCGCTATCTACTTCGAGAAAGAGAATATAAACACTTTGGAATCCACAGGAGAATTGCTGATCACCATACTCAGCAGCCAAGCCCAGGAAGAAAGCCGAAATATCAGCGAAAACGTGAAATGGGGCTTAAAACGAAAGTATGAAAAGGGAGAGGCGCTGGTCAGAAGAATGTTTGGATATCAAAAAGGTACAGACGGACAGCTGCATATCATCCCAGAAGAAGCAGAAGTGGTACGATTGATTTATGGAAAATATCTGGAAGGGGAAAGCCTTAATGGTATTGCCCGTTTACTGAAAGAAAAGGGAATCAAAACCATCAGGGGAAATACAGAGTGGAATGTGAATTCAGTCCGTACTATCCTGATTAACGAGAAGTACATCGGTGATGCCATGGCACAAAAGACATTCACAACAGATTATCTGACCAAAGCACGAAAAGAGAATCAAGGGGAACTTCAAAAGTATTATGTGGAAAATGCCCATGAGGCAATTATTCCAAGAGAAGTGTTCTATAAAGTGCAGGAAGAACTGCACCAGCGAGCCAATCTATATAAGAAATCCAGCAAACAGGAAACAGAATCAAAGGGTAAGCATAGTGGAAAATATGCCTTGTCCAAAATCATGGTCTGCAAAGAGTGCGGCAGTGAGTACCGCAGACAAATCTGGTCTAAGTATGGGGAAAAGAAAGCAGTATGGAGATGCGAAAACAGGCTGAGAAATGGGACAAGATACTGTAAGGACTCCCCGACCATAGAGGAAAGCGTATTACATAGAGCAGTACTACACACCATCAATCAAGTGCTGGAAAACAAGGGTGACTTTGTCCAGACATTTAGAAAAAATGTAGTCACAGCCCTGATACATGGCACAGAGGATTCGGAATACGCTGAAGAAAAGAAAAAACTGCAGAAAACAATGGCAGAGCTGATACAGCAGCAAGCCCAGCAGAACGGCGATGAAACCGCCTTTGAGGAACGCTGTCAGGAGATCACGGCACAGATAGAAGCGTTGGAAATGAAGCAGATCAAAGCAGCTGTCAGAGGCGAGAATAACAAGAGGATGGAAGAAATTGAGGGTTTCTTGGGAAAGACAAAATGTGTGCTGACAGACTATGACGATAAGCTGGTGCGTCAGCTGATTCAGAATATCAACGTGGTGAGTGCAAGGAAGATAGAAGTGGTATTCAAGTCAGGAATTACAGTCGAGGCATCTTTGCACCAAGAAGATGAAATAGGTGAAGATTGTGTGTGAAAGAAAAGTGACAATGTTTCCCTCAACAATCAACAGAAGGGGAAAGAAAAGAGAGAAAAAGGAAATTCTTAATGTGGCAGCGTACTGCAGGGTCAGTACTTCACAGGAGGAACAAGAAAACAGCTACGAGGCACAGGTTGCTTATTATACAAAGCTGATTACAGATACTCCAGAATGGAATCTGGTTGCAATCTATGCGGATGATGGTATTTCTGGAACAGATATGAAAAAAAGAGATAATTTCAACTTAATGATGGAGAGGTGTCTGTGGAAAGAAAAAGATATTGATTTGATACTGACAAAATCCATCAGCAGGTTTGCCAGAAACACGGTTGATTGCCTATCCTGTATCCGAAAATTGAAGGAAAGAAACATTGCGATCTATTTTGAGAAAGAACATATCAACACATTGGAAGCAACAGGAGAACTTCTAATTACGATACTTAGCAGCCAGGCACAGGAAGAAAGCCGGAACATCAGTGAAAATGTAAAGTGGGGGCTAAAGCGAAAATATGAGAATGGGGAAGTTCTGATAAAAAGAGTCTTTGGGTATGAAAAAGGGATAGACAACCATCTTCATATGAATGTCTCCTATTAGGAACGCTGTAATATCAAGGCTTTTCGGAGCCTACACCCACAAAAAAATTTAATCAGAGCTATCACATTACGCAAAAAGCCGTCCGGCATGAAAAAACGGGCGGCTTTTTTGCGTGGATAGCCGGGAGGGAGGCGAAAAAATAGTAACAAACTTTTAGCGCAAGATTTGTGCAACATTCACGAAATTAAAAAAGGAGGTAACGAATGGCAGACGAAAAACTGAACACAGGCCAGGAAGAAAATCCCCAGCCCAGCTTGTTCGATAACGGCCCGGAGGGTGCTCCTGCCCAGGACGCTCCCACGCCGGAGCCCCCGACCCCGGAGAACGTCCCCGAGCAGGCCGCTGGGGATGCGCCCGCCCAGGATGCCCCCGCTGGTGCTCCCGGCGAGGTGAATGTCTCCGCTGACCAGATTGAAAAGCTGATGGCGGAGCGCCGGGCGGCGGAACGTGCGGAGGTGGAAAAGAACGAGCCGCCCGAACCGGAACAGCCGCCTACCCCGGCCCCGGAGGAAAAGGCCGCCGAGAAAAAGGGGCCCGCCAAAGAGGGCAAGACCACCGGGGAAAAAGCGCCCGAGCCGGAAAAGCCCAAGGGCAGGCGGGGCCGCAAGCCCAAGGAAGAAAAAGCGGGGCCCGGTGAACCGGGAGGGACGGGGGCCCGCCGTGGCCGCCCGGCCAAGGCTGACAAGGCGGCCACGGACAAGCCCCCGTCCCCACCTCGAGACAAAATGTCCCAAGGCAAGGGTGGAAAGGCCGCCACGGTAAAGGGCAAGGAAGAGGCTCCCGCCGCTCCCCAGCCTGCGCCGGAAGTGCCGCCCCAGCCCCGTGACGCTACCCGCGCCGAAAAGGAAGAGATTGTATATCTCAATCTTTCGGAGCTGTTCCCGTTCAAAGACCATCCCTTTGGGGTGCGGGACGATGCGGAAATGAAAGGGCTTGTGGAGTCGGTCAAGGACAACGGCGTACACCAGCCCGCGCTGGTACGTCCCCGCGAGGGCGGCGGCTATGAAATCATCGCGGGCCACCGCCGCCAGCGGGCCAGTGAGCTGGCCGGGTTTGGGAATATGCCCTGTATCATCCGCAACATGACGGACGACGAGGCCATCCTCGCTATGACGGATGACAACCTGCGCCACCGGGAAAAGATTTTGCCGATGGAAAAGGCGCAGTCGCTGAAAATGCAGGTGGAGGCCATCAGCCACCAGGGGGCAAAGCTGGAGGGCGTGGCCGCCGGGGACGTGGGGAAACGCTCCACGGAGATCGTGGGGGAACGCAACGGCATGAACTACAAGCAGGTACAGCGGTATATCCGGCTGACCGAGCTTGTGCCGGAGCTCCAGTCTATGGTGAACGAGAAAAAGCTGTCCTTTACCCCCGCCGTGGAAATTTCGTTCATCAAGCCCAAGAACCAGAGGTTTATCGCCGTTTCCATTGAGGGCGAGCAGGCGTCCCCCTCGCTCTCCCAGGCCCAGGAGCTCCGCAAGCTGGATAAGGACGGGAAACTGAACGGCGATGTGATTGACGGCATTTTGAGCCGCGAGAAAAAGGAGGTAGACAAGGTGATTATTTCCGCCGCTGAACTGAACAAGTATTTCGGCAAGGATGCCACGCCCCGGGAGATGAAAGACCAGATCATGTCCCTGCTGGCCGCGTGGAAAGAGAAACAGCCCCCGGAGCGCACCGCGCCGGAGAAAAAGACCGACCGGGAAAAGTAAGCCTTGAGACATTTTGTCCCGAGGCTCTTTCTTTTTCCCGCGCCCCTCCCCCGCGCCTTGCATGGCGTTCTTTTAGAGAGGGGCTCTGGTGGTATATCCCCCGTCGCCGCCTACTATTGAGCACAGCCGGGAGTAGGCAGTCAAGGGGCGGAACGCCCGCCGCCTGCGGCGGCTTGCCCTTGACGGCCCGCCCCGGCTGTGCCACCCCTCCCGGCGCGGCGGGGGATATATCCTCCAGAGCCGCCCCCTTTCCCATGAATGGGAAAGGGCGGGGGGAAAGGGCTGAACGACAACTATTAAAATATCGGAGGTAAACGACTATGAAACGACCCCTTGCTTACATCACCGCCGCTTGGTATGGCGGCGATACGGAAAACGCGGAGCTTGCCGCGCAGTATTGCCGGGCAGTTTACGATGCGGGCTTTGCGCCCATCTGCCCGGCCCTGTTCCTGCCCCTTTTCCTCAATGACGCGGTTCCCGAGGAGCACAAGAGCAGCATCGACATTGGACGCGACCTGCTCCGGCGCTCCCGGGTGCTGGTGGTGTGCGGGCATACCGTCACCGAGTCCATGAAGAATGACATCGCCGTGGCCCAGCGGCTGGGCATCACCGCCACCACCCTTGAGGGCATCCTGACCGTCAAGGGCCAGGGCCGCCGCTGACGTGGCCGGGCTGTTCGAGGCGCACGTTGCCAACCTCGGGAAATACAACGAGGGAGTGCTGGCCGGGGAGCCGCTTTTGTTCCCCGCCAGCCCCCAGGCGGTGCAGGCGCTCCTAAAGGAGATCGGCGTGGACGGCATACGGTACGAAACAATTTTCATCGCCAGCTATGACTTCGGCGGCATCCTGCCGGAGCTTTCGGGCTGTCTCAGCGGATATGAAAATCTGGACGAGCTGAACCATCTGGCCTGCCTGCTCTCGGAAATGCCCTCGGATGACCTTGCAAAATTTGAGGCGGCCCTCAGCATGGGGACAAATATCTCCTACTTGGCGGACATTATCAACCTTGCGGAAAATCTGGACTGCTTTGAATTTTACCCGGATATTGAAAACGAGGAAGATTTGGGCCGCTACTTCACGGAGGATTTGGCAATACCTGCCGAGCTGAAAGGCTACATTGACTTTGAGGCATACGGGCGGGATTTATCCATCAACGAGGGCGGCCACTTTTCCCACGGCGGCTATATCGTCCAGACTGGGCCCCTCAAAGAGATTTACCACGGGATAGAGGACATTCCCAGGGAGCACAAGGTTTTTTCCTATCCCCAGCTCAATATCCGGGAGCAGATGGCCGCCTACAAGGAAGTGATTGACCGCTTTCCCTCTGCGGCTGACCGGGCCCGCCCGGAGCCGGGCCGGGAGGGGCGGTGACTTCGAGACATTTTGTCCCAAAGGCCGGAGGGCCTATCCCCCCATGAAAGGAGGCGGTTCTGATTGATTGACGAGGATGTTTCCCGGCGCACTATCGCGCTATCCATACGGACGGGAAAGCTGACTGCCCGTGGGCTGGCCTATGTGCTCCGGGCGGCTGGCCGGAAGATACAAAAGGAATACCGGGCCCGCCAGACGCCCCACGGCAGGCAGTCCGTGAAAAAGCTGATGGCCCACGGCGCGGCGACCAACAGCATCGAGCTCACCGGGGCCCCAAAGGAGTTTGACCGGGTGGCCCGGAAGTGGAATGTGGATTATGCCTTTTACAAGACCGGGCCGGACAAATACCTGCTGTTTTTCAAGTCCGGGCAGGCGGACGCAATTACCGCCTGTTTCGGGGAGTATTCCCGCCGGGTGCTGGATAAGGCAAAGACTGACCGCGTACCCATCCGGGAACAGCTCAAACGGGCCGCCGCCGAGATACTGCGCCAGCCCGCGCCCCAAAAGAAAGACCGCGTAAAGGAGGCCGCCCATGAGGACAGATAAGCTGAAAAAATACCTTTTGCCGAACCTCCCCTATCTGTTCATCGGCTGGGCCTGCCTAAAGGTGGGGACGGCCTACCGTCTGGCGGCGGGGGCGGATTTGGCCCACAAGCTGGTGGGGATGGTGGCGGCCCTCGGCCCGGCCTTTGCCGACTTCGCGCCGGGGCTTGCTCCCTTTGACTGGCTCGTTGGCATTGTGGGGGCGGCGGCCATCCGGCTGGTCATCTACCAGAAAAGCAAGAAAGCCCAGAAATACCGCCGGGATGAGGAGTACGGTTCGGCCCGCTGGGGGACGGAAAAAGACATCAAGCCGTTCACCGACCCCAAGTTTGAAAACAACATCATCCTCACCGGGACGGAGTTTCTCACCACCAACACCCGGCCCGCCGTCCCCGCCAACGCCCGGAACTTGAATTGCTGTGTGGTCGGTTCCTCCGGCTCCGGCAAGACCCGGTTCTGGCTCACGCCCCAACTGCTCCAGGCCCATTCCTCCTATGTGGTGGTAGATCCAAAAGGCGGGGTGCTGGAGCAGGCCGGGTATTTCCTGCAAAAGAAAAAGGGATATAAAATCAAGGTTTTCAACAGCATTGATTTTTCCCGCTCTATGCACTATAACCCGCTGGCATACATCCGCAACGAGGCCGACATTCTGAAATTCGTAAACACGCTGATAGCAAACACCAAAGGCGAGGGCAAGGAGGGAGATCCGTTCTGGACAAAATCAGAAACGCTCCTATACTGCGCCCTTATCGCCTATATCATTTTCGAGGGCCCGGACGAGGACAAGAACATGAACACGCTGGTGGACATGATTTCCGGCATGGAGGTCAAGGAGGACGATGACGATTTTATGAACGCGGTGGACTATATGTTCGCCGGGCTGGAAAAGCGCAAGCCGGACTGTTTCGCGGTCAAGCAGTACAAAAAGTACAAGCTGGCCAGCGGCAAGACGGCGCGGAGCATACTTATTAGCTGTGGCGCGAGGCTGGCCCCCTTTGACATCCCCCAGCTCCGGGAGATTATGTCCTATGACGAGATGGAGCTTGACAAGCTGGGGGACAGGCGGACGGCGGCGTTCTTCATCATCAGCGATACCGACACGACCTATAACTTCATCGTGGCCCTTGCCTTTTCGCAGATGTTCAACCTGCTTTGCGAACGGGCGGACAACGTACACGGGGGCCGCCTGCCCCATCATGTGCGGGTGCTGTGGGACGAGGCCGCCAACACCGGGCAGGTTCCGAACCTCGAAAAGCTGGTGGCGGTCATCCGCTCCCGGGAGGTGAGCCTGACGCTGTTCTACCAGCAGTTGGCCCAATGTAAGGCCATCTACGACAAGAACGCCGAGACGATACTCGGCAACATGGACAGCGTGGTATTCCTCGGGGGCCGGGAGGCCAGCACCATCAAGGAGATTTCCGAGAACTGGCTGGGCAAGGCCACCATCTCCATGCAGACCGAGGGCCGCTCCCGGGGGCAGTCCGAAAGCTACAACCAGAACACCCAGCGGCTGGGCCGGGAGCTTATGACCCCCGCCGAGCTTGCCACCATGCCCGGCGACAGGTGCATCCTGCAACTGCGGGGCCTGCCGCCGTTCTATTCCAGAAAATACGATTTGAAACAGCACCCCAACTACCGATATACGGCGGAGGCGGACAAGAAGAAAAACGCCTTTTCGCTGGAGCGGCTTATCTGCCGCCGCATAAAAAAGCTCAATCCCAACGAGCAGTACACTGTGTACGAGGCGGACGTGCCGGACGAAACGCCCATAGACGGGGACGAGGACATCCTCAACTATGACGATTTGGACGACCCGGACGCTTTTGTATAAACTTTGGGACAAAACGTCCCAAAGCGTCACCTGCCGCTGAATATGGCGGCTTTTTTTGTGGCCGGGAATATCCCGGAGAAATGGAGGACTATATGGCATTTTTCGCATCCGCTATCACCACCTTGCAGACCCTCGTTATCGCGCTGGGCGCGGGCCTCGGCGTTTGGGGCGTTGTCAACCTGCTGGAGGGCTACGGCTCCGACAACCCCGGTTCCAATGCTCATGTGTCGTAAAGTAGCACAAACAAGAGAGCAGATAGCCACCCCATTATTCTGTAAAATATTTCATAATTGACTGGTAGAAATATTATTTCCAGAGTGCTAAAATGAAATATAATGCAAGCAATAAATTGGAATGTATTGTGGATTAAGAAGATCAGAAAATCGGAAAATATAGGAGTGCGCCATGTTAAAAATTGGAAAGTTTGTATTTGAAGATGATTGGACTCATAGGCGGAGTAGTCTTATGTATTTCAAGAGAAATGAAGATGAAGCGCCGTCATGGTCTGTAGATATAGGATTTGCTAAGGGAGATTATAATGGAGAGGAAATATTACCTTCTCTTTGCATAAATCCAATAGACACTAAAAAAGAATCAATTGCAGATTTGGTGGGAGAATCTTTTTCGGTAATGACAACAGATGAAAGCTATGATAGAGAAGATTCATTTTATATTTATGAACATGAACCTTTAGCTGATTACAAATTAGAAATTCTTGAAATAGACTCTGATAAAGCTCATATAAAATGTAGTGGAACGCTTATAGTAGACGGATATAAGGAACCACCTATAAAAGAAAAATTTGAAATTGATAGCTGGATACCCGTTATTGAGTCAGTTAAAGATTGGGAAAAATTTGGGCTATAGACATAAATACCATACTTGAAATTTATAAAGATGATATTTCCCTTGCGCATGGATTGGAGATTATCCCAACGGGCAAGCCGTAGTGCTATAATAATACGCCTTTATCGGAGAGATCATCGAGCCAACTCGCCCTATTGCTACTCGCAAACCCATATCTGCGATTTGGCAGGATTGGTGGCAGCGTACTTCCAGCTCTTGGCCCGGAGGCCAGAAAAGAACAAGGGATAGAGCGATAAATCGGAATTTGAAGGAGCAATAAATATGGAATTTCCTTTTTATGACGCACCGAATACTGCTGCAATTATTTGTTGTCACATAATAGAGAGTAAGTCCCCTATTTTGTATGTATCGCACGATGAAGACGATGGAATGTGGCAGTTTCTATGTGGACAAGTACATACAACAGATGAAGCAAAATTAGTATCTTTGAGATGGGTTTTTGATTTTGATCATTCTGTCGGCGTTTTAGCGGATATGCCTTGCGGCTACTATGCCCAAAGAAAAAACCGAGATGATAGTTGGACAATTAAAAAACAATAGCTTCCCATTTATCAGTGAAAAAGAAACGGAGGTGAGCGCATGGCAAAACTAAAACCTATCGCTTTTGCCGTTGGGATCATGCTGTTGATTGGGGCGGCGCTATGCCTTTATTTCAGTTTGCGGAACCTGTCCTCTATCCGGCCTGCGTCAGC
>NZ_FRAH01000051.1 GCF_900142265.1 Anaerotignum lactatifermentans DSM 14214 | reverse complement strand
ATCTCTTCAGGAGTATGCTGATTTGGATGGGAATGGGGACGTCTGGAACGGTCACGCAGGGAATCCCAAGAGCCATCATAGCGGTTTTTCCAGCGATAAATATACTGGCGGTTGGTCTTATATTTTACGGCCGCTTTGGTAACTCCATATCGTTCAGCGTATTTAATAAGTGATAGACGGTATCTCATATCTTGTGTTATACTTGCCATGCGAGGATGCTCCTTTATGTATTTTTGTTTTGTGGTGATTCAAATATAACACAAAGTGAGCCTATCCTCGCTTTTTAAATATTCAGTTGTAACACATGTATTGTAATCCTACAGAACCAAAAAATGTCACATCATTCCTAAAAACGCACACGAATCCATCCATCTTTTGCAAAAGCGCACTGGACATTGACGCCGTTTTTCTGCATATAAAAAGCCTGTGCCAATACTTCTTCCGAAATCCGTTCCCCTGGTGCAACAAGAGGAATTCCAGGTGGATACGCCCAAAGAAAATCTGCCGCAATTTTTCCAAGACTGTCTTGTAGCATTACCTCTGTTGTTTCTCCCTGCAAAGTCTCTTCCATACCGCATACCATCTGCGGAAGCACCATCTGCCCTTTCGCCAATGGCTGTTTTACCGGCATTACTTCTTTGTCAATTTCCAGCATGGCTTTTGCCAGCCGTTCCATTCCTTCGTCTGTATCGAAAATGCTGGTCATTGCCAATGTATGCAGAGATAAAGACATTTCCATTTCCAACTCATATCTCTCCCGCAGGATGTCAGAAAGTTCCACCCCTGACAGATTGCAGTTTCCTGTAAAAAAGAGGAGTTTTCCTCTGTCGTGACCAAACACAAAAGAAGAATTTTCCGGCTGATACAGCCTGATATGTTCCAGTTTCTCCATTTTTTCATAAAAAGATGCCAATCTTTTTTCATAAGCCGCAAAAAGACTTTCTCTCTCCCGTTCCAGTAAAGAAATGCATCCATCCATTTCCGCCATGAACACATAAGAAGGGCTACTGGTCTGGAATACAGAAAGTTGTCTGCCCACTTCCGTCACATACACCTGTTCTGTGCAGACATGGAGGATAGCTGTCTGGGTGGGACAAGGAAGTGTCTTATGCAGACTTTGTACCACCACATCCGCCCCCAAATGGACTGCCGTATCTGGAAATCCTTCTTCACAAAAACCCAAATGAGCACCATGGGCTTCATCCACCAGAAGGTATGCACCATACCGATGGGCAATTTTCGCAATTTCCGCAATATCACTGACCACACCTTCATAGGTGGGACTTGTAAGAATCACTAGATTGCAGTCAGGATGTTCCTGCAAGTGTTTCTCTACAGTTTCTGGCTGAATACTGCCGGAAATCTGCATTTCTTCCACCCATGCCGCCTGCATATATACGGGATGCAAACCACACAATTCCACAGCATGATATACCGCCCGATGGCATCCTCTTGCCATCAGAACTTTGTCACCGCGCTTTGTCAAAGCCCGAATGCCTGCCAAAAGTCCAGCACTGCTGCCATTTACCAGAAAAAAGCTTTTTCTGCTGCCCCAAAGTTTTGCTGCCCGTTCCATGGCTTCCGCCAGAATGCCTTCCGCATGGTGAAGATTATCAAAGCCATCAATTTCCGTAATATCTAAATCATAAGGAAACAGGCTGCCCGGCTGTTTCTGCCGTTTATGTCCCGGCATATGAAAAGGGTACGCATTTCCTGCTCCGTATGTTTTCAGTCGTTCTCGTAAATCCATCTTGGTTCCTCCTGTTCTTCCTCCGATTATACCGTATCCGCTACAAACTGAAAAGCAAAACAAAAAGAACCTTCCAAATTTCCATAAAAAAATCTTTCTCCAAAAATATGAAGAAAGACTTTTTTCTTTAAGAGTACATTGCTTCTTTCGCGCGAATCAAAGCATATAAAGTTTCATTGATAGGTGTCGGCACACCATATTTTTTGCCAAGTTCCACAAGTTTCCCAGAGAAGGATGCCACTTCTGTCAATCGGTGGGCTTCCACATCCTGCAGCATAGAGCATTTTCCCGCAGGACTCCATTTATGTACACTTTCCCCAGCGGCAGTTACATCTGCCGGATGAAGGTCTACACCTGCCGCTTCTGCAACAGCAACCACTTCAGACATAGCAGACAGTGCCATTTGCATAACAGGTTCTTTCTGCTGAAAATCGCCGTAAGTGGCACCCAAAACAGCAGAAACCTGATTGGTACCCACATTGATCATCCATTTCCGCCACTGACGTCTGGTAATATCTGCACAAATCTGGCAGGAAATTCCCCATGAAAGCAGGGCTTCTTTTATGGCTTCCAATACCGCTTCTTCTGCGTCACCAATCTGAATGAGGAAGGTTTCTCCGCAGAACAGTTCGTTGCCAATTTTTCTGGCATCTACATAAACCACCGCAGTCAAAACTGTATTTTCTGGAAAAGCTTCCCGCAGTTCTTCTGAAGCAGAAATACCGTTCATCAGAGGCATCAGGATGGTATTGGGGTCAACATAATCCCTCAGTTCTGCAATGGCTGCTTTCAGCTGCGTATTTTTCAATCCTACCATGAGCAGATCAGGATAAGAACCTTTTTCCCAAATCTTCGGGAAGAATGTTTCCCCACGGGTAAGCAGTCCTTCTTTTTCCATACGTTCCCGTCTGGAATCATGGACAATGACTTTAATTTTATCCAGATTTTCTCTCTGTCTGCACAGCAGGCTGCCCCCAACGGAGCCTGCGCCAAACAAAGCAGCCTGTTCTATCTTCATGCATTTTCCTCCTCATTCACCGGAAATGTACTTACATTGACTTTTGTAAAATCGTCTTTCACTTTATCTGCCAGAGAAAGATCCTGTTTCCCACTGGTAGGGTTTTTATATGCCAGTACCCACATACCTGCGGCTTTTGCGGCACGGATACCATTGGTGGAATCTTCAATGACAAAACAGTTTTCCGGTGCTGCCCCCAACTGTCTTGCAGCTTCCAGAAAAACATCCGGTTCCGGTTTGCTCTTAGGCACCTCTTCTCCGCTGACGATTTTGTCGAAATATGGCAGTAATCCGATGGTTTCCAGTATCCAGCGAATCAGTTCCGGATCTGTGGAAGACGCCAGTGCAACAGGATAGCCTGCCGCGTGAATGTTTTCCAGCAGTTCTTTGGTGCCTTTAATGGCATGGGCATTGCTTTCCACAAACATCCGGCGCACAACACCTTCCCGGTATGCCATCATTTCTTCCGGTGTTGCCTGCACATGAAAAGCTTCCTGATACATAGGAAAACGCACAGGGTTTGTGGTTCCTGCAAAAGGTTCCACATCCGCTCTGGTCAGCTGCACACCAAAATGCGCCAGTGTTTCCAGATCAGCGTCATAATGGACAGGCTGGCTATCAATGAGCACACCGTCCATATCAAAAATAAAAGCATGTTTTTTCAAATGAAATCCCCCTCTCTTTGCAGTTCGATTATAACGAAAAAAAATGGATTCTGAAAAGAATTTTTTTTGCAGAAAAAAACAGGGCTGGATTTTTCCTACAAAATCCTCCCTGTTTGTAAGTCAATTTCAAAATTATGCTTCTGTTTCTTCTTCATCACCGCGATAATAGGCTGCCGCGTCTTCCGGACGAACGGTATTGATAAAGCAATCTGTGGCGTTTTCAAATCCAGCAAATCCGCCAATACGAGGCAAAATCTGCAAATGCCAATGGAAATCTCCAAATTTCGGGCTATCCATCAAGCAGAGGTTATACCCCACATCCTGCCGCAGCTTCGCAACCTTCGGCAACAGAACATACAGCATTTCTGCCAGATCTGACATTTCTTCCGCTGTCAATTCTCCAAAAGCTTTGCGGTGTGCTTTTGGCATTACCCAAACTTCATAAGGATAACGGGATGCATAAGGCGTAATGGCAAGAAATGTTTTATTTTCATAAGCAATCCGTTTTTTCTGTTCCTGTTCATGAAGCAACATTTCGCAGAAACGGCAGCTTTTTCCCATACCTAAATCCATCATTTTACGGATACGTTCTGGCACAATGGGAACCCCCACCAATTGCCAATGAGAATGCTGGATGCTCATACCCGCTTCCGCACCGCAGTTTTTGAATATCTGGACATACTCCGTATTTTCTTCTGCCCGAATGCTCACATAGCGCATGCGCAGAGCCATCAACACTTCCTGCATATGGTTGAGAGAAAATTCGTCGATGGTTTCTCCATGGGTTGGCGTATCTACCAACACTTCATGACGTCCTGTACCAACGGTCTGCTCATAAAATGATTCTCTTTCACTATAAAATCCACTGGCACTGACTGCCGGGTACATATTGGGAAACACACGGATGCTCCAGACACCATCAGCACCATCCTGATAAACAGCAGGTGTTGTCCAGCTTTCATGTCCTCTGCAAAAAGGACATTTCTCACCGGTTTTCCTCTCCGGCTTCGACCAAGTAAATTCATAAGGTCTGTTTTTTCTGTTTTCCGCGTATAGGGTCCATTCTCCCGTAAAAGGATTTCTTCGGAATTCTGACATATTCTCACACCCCTGTTATCATCCTTTTTGCTGCAATGTCCAATATTCGATACCATCAAACACGTTGATTCGTGTGGGATGGATTTCACCGCCTACATAAGAAGAAGTCAGCAAAACATCCTGTCTGTAAGCAATGCTCACATAAGGCAGTTCTTCCGCCAGTTTCTTTTGCAGGTTACTGTATGCCAGCAGTGTCTGCCCTTCCCCGATGGCACTATTTGCTGTCTGCAGCAGCTGATCCACTTCTTCGTTAGAATAGCCAATATAATTATAATCGCCATCTGTCACAAAGAATGGTGCCAGATTCAATACTTCTGACATTTTCCAGCCGCCTACCACCAGATCAAAGTCTCCTGATGCAAATTTTTCACTGTAAACATCATAGGGCTGGGCATCAATGGTCACTTCAAACCCAATGGCTTCCAGTTCTTCTTCCATACGGCTGGCAATCTGATTGCGTGCTGTATTTTCTTTATTTACCAGCATGGTGATGCGCAGTTCCTCTTTTGTGCCGTTTTCCTTTTCTTTCTCCAGCACACCGTCATTGTTTGAGTCTGCCCAGCCTGCGTTTTTCAAAAGCGTAGACGCCATAGACGCATCGTAATTATAAGGCGCCACATTTTCCTCATACAACCAAGATGCCGGACTGACGGGTGTATTACTCATTTCCGCATATTTCAGATACACGCTTTCATAGATATAATCCTTTGGCACCACATAGGCTACTGCCTGCCGCAGGTTTTTATCCTGGAACAAATCTCTGCCAAAATTGAAACCGATAAAGTCATAAACACCAGCATCAAAGGCAGTTCCTTTCATTTTATCATCGGCAGCCAGATATCTGCCGGCTGATGTAGAGTCTGTCACCATGGTATCCAAAATACCTTGGCTAAAGGAATAATCATCTGTATCGGCACTGCCCGTGATCTTTACCGTGATTGTGGAAATATTCGGCACAGTACCGCTATAGTTTTCATTGGGCACCAGAACCATGGAGGAAGCCATGGTATAGCTTTCCATGCGATAAGGACCATTCCCTACTGGATTCATATTGGCAGCGCTGTCCATTTCCGTTTGACCCTGGTAATGGGCAGCTGGAATAATGGGGAAATACAATGCTGAAATGTTATTGCTGAATGCTTCCCGGAAGTTTACAGTTACACTGTAGGTACCTGTTTTGGTGCAGGAAGCTACATAATTGGTCACATTTTTATATATGGCATCCTCCTCTGACCCTACAATGGTATCATAAGAAAATACCACATCATCGGCAGTCAGGCTGGTACCATCTGCCCATTTGATGTTTTGCTTCAGATTTACCGCCAAGCTCATACCATCTGCTGAAAGCGTCCAATTTTCTGCAACGCCGCCTTCCGGTTTCCCGTTTTCTCCCTGTCCAATAAATGGCAGAAACATCAGTTTCAAAATACGGTCAACGGATTCATCCCGATTCCGCAAGGGATTTAAAGTTTCCGGTACACGCATGGAAAGGGTCAGACCGCTCGCTGCCGCTGTCTGGGCATCTTCCCCAGCAGTAACTGAAAAATCTCCTGTTGTGCTTTCACTGCCGCCACAGGCTGTCAAAAGGAAAACAGCCGTCAATGCCAAAGCCCATATTCTCTTTTTCATGCCATTTTCCTCCTTACACACCATAACGCCACTGGTACACCTGCTGCATCAGGGTCACTTTCTTCACATACTGATCTGTTTCCGCATAGGGGATTTCCTCCAGCGTCAGACCATCTGCACTTTTTTCCTCATCTGCCAGCCACTGGGCAACTTTATTGTGCCCTGCATTATATGCCGCCAGACAAGTAGGGGTATTTCCATTGAATTTCTCATGGAGCCAATGCAGATACCAACAACCAATCTGGATATTTTCGTCCGGGTCCATCACATTCAGATTTTCCGCATCCATACCGTCAATCTGCTGGGCTGCCCAAACAGCTGTATCATCGCTGATCTGCATCAACCCTTTGCTGCCTGCGTGAGATATTGCCTGCGGGTCATATCCACTTTCACAGAAGATCACAGCATATACTAGGGAAGGCTCTACCTGATACTGTGATGCGTATTTGTCCACATATTCCTCGTATTCCAACGGCACAAACCGCGGAACCACCACAAAATATCCGATTGCTGCCACAACACAGAGAAAAAACACCAGTGACAGCAATTTTTTCAAAAATCGAATCATGTTTTCTTCACCTGTTTATTCTTGTAATGTTTTCCATGCCAGAGCAAGCTGCTCCTGCAAATGGGCAAGGTCGCCGCTGTTGTCCAAAACAACGTCGGACAATGCTTTGTATTCTTCCCAAGATTTCTGGTTGGCAATGCGCGCCATAGCAAGTTCATGGCTGACACCATCTCGTTCCATAACTCTCTGGGCGCGGACTTCCGCATCGGCATAAACCACCCAGACGGCATCGCAGAATTTTTCCAGACCTACTTCAAAGAGCAGCGGTGCATCCAATACAATGCAGGAAGCAGTTCCTTCTGCCTTTGCCTGTTCAATCTGCGCTTTCATTTCTGCCACAATATATGTATGGGTGCAACGGTTGAGAAACGCCAGTTTTTCTTCATCGTGAAAAACAATTTCTCCCAGCTTCTTACGGAAAACGGTTCCATCTTCCTGCAAAATATCTTTGCCGAAATATGCCACAATTTCCTCATAGGCAGGTTTGCCTACTTCAACAATCTGGCGGCTCACCAAATCCGCGTCTACAATAACCGCACCCATTTCTTTCAAAAAGCGGCTGACAACGCTTTTGCCGCTGCCAGTACCGCCAGTCAATCCAATGACTTTCATGTTCTATCCCTCTTTTTTATTTGGCATCCAGCCAGTTCTGTCCCTCATGGACATCCACGTCCAAAGGCACAGACAAAGCCACTGCCTGTTCCATATTTTCTTTCAGAATTTTTGCTACAGCTTCTTTTTCTTCCAAAGCTGTTTCGATGAGCAGTTCGTCGTGTACCTGCAAAATCAGGCGGGAACGGAATCCCCCTTCTTTCAGGGCACGATGGACTTTCACCATGGCAATTTTGATAATATCAGCGGCACTGCCCTGAATAGGCATATTCATTGCCACTCTTTCTCCAAAGGAACGCTGGACAAAGTTGCCGCTCTGCAGTTCCGGCATAGCACGTCTGCGATGGAATATGGTAGAAACATATCCCTGTTCTGTAGCTTCTTTGATCATCCGTTCCTGATATTCCTTGATTTTCGGATACTTGGTAAAGTATGCCGCAATATACTGTTCCGCTTCTTTTCTGGTAATACCCAGATCCTGACTCAGGCTGAAAGAGCCGATACCGTAAACAATACCGAAGTTTACTGCCTTTGCATTGCTTCTCTGGAGAGGTGTCACTTCGTCAAAAGGCACATGGAACACCTGAGAAGCTGTCAGGCGATGGATATCCTGCTGATGGCGGAAAGCATCAATGAGGGTTTCATCCCTTGCAATGTGCGCCAATACACGCAGTTCAATCTGAGAATAGTCCGCATCCAGGAAGCAGAATTCCTCAGAACTCGGCACAAATACCCGACGCAGTTCCCGTCCCAATTCCAGACGCACAGGGATATTCTGCAGGTTGGGTTCTGTGGAACTGATACGTCCTGTGGCTGTAATGGTCTGGTTAAAAGTAGAGTAAATCTTATCTGTCTTTTCATCCATCACTGCCAGCAAGCCGTCAGCATAAGTGCTTTTCAGTTTTGCCAGCTGTCTGTAATAGAGAATTTTTTCTACGATAGGCGCATCATTTTTCAGTTTTTCCAGTACGTCGGCGGCAGTGGAATAACCAGTTTTGGTCTTTTTACCGCCTTTCAGACCCATTTTTTCAAAAAGAATCACACCCAGCTGTTTGGGAGAATTCAAATTAAATTCTTCTCCGGAGAGTTCGTAAATTTCCTTTGTAATGGTTTCAATGCTTTCGCCCAGCTGTTTCTGGTACGCCAAAAGTGCCTGACGGTCTACCTTCATGCCCCAGCGTTCCATATCCGCCAGCACATATAATAGAGGCATTTCTACTTCGTAAAACAGTTCTTCCTGTTCATTTTCCTTGATTTTTTCCGCCATGATTTGTTTGCTGCGAAAAGCAACCTCTGCCTGTCTTGCGGCAAAAGCCACACGTTCTCCTTCTGGCAGGCTTTCCAAAGGCTGTTTGCTTCTGCCTTTGCCCAGCACTTCCTCTGCGGAGGGATAGACTTCCTCCAGAAAATCCCTTGCCAAATCGTCATATTCATAAGAATTGCCTGTGGGATTCAGCAAATAAGCCGCCAATGCTGTATCGAAAGAGGCATGGATTTCTTCCACACCAAAAGGAGCCACTGTATGAATGTCCCGTTTTACGTCATGACCGATTTTTACCATATCTTTTGTAGTAAAGAAATCTTTCGCAAAGTCTGCCAAAGTCTGGGGAGGCAATTCTTCTGTGATTTCCAGAAAAACACCTTCTCCCGCATTCTGGCAAACAGACATACCTTTCCATGCACCATCGTCTACCAGCAGGATATAAGCTGTTTCTTTCTGTTCCAAATTTTCAAAGAAGTTTTTCGCTTCTGTCGCTGTTGTGATATGGGCAAAAGCTGTTTCCACTGCTTCTGTCTGGGTTGTTTTCTGTTCAAAACGGGAAAACATGCTTTTAAATTCCAGACGTTTAATCAGTTCATAAGCTTCCGGTGTGAAAATATCAGCTGTTGTCATTTTGGAAAGATCCAGTTCCAAAGGCATATCCCGAATGATGGTTGCCAAGTATTTGCTCAGTCTTGCCTGTTCCTGAAACTCTGTCAGATTTTCTGAAGCCTTTTTGGGCTTGATTTCTGCCGCGTGAGCAATGGCATTTTCGATGTCATGGTACTGCTGGATAATCTTCACAGCGGTTTTTTCACCAATGCTGGGCACACCGGGGATATTATCGGAAGCATCCCCCATAAGGGCTTTTACGTCGATAAATTCCAAAGGTGTCACGCCATATTTTTCCATAACGTCTTTTGCGTAGTAATCTTCAGTTTCTGTGCGTCCGCCTTTTGTTTTAGGAATCCGCACTTTCAGGGTTTCTCCGGCAATCTGCAACAAGTCCCTGTCACCGGAAACCACAACAGGAATCAGCCCTGCATCCTCTGCCTTTTTGGAAAGGCTTCCCAGAATGTCATCGGCTTCATAGCCTTCCTGTTCGTAAATGGGAATATGCATAGCAGTAAGGACTTCCTTCAGCAAGGGCATCTGCTCCCGCAGTTCCTCGGGCATCCCCTTTCGGGTACCCTTATATCCATCAAAAGTCTTATGCCGGAATGTGGGCGCATGCATATCAAATGCCACTGCCAGATAATCCGGCTGGTCTTCATCTAACAATTTGAATAAAATATTGAAAAAACCATAAACCGCATTGGTGTAGCGTCCTTCCGCATTTGTCAGCAGAGGAACCCCATAAAATGCACGGTTTATGATACTGTTGCCGTCAATGAGCATGATTTTTTCAGCCATATTGACCTCCTTATTTCTTCGGATTTCCGGAAAATGCCCAGAAACCTCCATAGTAAAATTTATTATACACCAAAAAGGAAAGAAAAGTATGACAAACTCCGAAAAAAATTTTTACAAAAAAAGAACGAAAGACAACTTACATTTTTCTCTCCATGGCATAAGCTATAAAAACAGAATGTTTCAGGGGGAAAAACATGAAAAAACAAATGGCAATCCTAACAGCGGCTGTACTGACCATTGGCTGTGCCGCCGGATGCAGCCAGCAGGAAGCATCCGCAGACTTAACACCTGTTCGGCTCAATGAGGTGGTACATTCCGTATTTTACGCACCGCAATATGTGGCGCAGGAGCTTGGCTTTTTTGAAGAAGAAGGGCTGGACGTGACCGTTTCTGTTGGCAATGGCGCAGACAAATCCATGACCGCCCTGCTCTCCGATTCGGCAGACATTGCCCTTTTGGGTACGGAAGCTGGGCTGTATGTCTGCAACGAAGGCAAGGAAGCCTATCCCAAAGCCTTTGCACAGCTGACACAAAAAGCAGGGAATTTTCTGGTATCCCGCTCGCCTTCACCTGACTTCCAGTGGACTGATCTGGAGGGAAGCGATGTCATCGGCGGCAGATTAGGCGGCATGCCAGAACTGGTGCTGGAATATGTACTGCGTCAGAACGGTATGGAACCTTTCACCGATGTGGAAATTGTCAATAATATTGACTTCACTTCCACAGCCGGGGCATTTACAGGCGGCATTGGTGACTACACCGTTGAATTCGAGCCCACCGCAACGGCTCTGCAAAACAGCGGCGCTGGGTATATCGTTGCTTCTCTGGGGGCTGCCTGCGGGGAAATTCCTTACACCGTTTACATGGCAAATGATGCCTATATGCAGGAAAATCCAGAAGTCATAGAAGCTTTCACCCGTGCTATCTACCGTGGACAGCAATGGGTAGATACCCACACAGCGGCAGAAATTGCGGAAGTCATCCTGCCTCAGTTCCCTGATTCTGATTTGGAAACACTCACATCCATTCTGGAACGGTATCAGGCACAGGATACATGGAAAACAGACCCCACCTTCTCCCAGGAAAGCTATGAACGCCTGCAGGATATTATGGAGCAGGGCGGCGAACTGGAAAGCAGAGTGCCTTTTGAAGATTTCGTAGACAATTCTTTTGCGGAAAAAGTCACAGCAGCTGATCTTTCCTAAGCAAGAATCCTTTATATGAAAAACAAAAAGCTGGAATCCTTACATTAGAAAAGATTCCAGCTTTCTTATGTTTCCATGATTTTGCAGTTCCGGCACAAGCAAAACAATGTTTTCTGAATAAAAACCTGCTTTTAAATTAAATGCCGTTTTTATAAACTAAAGCCTTTCACCTGGGGGTTTTTCGATAACATTTCTGCCAGTTCCGCGCAATTCGCATCATTATCCCGGCTGACCTGAAGGGTTACCGTAACCGTTTGGTCTTCATGCTTCTCCATGCGGATATTATGAATCATAATTTTCCGGATGGCAAGTTCCCGTTTGACCAAATCCAAACCATCTGCCAGTTCCGCGTGGAATGTCACAGAAATGGTTTCATAAACGGGACCATCCCACTTTTTCAGCACATTATGCATGATGACCTGAATAGCAAGAACCAGAATGGTTGTAGAAATCCCCACAACATACAGCCCGCCGCCAATGGCAAGTCCTGCGCCGGCTGTGGTCCAGATACCTGCGGCTGTGGTCAATCCGCGGATAGATACGCCACGCACAAAAATGACACCTGCGCCCAGGAACGAAATCCCCGTAATAACATTGGCAGCAATTCTGGATGCGTCTACGGTAATATCCCGATAAGCCAATACGTCAAAAAAAGCATATTTCGATACAATCATCATCATAGAAGCCCCTAAAGCCACCAGAATATGCGTCCGAATACCAGCTTCCTTTCGTCTTCGGCTGCGTTCAAACCCAATCAAACCGCCGCAGATACAAGAGATTACAAGCCGCAATACAAATTCCATTTCCCTTCCAATGGCAAAAGAAATATATTCCCAGAGCATATTCTCACCCCGTTTCAAAAGTCCTGCACTTTATTGTATTGATTATATCAGCTTTTCATGATAAAATCAAATTATATTCTTTTGTGATTATATAAAATTTTGTAATATTTTTTCGAAGGCAGGTGAAATTTATGATCGACGCAAAATTAACCACATTACTGACACTCATCGAAGCACAGAGTTATACAAAAGCAGCCCAGATGCTTTCTTTGACACAGCCGGCAGTAAGCCAGCATATTCGTGGATTGGAGCAGGAATACGGCATCAAAATCTTTTTGAAAGGCACCAAAGGAATGGTACTGACACCAGAGGGTAAGATTCTGGAAAAATATGCCCGTCGAGAAAAAGCCCTTTACTCCAATCTGCTCAATGATTTTGAGGCATACCGCAACGGTGTCAACCGTTTTGTCATTGGCATTACTCCTTCTGCGGAAGAAAATATCGTTCCTCGTGTCATTGCAACATACTGCAACCAATATCCCGATACCAAAATCACCATACTGACAGATACCATTCGAAACATCACCAACAAATTAAAGGCTTATGAAGTAGATATTGCCATTGTAGAAGGTCATATTCCGGACAAAGGACTGACTTCTATATTATTGGATACCGATTATCTCTGTCTGATTGTATCGCCGGATCATCCCTTTGCAGACCGGAAAGATGTTTCTCTGGAAGAAGTGAAAAAAGAACGGCTCATTGTTCGCCCCAGAGGTGCCGGTACCCGTCATATGTTCGAAACCTATCTGGAAGGCTGTGGGGAAAGCCTGCAAAACTTCCATGTTATTTTGGAAATCGACAGCGTTTCTACTATTAAAGATTTGGTACAATCCAATCTGGGTGTATCTGTTATTGCCCACTCCACCTGTATTTCCGAAGAACGCAGCGGACGTCTGAAAGTCATTCCCATCGTCAATTTCCAGACATTCCGTGAAATCAATCTGGTATGCCGAGAGGATTTCAGCCAAAAACAGCTGTTGGATGAGCTTTGTAATATCTATCGTACCTGTATGTAAAAAACAAGTAAAATTACCGCCAAAAAAGACATTTTTTCAAATGTCTTTTTTTGTTTTATTAATAATTTAATATTATTGTTAAATAATTATTAATAATTTTTCATTATTGTTATTTTATGTTATACTAAACACAACAAAAAGATTGATTGAATTTTCCAGAATAAAAAGGAGTTGCGATTATGTTACAAGTAAAAGAAAAAATTCCCGGCGTACTGTTATGTTTTTTGCTTGCACTGCCATGCTGGTGGCTAGGGCATAAGCTTCCTGTGATTGGTGCTCCCGTTTTTGCCATCGTTCTTGGGATGATCCTCACACAGATCTTCCGTCAAAAAGGAATGTTCCAGAAAGGCATTCAATACACATCCAAAAAGATTCTGCAGTATGCAGTTATTCTGCTTGGTTTCGGGCTGAACCTGTCTGAGATTGCAATGGTTGGCGCAACTTCTTTGCCCATCATCGTTTCCACCATTGCTACATCCCTGATCGTATCTTATGTCCTGCATCGCTTGATGCATATGGATGAAAACAGCTCCATTCTGATTGGCGTTGGTTCCTCCATCTGCGGCGGTTCTGCCATCGCAGCAACAGCACCTGTCATTGACGCAAACGACGAAGAAATCGCTCAGGCAATTTCCGTTATCTTTCTGTTCAACGTACTGGCTGCCCTGATCTTCCCCTCTCTGGGCGGCGCGCTGGGTCTGACAAACGAAGGCTTCGGTCTTTTCGCCGGAACCGCTGTCAACGATACTTCTTCCGTAACTGCAGCTGCTGCTGCATGGGATGGCATGCACCCCGGCGCAAACACATTGGAAATTGCAACCATTGTAAAACTGACTCGTACACTGGCAATCATTCCTATCACACTGTTCTTGGCTGTATATAAAGCAAGAAGCAAAAAAACAGAGGCTTATGGCGGTTCTTATGAATTGAAAAAGATCTTCCCCTTCTTCATTCTCTTCTTCGTCCTTGCCTCCATCATCACTACTCTGTGCACCATGGGCGGTGTAGACAGCAGCGTTTTCAATCCTTTGAAAACATTATCCAAATTCTTTATCGTCATGGCAATGATGGCTATCGGTTTCAACACCGATATCGTAAAACTTGTAAAATCCGGCGGAAAACCTATCTTCATGGGTCTGTGCTGCTGGATCTGCATCTCCTTGGTAAGCTTGGGAATGCAGGTAGCTTTGGGCTTACACTAATCCCTCTTATTCTCCTATTAAAAAAAGAAAGATTCCGGCAAATTGTCGGAATCTTTCTTTTTTTATAAAATAATGCAGATCAGTCCGCCACTGCCTTCATTGACGATTTTTTGCAGGGTTTCCTGTAATTTCATCTGGGCATCTTCTGGCATACGATAGATTTTATTCTGCATGCCGTCGTTGACCATGGCACTTAACGTTCGTCCAAAGATATTCAAATCCCAGATTTTTTCCGGTTCTGATTCATAATCCGCAATGAGTTTATCAATAAATTCATGGGATTGTTCTTCATTGCCAATGATAGGAGAAACTTCTGTTTCCACATCTGCTTTGATCATGTGGATGGACTCCCCTTTGGCACGAAGTTTGATGCCATAACGATTGCCCTGTTTGAATACTTCCGGTTTTTCCAGTGTGATTTCCTCAAATGCCGGTGTCACCACACCATAACCTTTCCGTCGTACATCTCCCAAAGCGCCGGAAATCTTATCATATTCCTTTTTCACCTGAGAAAGGAGTTTGATGGTTTCCACCAGTGAATAATCGTTTTCAATGGGCAAATCCACTGTTTCGCTAAGGATTTCATAAAACAATCCATCACAGAAATTCAGCCCAATATCTGCCGCACCTTCTCCCGGCAACATATGTTCCGTGTGGGCATTTTTCAAATGTTCCGCTTCAGACAGTCCTGATAATGCCGACTCCACATCCTCCAGCCGATCTGTCTGCGACATGAGTTTTTTCAGTGCTTCTATCATTTCCTGTTTCAGCCAATGGTCATCTTCCAGTGTTTCCACCCATCCGGGGCAATAAAAACGCAGTTCTTTCAAAGGGAAACGGTAGAGGATTTTTTCCAGAATATTGCGAATATCCTCCGCTTTCAGTTGGGCAACATTCACTGCTAATACTGGTACACCATACTGTTCTTCCATTTCTTCTCGCAGGCTGCGTGCCTCTTCCCCATAAGGCATGGCAGTATTCAGCAGCACCACAAAGGGTTTCCCCATTGCCTGTAATTCTTTGATGACACGGGCTTCCGCTTCCAGATAATTTTCCCGATCCAATTCTGTCACACTGCCGTCTGTGGTCACCACTATGCCTACGGTAGAATGGTCCGTAATAACTTTTTTCGTTCCCGCTTCCGCCGCTTCCACAAAAGGCATAGGTTCTTCAGACCATGGGGTATGTACCATACGGGGCATTTCCCCATCTATATGCCCTTCCGCTTCCGGCACCAGATAGCCTACGCAGTCAATCATCCGTACCCGAAAATCTGTATTTTCTCCCAGAGAAATTTCCACAGCTTCATTGGGCACAAATTTGGGCTCTGTGGTCATAATGGTTCTGCCGGATGCAGACTGAGGCAGTTCATCCTTTGCCCGTTCCCGAATATAATTGTTTTCAATATTCGGCAGCACCAGCAAATCCATAAACCGTTTGATGAATGTGGATTTCCCTGTCCGCACAGGTCCAACCACACCAATATAAATGTCACCATTTGTCCTTTCCGCAATGTCGCGGTAAATATCATAAGCTCCCATTGTCTTCCCTCCTGTAAAATCGTATCCATACAATACAATTTATGGAATGGAAATGGGGAATAGAACCAAAGGATTTATTTTTCTTTCGCTTTTTCCAGAACCATCGCCTTTGCAAACAGTTCCCCGGAAAACAGATTGCTCACCATTTTCACCATAGGCGTAGGGTCTTTTTCCATATCGCTCTTTGCCCAGTCCAAAACCCCGCCTGTCATTCCATAGGCATAAAACCTTGAAATCCATTTTAATTCCTGTTGAGAAAATTTTCTGGATGGATTGGATTCCACAAGCATTTTCTTTGCCAGATTTTCGTAAAACTCCATCAAGCATTCTATGAAACTGTTCTGTCCATGGAAGCGCAGGATATTTACATAGAATTTTCGATTCTCCTGCATATAATGACACAACGCCAGCAAACCTTCTTCCCAATGGTTTATGGAAAAAGATTCCTCCAAAATAGGTTTGATTTCCGTATAAAAAATCCAATGGATCACATCAAATTTATCTTTGAAATGATAATAAAAGGTATTTCTGCTGATTTGACACTGTTTACAGATTTCCCCCACGGAAATCTCCCCAAAAGAAACAGTTTCCAGCAATTTCTTAACACCTTTTGCAATCAGACACTTTGTTCTCGTTGACTTTGGCATAGAACTCCCCCTTTCTTTTTTGATATTATTTTATCATTCTTATGTCCACTAATCAATGTAAAATGACCACATAACTTTATCTCTTTCACTTATCTTCTTTTTGAAAAAACACATAGAAACATACCGTACACAAAGACAACAAAACATTGTTTTTGTATAAATTTAGGACAAAAACCCAAAAGTGTCCAATGAAAATAAATTCCTATTTGATATACTGGTAAAAAAGATAGATAGAAAAATAACAAATGCAACCGCAAAAGAAAAGAGGTTATCCGTTATGCGTATTACAGAAAAAGCAAAAAATGCCGCTTTACAGGCTGCCATTGGACAGGGTCTGCATTATCTGGAAAAAGACCCCGAAACAAACATCCCTAAATTGATGCATTTGATTGATAAATTGACACCAGACGACTGGTACCGTGCACAGAGAAATGCTTTCCGCAATGTCATCGAATCCAAAAACCATTGGTATGACCTGATTTTGAAAGTATATGATCTGGATGCCGGCGTACGTCAGACATTTTTCCAGAACTTTATTATGAATGCCGCTCTGTTGGGCAGTGCAACACAGGAAGAAGTTTCCGAACGGGAAGACTGCAATGTGCCTTGGGCAATCCTGTTAGACCCTACATCTGCCTGCAACATGCACTGTATCGGATGCTGGGCTGCGGAATACGGCAACCGTCTGAATCTGACTTTTGACGAATTGGACAGCATTGTTACCCAAGGGAAAGCATTAGGTACCCATATGTACATCTTCACTGGCGGCGAACCTTTGGTACGTAAAAAAGACGTCATTGCCCTTTGTGAAAAACATTCCGACTGCGAATTCCTTTCTTTCACAAACGGTACCCTTATTGACGAAGCATTCTGTCAGGATATGCTGCGTGTGAAAAACTTTGTACCTGCCATCAGCCTGGAAGGCTTTGCCGAAGCCAACGACAGCCGAAGAGGCGAAGGTACTTTTGAGAAAGTGAAAGCTGCCATGGCATTGCTGAAATCTCACAAACTGCCTTTTGGCATTTCCACTTGCTACACCAGCAAGAACTACAACGATATTTGCAGTGAAGAATTTTATGATATGATCATCGAAGCAGGTGCCCTTTTTGTATGGTTCTTCCATTACATGCCTGTAGGCAGCGGCGCTGTGCCTGAACTTCTGCCTACACCGGAACAGCGTGCAGAAGTTTACCATCGTATTCGGAATTTCCGTCAGAGCAAACCCATTTTTGCCATGGATTTCCAGAACGACGGTCAGTATGTAGGCGGCTGTATCGCCGGCGGACGTCGTTATATGCACATCAACGCCAGAGGCGATGTGGAACCTTGTGTATTCATTCACTATTCCAACTGCAACATCCGCAACTGCACATTGCTGGAAGCACTGAAATCCCCTATTTTCATGGCTTACCACAGACAGCAGCCTTTCAATGAAAATATGCTTCAGCCTTGTCCTATGCTGGAAAATCCTGAAAAACTCCGTGCCATTGTCAAAGAGACCGGTGCAGTATCCACTGACTATGAATCCCCCGAAGATGTGGATACCCTGTGTGACCGTACAACGCCTTACGCAAAGAACTGGCAGCCTACTGCCGATGCTTTGTGGAAAGCGCAGTGTGAAACATGTGCCCATCACAATGATTGTCAATAACCCCTACTGGCTCTATTTTTGGTGCCATTTTACAAACAGCGAAGAATCAGCCATGATTTTTCGCTGTTTTCTTATGTTTTAAAGGAAATGCGGACTTGTACTCTTTTTGACTTTCCTTTATAATGTAATGCGATATGAAAAGAAAGGAGTCCTGCCCTTTGCAGACAACAGCTTTGGAAGAAAAAATCAAACAACTTTCCGCAGATTATATTTATGAACAGGCAGTCGGCAGCTTGCTGCTGATGCTCATGAGCGCCATGGAAGATGTGGAAAAAGGCGATGCGCCTTTGCCTTACACCATACATGAAGATTTGCTGGCTATCAAAAAAGACATCCGTTCCTACCTCCTGTCTCTGGAAGACATTCTGGAAGGCGAACAGGAAGACCGTGCAGCTGCTCTGGAAGCCTGCATGGCAAAAAAAGAAGAACTGTTATCCATCTATGAAACCGTTTACAGCTACTTCTCCCAGTGGAATCTCTATTCCACACTGGTCAGCGATCAAGTTGCCCTGCGCAAATACAAAGAAGAAGGCATCGAAGTAGAAAAAATCGACTGGTCTTTGTTTTTTGCGGACTGCCATGCTTTCATGGAAAGCGGCAACAACCTGCTGGAACAGAAAAATTACATGGGTCAGATTTTGAAATGCCTGCCTTTACATATGGCACGTGATAAATATTACGACACCATCACCCAGAGTCTGGAAGCAGCCTTTGCAGGTGAAAGCAAAGAATTTATTGAAAAATCCCTTCGCGCTTTTGAAGGCTTCTGCTGCCCCGAAACCAATCCCCTCTATGGCAAATACTTCGGCGAAGTTGCCACATGGCTGGGTGAAAAACGGATGCTCATGCCTCATAAAATGGAAGATGAAGAACTGAGCAACCTTTACGAAGATTTGAAAGTGGTTCTGGAAAGCCTGCAGGATGTGGAAGAATATTTCTCCTGTATCCTTCATGACCTGAACTCTCTGATTCTGCTGTTCTACCTGACATACAGTTTTACAGACCTGACAGAAAGCAACGCTACATACAGCGATCTGTATCATACCGTCTGCGAATTTTTGACAGGCGAACTGGATGAAACCGAACGGGAAGCTTATCTGGATACACTGAACGAACAGTTGGAACAGGCTGTAGAACCTGTTATCGACAAAGCAAACGCCATTGGCAAAGAAGAATATGAACTGCTGCAGAAGGTAAATACATTTGCCGACTTCGCAGAAGACACCCAGAAAGTCCTTATGACAGAAGATTTCATCCGTGAATGCTTCTTCGGCGATCTCAATGACGAATTGTTCCAGTTCCATCTGCCAGAAGATCTTCCTGTGGCTACAGAAGAAGAAAAGAAAGCACTCTTTGCTGATTTTATCCAGAAAACACGCAGCTCTCTGGAAACACTGCCTGTACAGACAAGAAAGATCGCAATGCAGACTTTGATGGGTGCACTGCCCCCTATTTACAGTGTATCTGAAGTCATGGAAATGGTCACAAACGCCATCGACTCCGCTTCTTCTCTGGAACAGAAAGCACTGATCGTAGACAAAGTGGGCATGGTATTCCAGGATAACCATTATCAGTCCCTAACAGAACATGCTCATGAACATCATCACGATGACGACTGCGGATGCGGACATGACCACCACGAACATCATCATCACGATCATGACTGTGGGTGCGGGCATGATCACCACGAACACCATCACCACGATCATGACTGTGGATGCGGACATGACCACCATCATGACCACCACTGATACAAAGGAGGAAAAACATGAAATTTGTATTCAATCACTATAATTACAACGTTCTGGATTTGGAAAAAAGCATGGCTTTCTACGAAGCCGCTCTGGGTCTGAAAGAAGTACGCCGGAAAGAAGCGCCGGACGGCAGCTGGAAACTGGTTTATCTGGGCGATGGCGTGACAGATTTTCAGCTGGAACTGACATGGCTTCGTGACAGAAAAGAACCTTATAACCTGGGCGAAAACGAATTCCATCTGGCTTTCACCGTTGCAGACTACGACGCTGCTCATGAAAAACACAAAGAAATGGGCTGCATCTGTTTTGAAAATCCAGAAATGGGTATTTATTTCATCAATGACCCCGATAACTACTGGCTGGAAATCGTACCAGAAAAGAAATAATATCAATTTGAAACAGCAAAAAGGCAGTCCATTAGGGGCATCTTTATAAGAAAACAAAGAAAGCCGAAATCCTTATCATGACAAAGGGTTCCGGCTTTCTTATAATATTAAGATTTTATTTGATTTGTTTTCTTATGAAGACAGCCATCGCAATTCCCCTTAAGAAATCAAGAAAGCGAAACTCAATGTTTTCTTAAGGGGAAGTTGCTTTTCAGACTACCTTTTTTGTTTGAAAAGAAATACAAAATTTTTCATTGACAAAGCCTTTCCTTTTGTGTATACTTATCTTCGTTGGTGCGGGTCACTAGCTCAGTTGGTAGAGCACTGGACTTTTAATCCAGGTGTCTCGGGTTCGAGTCCCGAGTGACTCATTGAAAAAGCCTTTGTCTTTTGACAAAGGCTTTTGTTTTTTCTGTCAGACAAAATGTGGTTCTTCTATTGAAATAGCCTCCAAAACCAAGTATACTGAAAACAGTACAAATGGAGGGAATCATCACATGGAGCACTATAATATTACACTCACAACAGAAGACCGTCGCATTCTCAACTCTTACTGCACTGTTGCAACCGGTATGGCTGAATTTTGGGGCGAAAACTGCGAGATCATTATCCATAATCTGGAACGGCTGGATGCATCAGTTATGATGATCGTTAACGGATATCATTCTGGACGTCAGGCAGGCGCACCTATTTCAGAGCTGACCCTCTCCTTTTTGAATCAGATGTTGGCAGATCCTACTTTACGCCACATCAATTATTTTGCCAAAAACAAACGGGGAGAAACATTCAAAGCGTTCACTTCTGCCATTCTGGGGGAAAACAATCGCATCATCGGTCTGTTCTGCATTAATTTTTATTTGAATATTTCTCTGCTATCCTTTATGCAGTCATTTTTTCCGCAGTCTCACTCAGATCACGAAAACATATCCGAAACTTTTGTGGAAAATACGGAAGAACTGATGCTGGATGCGTTGGAAAACGCAAAGAAAACCGTTTATGCAAATCCTACCATCACCTCTTCTAATAAAAATAAAGAAATCATTTATTTATTAGCGCAAAAAGGTATTTTTAACTTGAAAGATTCCGTTGTCACCATTGCAAATCATTTGGGAATTTCCAAAAATACCGTTTACATGCATCTGCGCAACCAAAACAAATCTTAATAAAAAAAGCCCTTATGGTCATAACCGTAAGGGCTTTCTGATTTTAATCTTCGTGGTTGAAACGTTCCATATTGATATTATCAATAGGGAATTTTTCCAAAATATCCAATGGATTATCTGTCTTGGATTCTTTGCCATAGCGATTGATCATTTCGATGCCTTTTGCATCATGGAGCAAAGAAGCTGCCCCACCAGTACAGCCATGTTTACATGCCATACCTTCGATGAAGTTTGCATCCAGCTTGCCGAAAGATGCCATCTTCATAGCCTTGATGCATTCATCAATACCATTGCAGCGTACGGCTTTCACATCCAGATCCAGACCGCTCAGTTCCAGTGTATGGGCAACACTTTCTGTTACGCCGCCTGTTCTTGCAAAATTACGTCCAAAGGAAGAAGCTTCCCCAGCCATTCTGGGTTCCAGACTAACCAGATCAATTTCTCTGGCATCAAAAATCGCCTGTAATTCTTCAAATGTGATAACAATATCCACTGCATCCTTCAGTGCTTCCCGCTTCATTTCTACCTTTTTCGCTGTGCAGGGACCTACAAATACCACACGCGCTTTCTTATCTTTCGCCTTAATGGCACGGGCTGTAGCAATCATCGGAGAAACAGCTGTAGAAATATGGTCTACAAACTGAGGATAGTTCTTTTCTACATAATCTACAAAGGCAGGGCAGCAGGAAGAAGTTTTCCAACCTTTTTCTTCCACAGTTTCTGCCAGTTCTTTTGCCTCAAAAGCAGATACCATATCAGCACCGATGGCAGCTTCTACCACATCATAGAAACCAAGTTCCTTGATACCTGCGTAAACCTGTTCTGTCTTTACGCCTTGGAACTGACTGGAAACAGCCGGCGCAACAACAGCGTAAACATGATAGCTGGTGTTATTCCAGGAGTTTTTCAGCAGATTCAGCACATCCACAACAAAAGATTTATCTACAATGGCGCCAAAAGGACACTGATAAATACATGCACCGCAGGAAATACATTTTTCATGGTCAATGACCGCTTTTCTATTTTCATCCATTTTCACTGCACCTACGGAGCAGGAACGAATGCAAGGGCGTTTTACTTCACTGATGGCGTTGAAAGGGCAAACCTGTTTACAACGACCACATTCGATACAAAGTTCCTGATTGATGTATGAACGGTGATTTACGATGGTGATTGCGCCTCTGGGACATACTTCCTGACATTTGTGCCCCAGACAGCCACGGCAGGCTTCTGTTACAACAAAACGGTCAATGGGACATTCATCACATGCAGAATCCAACACATTGATGACACGGTTATCTTTTGTGGGTTCCATAACCAGACGCACACGGTCTTCAATGATGTGACGTTCTTTATAAATACAGCAGCGGAACAGCGCCTTAGGACCAGGAATGATCTCCTCTGCGATTTCTCTAACAGAATCAATGGAATTGTCCAGATTTCCTATGAAAAATCGTGTTGCCACTTCCTTGTTTACCAAGTACTTGATGTATTGCACGTTGCTTTCAAAATTGTTAATCATACTGCGTTACCTCTTTTCCAAATTTCTTTCCAATCTCAGTGGAGCAAATTCGATATAGCACACTGTATACATTTGTATTCGTCATAAAAGTGACATTTTTATACACACATTCCATTTTTTCTCTCTACATCACCCATTTTAACATAAAATTTGTTCGCATGCAAGCAATCCCCCGGAAGATTAAAGGTAAAATCTTCCAAATTTTTATGTCAAATATGCATCTAAATTCAGTATTTTTCCACCCATCAATTTCCCTTCTTCGGCATCATGCGTAGACAATAAAATCGTACGTCCCTTTGCCTCTTCCAATACCAATTTTATGGCAATTTCTCTTGTTTTATCATCCAATCCGCGAAAAGGCTCATCCAGTATGAGAAAATCATAGGATACCAACAGTGCCCTGCATATAGCCACCCGTCGCTGCATACCACCGCTGAGAACAGCAACCTCCCGGTCAATCCATTCTTCCAATCCAAGACCAGTCAATATCCGCATCATGTGTTCCTGCTGCAACGCGCTTTCACAGACACTGTATAAATTCTGGCGCACGGTAAAGCCCGGCAGCAATCTATCCTCCTGAAAAACAACACTGATCTTTTTTCCTTCCAGACCAGTGATGCAGCCTACATCCGGCTGTTCCAGTCCCATAAGCATCCGCAGCAGAGTGGTCTTGCCTCTGCCGGATTTTCCCATGAGACAAAGAACCTCACCTTCTGGAATTTCCAGGGAGAAATCAGAAAAAACTGTAAGATCACCATATGTTTTTGTAATATGTTTCATTTCGATCATGCTTTTCCGATCCCCCTATTCCTGCGATCAATAACATCCAAAATCCACAAGATAAGTTTCTCGATGAGCAAACTTACCACAATAATAGTCACTGTCCATGCAAACAAGTCCGGCATCTGCAAGTAGATTTTCGCTTCCTGCAGCCGTTCCCCAATGGAACCGTCTGGAATGCCAATAACTTCTGCCGCCGTACCAGCCTTCCAACAAAGCCCAAGCCCTACTGCAAAAGCAGAACGAAGGTAAGGAAATACCTGCGGGAAATAAATATACCGTATCTTCTTTTTCATAGACAATCCAAAGACCTGCCCCATTTCCAAAAGCTGACGATCTGTTTGCGATATTCCCTGCAAGATATTGGTATACACAATGGGAAATACCATCAGGAAAGAAATAAATATCGACAGGCTGCGAGAGGAAAACCAAAACAACGCCAGTATGACAAAAGATGCCACAGGTGTTGTTTTGATGACCGATACCAAGGGCGCCATCAATTCACGAAATCTGGTATACCTTGCCGCTCCCACTGCTGTCAATATTCCCAGCAGAGCCGCCAACGCAAACCCGCCTAAAATTCTGCATGCCGAAAAAGCGATGCTCCCCCAGAAGGATGGATCTGGCAAAAGGGTCAAAAGACGCATACCTACAGCAACAGGAGATACCAAAAGTATCTCCTGTCCCAGACACATGCTCCCTATTTGCCAGATTACCAACCAAAAGAGAATCGCCCATATTTTCATAGAACCCTTACGCACCATGATAGTAGAAACCATCTTCCGGCAGTGCGCCGCCTACTGCTTTGGGATTCTGTGCATAAAGTTCTTCCAGATATCCGCCCAGCTTATCCTGCATTTCATCGCCTGTGATGCAGACGATATTGCAGTAAGGCAATGCTTTTTCAGCAACTGCTGCTTTCAGAATATCGTATTTTTCAATGAGTGCAGCCGCTTCTGCTGTATTGGCGTTCACATAGTCCACAGAAGAAGCATACTGTTCCATGAACAGTTCCACTGCTTCTGGATTTTCTTCCAGGAAATCATTCCGTACTACCACAACACCTGTGATCATGCCACTGGGATTTTCTTTGCCTTCCTGCAGTGCATCCCATTCCGCACTCAAATCCAATGCGATCCGCAGGTTTTCATTCTGCATCTGTGCTGTTGTTACAAAAGGCTGAGGAAGCATAGCGATGGCAGAAGGATTTGCAGCCAGTGCTGCCACGCATTCTGCATGTTCTGTTTTCCATTCAATATTCACATCTGTTTCTGGATTCAGCCCATTTTCTTCCAGAATATAATTCAAACCATATTCCGGTGTAGAACCCTTCCCGGAGGCATAGATGGTTTTTCCTTTCAAATCAGCCACAGACTGCACGGTGTCCCCATCTTCCACAATATAAATGACACCCAGTGTATTGATTGCCAATACGCTCAAATTCTGTTCCATATTCTGGTAAAGAACTGCTGCCAGGTTTGCAGGCAATGCGGCAATATCCAGTTTCCCTTTCACCAGCATTGGTGTTACTTCGTCTGGAGATGCCAGTAATGAAAAATTGTAATCATTGGGGGCTGTGGCACCACTCTCATCATCTTCCATCATTTTTACCATGCCCATGGCTGTAGGTCCTTTCATGGCGCCTACATTTACCGCAACGGGGTCTGCTTCCTTAGCACCGCAGCCAGCCAGCATAGAAATACCCAGAACTGCAGCAAGCAAGAAAGAAATTGCTTTTTTCATATGATATCCCTTCCTTTTCATTCAAAATTTTAATGATTTTGTCCTTATTTTACTCTCATTTTCACAGTTTCTCAAGTTGCTTTTGCAACATTATTCAGAAAATCTCATAAAGACCAAACTGCTTCCACATACGATTTTTCGCACTTTTTTTGTTTACAATCCCATACAAAACATGCTATACTAAGCCCATTACAAATTGTACTTATTTTCATACAAAGGAAGTGCGTTATGGAACAACATACAAAAGAACTTTATGAGAGATTACAAACACTGACCATCCTGCGACCTTTGCTGCAGGAACCCTTGCTCCAGTCATTTTCTACAATGATGGAATCCATGCTTTCTCTGGCAGAGGGAAACAAAACTGCTCTGTCTGCTGCCGTTTCAGCATATTGTGACTTTACATCTGAAATCTATCGTTGTTATGCTGAAAATGAAAGAGAAATTTCTGGCAATTTTTCCTGCGGACTGTATGGACTACTTTTCCGCACGGAAACCGATTATCTGAAAGCCAAAGCCAGAAAAAAAGAATTTTCCCCTTTCCTAGAACAACAGCTGGATAAAGAACTGGAAATCATACAAAATTTGTCCCTTCTGACGGCAGAAGAAGTACAAAAATCTTTGCAGGATGCGGGATTCACACACCCTCTGCCCCGCTGGGAAACATCCGTCCTGGATTTCCACGCTGATTACCGTAAGCATTTGGATGCCCTGCCCTATACAGGCTACGGCATGTACGCCCAATACCATACGTTCTTGTTCCGTCACGGTGCAATTTATCCTGTGAAGCATCCTGACATGCAGACACTGGAAGACCTGACTGGCTACGAACGGGAAAGAAATCAGGTACTCCGCAATACACAGGTCTTTCTGGAAGGCGGAACCGCTTCTAATGTGCTGCTTTACGGTGACGCAGGTACAGGCAAAAGCACCACAGTAAAAGCCATTGCCAATTCCCTTCAAAAACAGGGCTTACGGCTTCTGGAAGTGAAGAAAAACGAGCTTTACGAACTTCCTGACATCTTGGATGAACTTTCTGGCAATCCCCTGAAATTCATTATTTTCATTGACGACCTGAGTTTTTCCAGCAATGATGATAACTTTGCGGCACTGAAAGCCATACTGGAAGGCGGCGTTGCTTCCTGCGGCAAAAATGTACTCATTTACGCCACCAGCAATCGTCGGCATCTGGTGAAAGAAACCATGACAGAACGTCAGGGCGATGAACTTTATCTGAACGATACCCTTCAGGAAACCATGAGTCTGGCTGCCCGTTTCGGTCTGACCATTACATTCCAAAAACCAGGAAAAGACGACTATCTGTCCATTGTAAAACATCTGGCAAAACAATATGGTGTTTCCATGGACGAAGAAGAACTCTGCATCAAAGCAGAAGCCTTTGCCATCCGCTGTAATGGCAGAAGTCCTCGCACAGCAAAACACTTTATCGAGCTGCAAAAAGCAGGCATTTAATCCGAAAAAAAGAAACATGCAAAGCAACTTCCCCTTAAGAAAACATTGTTTTTTCGTTTCCTTGATTTCTTAAGGGGAATTGCGACAGCTGTCTTCATAAGAAAACATAACAAAAAATCTTAATTAAAAAAAATAAGAAAGCTAAAATCTGAACTGCACCCCATTTGTTAGACAGTATGATATACTGAATAACAAGTGGGGTGATTTTTATGCCAAAAGGAGTACCAAATAAACGATATACACCAGAATTCAAGCAACTGGTGGTAGAAACGATGCGGGAAGAAGGTCTAAGTCTCAGTGAAACCATGAGAAGATTTAATATCAACTGTCTCGGTATTATTAAGCGCTGGGAGTGCATCTATCTTGAGGAGGGTCCAGAAGGTTTAGCGGTAGAACGACGGGGACGTAAAAATACAGGACAGCCAGCAAAGCTGCCTAAAGAGATAGAGGAAGAT
>NZ_FRAH01000011.1 GCF_900142265.1 Anaerotignum lactatifermentans DSM 14214 | reverse complement strand
CTTCGTTCGACTTGCATGTGTTAAGCACGCCGCCAGCGTTCATCCTGAGCCAGGATCAAACTCTTATGTTAAAATTTACAAACGGCATCGTCGGTTGGAAATTTTATAAGTGAGTTTTCGTAGAAAAGTCACGCATAAAACCCAGCGACCTGCACGCTTTGAGTTGACCTAGCCAGTTAATCTGGCTATCCTCCGGTTTTTTCGAAACCGGCAAACTCTTGTCATTTTATATTAGCTGCGGTTGTTTTTTCGCTTTGCGAAAACCGCTCGCTTTTCACCATTTTGCATTCTCTAACGCTTTGCAGCGTTAGGTCAAATGCTTCATAACCGGTTCAAAGCTCACTAACCGAATTGACTATGGGTTGTAAGTTTCATTCACTATTCTATTTTCAAAGTTCACAGCGCATTTCACAGCGCAGGATTTATTCTAGCAAAGGTTATCCATATTGTCAATACCTTTTTTCATTTTTTTCAGACTTTTTTTCTTTTTTTCCAAAAACCCTGATTTTATCAGCTTTCTTCCAGCACCACTTTCCGGAATACTTCGCCGATATTTTCCGCAATGACCAGATCCGCTTTCTTGTCCATGCTGGTGGCAGACTTATTGATGAGTACCAGATACTTGCCCCGGAAGTAATGGAGAAGCCCTGCCGCAGGATATACATTCAGGCTGGTACCGCCTACGATAAGCATCTGGGCATGGGAAATATCATGAACTGCTTCTTCAATGGTATGTTCATCCAAACCTTCTTCATAAAGCACCACATCAGGACGGACGATGCCGCCGCATTTATCACAACGAGTAATGCCTTCGTCTTTTGTCACATAATCCAAATCGAATTCCTTACCGCATTTCAGGCAGTAATTCCGATACAGTGTACCATGGAGCTCCAGCACCCGTTTGCTGCCGCCTTTCTGATGCAGGTCGTCGATATTCTGTGTAATGACAGATTTCAGTTTGCCCATTTCCTCCAGTTTTGCCAATGCCTTATGGCAGTCATTTGGTTTTGCATCGGGATAGAGCAGATTCTTTTTATAATATTGAAAGAAAATATCGGGATGTGCCTCAAAAAAAGAATGGCTCAATATGATTTCCGGGCGATAGCCATATTCACTGATGGCTGTAAAAATCCCTTTTTCCCCACGGAAGTCTGGGATGCCACTTTCCGTAGACACGCCAGCGCCGCCAAAAAATACAATATTGTCACACTCTGCAATCCAATCTTTCAGTTTCTGCAGTTTTTCATCCATGAAAAGTCCCCCTTTCGGTTCTTTGTCTATGCTCCCATTATACGCTTTTTTCCTCTGCGCTTCAATGAAAACGAAAAAAGGCAGAGCATTAGTGGCATCTTCATAAAAAACAAAGCAAGCTGGAATCCTTATATATAGAGGATTCCAGCTTGCTTATTTTTATAAGATTTTATTTGATATGTTTTCTAAAGAGAAATTTGCTTTTCTCTTCGCTTGTTTCTTATTCCGTTTCTGTATTTTCTTCTTTTTTCGGTTTCACAAGGACTGTGGTGCCCAAAATGCGATGGTTATCCACATTATGCACCTGAATCTGCATTTCTTCCGTATCCACCAGGAAGGATGTGCCGTCATCAGGCACATGACCCAGCACGCCGCAGATATAACCACCAAAGGTTTCATATTCTTCCACTGGCAGTGTCACATCCAAAGCCTCTGCCACTTCTTCCAGATCCGCGCTGCCGGCAACCTTCCATTCCATATCGCCAGTACGGACAATTTCCGCTTCTTCCACTTCTTCTTCCTCTTCGTAGAAGTCGCCCACCAGAAGCTGCATAATATCCCGCAGGGTGATAATACCGCTCAAACCGCCGTATTCATCCAGCAGAATGGCAAAGTATTTTCTTTCCCGCTTCATATTGGTCAGCAGTACGTCTGCTTTCACTGTTTCCGGCACAAAATAAGGTTTGTCTACGGCATTTGTCATGACGCTTTCCCGGCTTCTGTCTGCCAGACGGAAAAAGTCTTTGGTATCCAGTACACCAATGATGTCGTCATCGTCCTCTCCACTGATGGGGTAATAGGTAAAGCGGCTGTTCTGAATGGTTTCTTCCCAGACTGTCATATCGTCGTCCAGATCCAGCATCACCACATCCACACGATGGGTGCACACTTCTTCCACAGATGTATCATCAAACGCAAATACGTTCTGAATCATTTCCACTTCTTCTTCATCAAAAGTACCTTTTTCGTTGCCTGCTTCCAGCATCATGCGAATTTCTTCCTCGGAAACTTCTTCGCCGTTGTCGTTAGGGTCAATGCCCACCAAGCGCAAAATGCCGTTTGTGGAAACAGTCAGCAGCCATACCAAAGGGGCAGAAATTTTATAAACCGCCGCCAGCAGACCAGAAAGCCCCAATGCCAAAGATTCGGACTTTTTCATGGCCACACGTTTTGGCACCAGTTCCCCGAATACCAGGTTAAAGTAAGCCAAAACAACAGTAATCACCAGCAGACACACAGATTTCAGTACATTTTCCGGAATCCCAATGCCTGTAGCTGCCAGAGCCGCCGCCAGAGGGTCTGCAAAGCTTTCTGCCGCAAATGCACTGGAGAGCATCCCCGCCAGTGTGATGGCTACCTGAATGGTAGCAAGGAATCTTGCAGGCTGTTCCGTCAGGTTTACCAGACGTCCTGCCCGTTTATCTCCATCCTGTGCCATTTTCTTCAACTTCGTTTCATTTGTGGAAATGACCGCGATTTCCGCACTTGCAAATATGGCGTTCAACGCAATCAACACTACTTGTAATACTAAAGGTTCCCAACTCATAGTTCTCATTCCTCCGTTTTGATTCTTCCAAAAATTATCATGTTCTATACATTCTTACAAACACAAAAAGGCATACTCTACCCCTTCCGATTCCGGGCAGACTACACCTTACTCTCTTTTTCTGACATCAAAACGCTTTGGAATTGTTAAGTTGGCGTCCGTATCGCTGTCCGCGTCCATGCTTTTTGTCACACTCCTTTCAAATTAGAACATATCATCTCATATTTCCTTTTGCCTGTCAATTAATGAACCGTTAAGAAATCAGGCGCAAAAAAACAGGAAAGCCTGCCTTCTCCCGTAGGAAAATACACTACTTTCCTGTCTGTTTTATCTTATGCCTTCAGCCAGCCGTTTTTCTGCAAAAATTCACGGATTTTTTCCATAGCTGTCTGAAGCTGTTCCATGCTGTAAGCATAAGAAATGCGCACATGTCCTTCGCCGCTTTCGCCAAAAGCATCGCCGGGTACCACTGCCACACTTGCTTCATGGAGCAGTCGTTCGCAGAATTCCTGAGAAGTCAAGCCAGTCACGGCAATAGAAGGGAACACATAAAATGCCCCTCTGGGTTCAAAGCATGTCAATCCCATATTATTGAGGGCTTTCACCAGATACTGCCGTCTTTCGTCATAAGCCTCACGCATTGCCCCTACATCGCTGTCGCAAAGATCATCATCCCGCAGGGCTTCAATGGCGCCATACTGGCTCATGGTTGGGGTACACATGATGATGTAAGCATGTACCTTATTGATGACTTTCATCAGTTCCTTGGGACCTGCCGCATAACCCAGACGCCAGCCTGTCATGGAGAAAGACTTTGCAAAGCCGTTGAGCACCACTGTCCTTTCCTTCATGCCTTCCACAGAAGCAATGGAAACATGGTTTTTGCCGTCGTAAGTCAGTTCCGCGTAAATTTCATCGGAAATCACCAGCAAGTCATGTTTGATGCAGACGGGAGCAATCCGTTCCAGATCTTCCCGTTCCATGATGGCACCGGTGGGGTTATTGGGATAAGGCAGAATCAGCGCCTTTGTTTTGGGTGTAATAGCCGCTTCCAGTTCTTCCGGCATGAGTTTGAAGTCGTTTTCCGCTTTGGTGGTCACCACCACAGGCACCCCATGCTGTAACTGGATAGCTGGTTTATATGCCACATAGGAAGGTTCCACCACCAGCACTTCATCCCCCGGTTCCAGAATGGTACGCAGTGTCACGTCAATGGCTTCGGATGCGCCGATGGTGCAAAGAATCTGGTCTGTGTCATAATCCAGATCAAAGCGGCGTTTCAGATAATGGGCAATTTCCTCCCGCAGTTTGGGCATGCCCCAGTTGGAGGAATATCTTGTTTTGCCTTCTGCCAGAGAATCCATGGCAGCTTTCCGTACACGTTCCGGCGTTTTGAAATCCGGTTCCCCAACGCCAAGGGAAATGACGTTGTCCATGGTAGCTACAATATCAAAAAATTTCCGAATGCCGGAAGGCGGCAGAACCGCCACATGTTTTGCTGTAAAATCTCTCATTTCTACACCTTCTCTTTCGTAATTATAATTTCACCTGATACAGAGCGTCGCTTTTAGGCTGTTCCAGCACGCGTTCTTTGCCCTGTTCCAAAATGGTCTTTCCGCTTTCTGTAATGCGCCCAATGACAGCCGCTTCAATGCCTGCTTCTTCCAGTTTTTTCACCAACTCCACTCCGTCAAAGGCGGAAATAATCATGGTACCGCTGGAAATCAGGAGCAACGGTTCAATGCCTGCTTCTTTGCAGACAGCCTTTGTCACTTCTTTGATGGGAATATTGTCCGCCAAGACCTGCACGCCTTTTCCAGAACATTCCGCCAGTTCCCAGACTGCCCCCAAAATGCCGCCTTCTGTAGCGTCATGCATGGCTGTTGCGCCATGTTCCATAGCAATGCGGCTTTCGGTACCTACGGACAAATAGCCTTTCATGTCCTTGGCTTCTTCCAGCAGTTCTTTATCAATGCGCTGTGCCAGCACATCTTCATGTTCGTGGGCAATGATGGCTGTCCCTTCCAGACCAGCCCATTTTGTCATAATGACATCCTGTCCCACTTCTGCGCCGCCAGTGCAAACCATTTTCCGGTTTCTGGTCTTGCCAATAACTGTAGCGGAAATGACGGGTTTTGTGACAGCATCTGTCACTTCTGTATGACCGCCCAGCACTTCAATGCCCAGTTCCGCCGCTGCTTTCAGTGTGCCGTGCATGAGTTCTTCCAGCATCGCCTCATCGCTTTGAGGCGGCAGAAGCACCGTCATCAAAATCCCCACAGGCTCTGCCCCTGCGGAAAATACATCGTTACAGTTGATATGTACCGCCAGATAGCCGGTATCCTTTGTTGCGCCAGTGATAGGGTCTGTGGAGAACACACACAATTCCTCTTTGGGGTCCATGGCAGAACAGTCTTCCCCTGTTTTGGGACGCACCACAATATCATCCCGATGGACTTTGCTGTGTGTCACCGGGTCTAAAACAATCCGCTCCAGTATTTGCGGCGGAATCTTACCAATTTCAAACATACTATCAAATCTCCTTTTTCGGTCAGAAGCACCTTTGTGCAAAAAAGAAACCGTACCTCATTGCTCTGTTTCTTTTCCCTGTGTACTATTTTACCACAGTCTGCACTACAGGAACAGAAATTTTTCTGAAACACAAAAAAGGTGTCTGCAATGTCTGCAAACACCTTTCTTTCTTATTGAATACCAAAGCCCGGCTGTTCTGTAGATGCCGTATCTGCTGTGGTTTCTTCTTTCTTTTCCTCTGCTTTCTTAGTACCTACGGTCACCTGATCCGCTGTGGCACGATAAGAAGAAGAACTGAACCATTCCCGGCTTACCTGTTTGCCGTTTTCGTAAACGATCTTATAAACGCTTACTTTTGCGCCAGTTTTGCCGGTGGAAGTTACTTTCCGTTCGCCTTCGGGCATATCAGGGTCTTCTGTCACCACTTCTGCCGGTTTTGGTATGGTTTCCTCGTAAACAGTTTCATATTCCACACGATGACTGCTGCTGTGGACTTCATGACCATAAATATTCATGACCAGATTGCCGCCGCTGGCATAAGCTTCAATCAATACAGGATATTCTGTATTATTCTTGAACTTCAGGTCTTTATAATTGCCTGCAACCGCCGCATCTCTGCCCAAAGGCACATAGCCTACGGTCATGGAATGGGGATGGCGTTCCACAATCTCCAGTTCCGCATCAATGACTGCGTTATACAGTGTTGTGGTTACCTGACATACACCGCCGGCAACGTCTTTTTCCACTTTGCCGTTGTTGTATACAGCAGCGTCTTTGTAACCGCCTTCATAGGTCTGAGGACCCAGTTCCACATTGGCAGAGAATGTTTCTCCCGGTGCCAATACAGTGCCATTAATGTAGTTACATCCCACTTCCAGATTGGTATTTCTATTTTTGTCACTCATGGTATACGTAGTCTTGAAAGAACCGATAAGGTCTGTAACATGGCTGTTTGCCTCTGCTGTGATCTTGGGTTCTTCCACTTCCGCCTCAATTTTGGCAGTGCCGCTCATACGGGTATCCAAAACAGCTGCCGCATTGGCTTCTGTTTTTTCCTGATCCATGATACGACCGGTTTCTTCCGGTGTCACCACAAATTTCCCGTTTTTCCGGCTGACGGTACTATCTACGGCATGGCGATCAAATTCTTCAGCGATCTCTGTCAGTTTCGCTTTCATTTTTTCTGTGTCATAAGAATATTCCAAAGGAATGTCAATGCCTTCTTTCAGCAGCTGCGCCCCAACCTGAAAACGTTCTTTGTCCGTGCCTTCTCTGCCGGTATTGTACGCCTGTTCCACAGCTTCTTCCAGATGGTAGCCAGCGCCAAGGTCTGTGAAAGGCACTTCCCATTTTGTTTCCTCATCAAACTGGAATGTGAGCACCTGTCCATTGACTTCTGTCACATACTTTTCTTCCAGTGTTGCCAGTGCTTCTTCCTTCGTCATGCCTTCCAGAGAAATGCCGTCTACGGTGACACCCTGATAAATGCCTTCCGCAGAAAGGAGTTTCAGCACCTGATGTCTGTGATAGAAATAATATCCCAGCACACCTGCCAGAACCACCAGAACAACCACCAATGCCCCGATCATGATTTTCTTTTTATGCGCCTCATGGCGGGCTTCCCGCCTGTGGCTTCTTACACCCTTTTGTTGCAAATAAACCCCCAACTTTCTATAACAGTTGTTTTCGCTTTTCCGCAATGGCAGAAAAACGGCTTCGCCCATACAAGTGTATTGGATTCAGACATACATTATACCAAAAACCAATACTTCTTCTATCATAGCGAAGCCGTATGAAAAAAACAATATCAATTATAATAAATTTCCTTACATTTTTATTACATAATTGGTTCACAAACCTACTTTCCGCGGCGTTTTTTGGCGTCCAGAAGCCGTTGTGTTGTATTTTTATGCTCTTCTGGCGTATCCGCCGGTTTTTCCGCAGGCGTTGTTTTCTTCTCTTTCTCTTTGGATACCTGTTTTTTTTCCGCCTGTTTTGCAGTGGATTTCACAGGTTTTTCTGCTTTTTTCACCTGTTTTCTGTCTTTCCGTACTGCAAGGGCTCCTTCTGCCCTCTGCAATACTGTGGGGAATCTCCGCAGGAAAATATCCAGCAGGAGCAGGAATACACCCAGTATCAGCAAAGGATTCTGCATGGACTGATGTTTCACAGACTGTGCCGCATCTGCCGCAAAAACTTCGCTGCCGCTAGTTAACACTCTGCCGCCAGTGCTTTCGGCAATCTGCTGAAGGAGCTGGTTGCCGTTTTCTCTGGTTGTCATGTCGTACTCTTTGGGATAGGACAGATAAAAACCTGTATTGGAATTGGTGGTGGTCCCATCTTTTTCTGCCACCTGCACCGCCGCCAGATAAGCCCCTTCTTTTGCCGAAGAAAAGACACCTTCATAAATCCCCGGAGCCGTTGACTGCATCTGTACTGTTTCTGTTTCGTTGTCAGAAGAAACCACCGTCACCTGTACTTGTGATACATCCTCGGAAAAAGGCATGGTCAGCCGCAAAACGCTGTCCTCTTCCCCGGCTTCTGCCGTCAGGGTCATATCCGTCATGGCGTTGTTTTTCATCATCCAGGAAACCGCATTGCGAAGGATTTTCACACCACTGTCTGATGCAAGCCATTTCTCCGTCCATTGTCCATGTACATCCGATGTCCACGCCACCGTTCTGCCCAGACCATACTGCCATGTTGCCAGAATGGGTTCTTCCTTGTCACTGATGAGGACTTTGTCGGCTCTGGCTTTTGCCGTGGTGCTGATATAGCCATCCAGTTCCGTCACAGCGTCAATGCCCGACAAAATGGCGGAAGCGTCCTGCTGTTCAGGGTAAAAAGTCCGGTTATTGATGAATTCTTTCCCTGCCAAAATGGTTTCCTTTGCGAAAATTTCCGGCAAGTCCGTAAATTCATCCGTAAAATAATACCGCCCATTGCCGTTTTCCGCCAAACGCTGCAATAACTGCGTATCTGCGCTGCCCCCTACGGCTACTGTCGAAAGAGTAATGTTCCGCTGACGCATTTCTGTCAGAACACTGTCATAGCCGGACTGTTCCGCCTGACCGTCTGTCAAAAGGAGGATATGCTTCTGTTTGGTATTTTCTTCCTTCATGGCATCCACTGCCATTTTCAGGGCAGGCAATATGCTGGTACCGCCGTCCGCCTGAATACTGCCGATGGCATTCGTCAGAGCGTCTTTGTTTTCTGTGACATTGCAAGGTTCCATCACCCATTCGGGAAAAGAGTCAAAAGCCACCACGCCTACCCTGTCACCCTGCTGGAAATGATCCAGACTGCGGATAGCTGCTTCTTTTGCCATGTCAATACGAGAAACACCATAATTACCGTCCATCATACTGCCGGAACGGTCAATGACCATAATCATAGTCAAATCAGAATTCTGCCCTTCTGTTTTCAAATCCATATCCACAGGGAGCATTTCCTCCAGCGGGGTATTCTGATAACCGCCCAGCGCAAAAGCATTTTCACCGCCGCTGACCAGCAGACCGCCGCCGGTGGTGCGGACATAAGTTTCCAGTGCAGTCAAAAATCCATCCGGCAGATTTTCCGCCGATACATCGGCAAGGATGACGCCGTCATAGGTTCCCAGCTGCTCCATGGCAGTGGGTGCGCTGGCTGCTGTCACTTTCTGGACAGCCACCTGACCAGACAGCATGCTTTCCCATTCCCTGCCGCTGTCCTCCTGCTCCACAATGAGGATTCTGGGAATATCTTCTATATAAGTATAGGCATAAACCCGGTTGTTTTCTGCCATAGTGTCCTGTGCCGGAACAATTTCCGCCCGATAGGTCACACCGCCGCCAGTGGTGGTGATATCGGAAAATACCATGCGGGTTTCCCCTTTATGGATTTCCGCAGATTCATCGGCAATGAGGGTATTACCTTTGTAAAGCCGCACCTGTGCCGTAGTATCAATATTTGCATCAATCTGCAATGCCAATTCATAGCGGCTGTTGATGTTGATGACTTCCGCCAATTCAAGCTTCGTCAGCTGCACTTCCGGCTGTTCTTCGGACACCAGAGGATATACATCCACGGTAATGCCCTGCGCCGCCAATGCCCGTGCCTGCTGCAAAGCATTTCCTTCCGTTTCGTTGCCGTCAGACAGGAGGACAATACGTTTTGCGGTGCCATCCGGCAAAAGGGAAGCAGACAGACGCAGGGCATTTTCCAGAGAACTGCCGCCTTTATCCACCAAAGACAAGAAGCCTGCGGTCACATCGGTATCTTTGTCCGGTGTCAGTTCCACCCCTGCCCGTTTCCCGAAGGAAACCAGACCCAACTGGTCTCGATTTTCCTTAGCCTGCTGGGCTTCCTGCAAAAACGCCTGTACCGCCCCTTCCGTTTTTTCCACGCTGGCGGAACGGTCAACAGCAAACACCGTTGTGGTGGTATTTGCCGTCATAAGCAATGTAGGATTTGCCATGGCAAGAATCAGCACAAAGCAAAGTACTGCCCGCATGATGGTATGGACTTTTTTCCGAAATGGCGATGCAAACTGTCCGCCTTTGGCAAAAAACAGTATGGCTGCCATTACAGGAATCAATAAAATCAGCCAGTAAGGCTGTTGCCAATCAATGTTCACGGCAATTCACCCGCCATTCTACAAGTAATACCACAAGCAGCAGCAACAGTACCCACTTGAGGACGCTTCTGCTGCCTTGAATTTCTTTCGTTGTGGATTGTGTCTCTTCCGCCTGTTCTCCCCGCAGGGACAAATCTGATTCTCCTTCGGTTTTCGCATTGACACCAAAGGGCGTTTCTGTCATATTCTGTGCGCTGTCTGTTTCCCGAAGGGTATAAAGCCCCGGTTCTGCCGTTTCCGTTAATGTCTGAGAAGGAAATGGCGGCGCAATGGAAATTTCCTTGCCTGCGGCTGTCATGACTGTTGCCGTTTCTGTAGTAGGCAGCAGAGAAAGGCTCACCTGTTCTCCCGCTGTCACTTGAGAAACCCCGGAACCATTGGCAGGGAAATACCATTCCATCAATCGATACAGCAGGATAGGGAATTCCGTCTGCAAAGGAAAATCACTGTCATGGAGGTCAAAGCCCAGAACTGCCACTTTTCTGCCATTTGTTTCTCCGTAAAGCCCCAAGGTCTGCCCCTCTGCCTGCAAAAAAGCTGTGCCCCAGGAAGCAGAAAGAGGCTTTCCTTTCGCCAATGCAAAAGAAATATCACCGCAGTTTTCCAAGCCACTGTCCGCCAGTCCGCGGACATCCGCCGCAAATTCCTGTTCCGCTCCCGTTTCCACGATACCGTTTCCGCTGGGTGGATTGATGAGGAGCCAATGACCATCCGTAGGCATGGTTTCCGGTAATACCCCGTCAAACACATACAGGCTGTAGCCCGATAAATTTTCCTGCAAGGTATCTGTCTGGTAGAGTTCCACCTGATCGGACAGGGAAAGGGCTTTTTCCAGAAAGAGATTGCTTTCAGAAACCAGCAGCACTTTCTGCTGCTTAGCCGCTGCCAATCCCGCAAAACGGCTGTTATCTGCCGCCAAGGCATCTTCTGGAGAAATCCGCACTTCCAGTGTCTTTGTTTCCTCGGGAACGCCACGGAATACCACATCCGTATCTGTTCCAGCTGCTGCTGTGACAGTTTTGGTGTCAAAAGCCGCACCGTCTGCGTAAAGGGTAACGGTTTTCTCCTGGTCGCTTTTGCCATAGTGATGAAGCCTTGCCATCACATACAATCCGTCTTCCTGTGCCGTATGGGAAAGGAGTGTTACCGCTGTATTCTCTCCATCTCCGGCATAGACCTGTTCTGTTGCGGATAATGTGCCCAAATTGCCATATCCGTCTGTATACACCACGATTTCGCCGCCCAGCGCTTCCTGTTCCGCTGAAAGCAGGCTTTTCGCTTCTTCCCAGTTGACGCCACCCGCTGTAGGGGACGCATTTTCCACCATACGCAGAACCACATCCTTTTCTCCGCCGCTGACAGCCAATGTAGGCGTGTCTGTGAGCATCACCAGAGAAAAACGAGAGCCGGGCGCTGTATTTTCCAAAAGTTCTGTCAAATCTGCCTTTGCGGCATCAAAACGGCTTTTTTCCATATCCGTCGCCTGCATGCTCAAAGAGCAGTCCAAACCAATGATATAATCCCGCACCTGTATTTTTCCCATAAGATAAGGACCGGATAAGGCAAGAGCAAGGAGAAGTGCTGCCGCAATCTGCAAAAACATCAGCAGATTTTTCCGCAGCTTCTGCCATGGCTCCTGTGCCTTTGTCTGGGTCAATACCTTTTCCCAAAGATACAGACTAGGCACCTGTTTTTCTTTATATTTTTGTTTCAGTAAATACATCAACAGGATAATTGGCACCGCAAGAAGTGCCAACAATCCCAAAAGGGGCTGTGCAAAGTGCATCGTCCCCCTCCTCTCTGTTATTTAAGCGGCGCAATCCTGTAAGTATGCTGCCACATCCTCCGGTACCTGATACACTGCCACAAAGTTTTCCTTTGGAATGAGAATATCCAGATATTTCGTCATGCCGTCCAGAATCTCCAGTGTCACATAACCTTCTTTATAAACAGTCATTTGGGCAATCTTATAATCCGTATTGGATACCGTTTCTCCCAGTTTGATGGTGGCATTCTGCCGCAGAGCAAAAGTGCCGCTTTCTGTCACATCTGCTGGCAGTGCATCCACCTTTGTCCAGTCAGAAACTTGGATGGCTTCCAGAAAAGCGTCCATATCCTCTACGGTAGTACCGTCATTTTTCACCACACGGACAGGCTTGCCGTCGCTGTTTTCTTCCAGAAAGATCTTTTCTGCCCAGTTGATTTTTGCCATTTCTGCTTCGATTTCCGCCTGGGCTTTGTCCCATGCTTCTCCAGCCTGTTCCACGGCACTGCCCAGCTGCTGGGATGCATCCTGCAAGCCATCTTTCAGCTGTTGTTCATCCGCAGCGGAAAGATTGCCGCAGCCTGCCAGCATACAGAAAGATAAAACACCTGCTATTTTCCAGATTTTCATATAAAATCCCTTCTTTCTCACCGTTCCAGTGTGGCAAAATAATCAGAAACCAGTTCCCGCATGCCATAGGGCACACTGCTGTTTTCCAGCGTTTCCATGGCTTCGTTGCGGTACTGACCATAGACCGTATCATAAGGCACGGATGTTCCTGCCTGCCCCATGGTGCGGTGTTCCGTTATGGTGGTCTGACCTTCGTCGGAATCCGTTCCTTTCAGCTGGGCATCGTAACCGTCTTTGCCTGCCGCAGAACGGGTATAGATTTTTTCCGGCTCTGCATGACCGAATCCACGACCCTGACCGCCATTACCTACGCCAGCGGTTCCGCTGCCGCCACTGCCCGTCTGACCGCCGGTTCCCTGACCGCTTTCGCCTTGACCTTCACCGCCTGTGGACTCACTGCCGCTTTCCACTTTTTTCGCCAGACTTTGCTGTCCCACGTTGCGGTTCAGTTTTTGCAGGCTGCTTCTAAGAGCACTATTCACCTGTGCCTGAGAAAGCAAGGCATTTTTCACAGCCTCTCCTGCTTCTGAGGGGTCTGCCCCATTTTCCAGAGCTTCTTCCAAAGCTTTCAAGGCTTCCTGTAACTCCTCATCACTGATATTTTCCGCAGCTTCTGCCAATTGTTGTGCCAAGGATGCTGCCTGACCTTTATCCATGGCTGCCATTTTCTGCAACAACTGTTCCATTGCCTGAGAAATGGATGCCTCATCTCCCTGTTCCAAGGCTTCAGACAATGCCGCCGTGTCTTCTTCCTGTTTCAAGGTTTCTGCCAGTTCTTTCAAATCTTTGGAAACGCTCTCCTTTTCCAGTTGTTTCATATTCTGCTGGGCTTCCCGCACAGCTTCTTCCGCGGCTTTTTTGGTCTTTGCTGTTTTCAGGTCTTTTTCCAATGCCTTTGCCGCTTCCAGAAAGACTTTCTTTTCTTCTTTGGAAAGCACCGGCGTTTCTTCCGCCTTTACCTGCTCGATTCTCTCCAGTTGGGCATTGGCATAGACCTCCGCATCCTTATCCCGCCGCACCGGCATAAATCCAGCACCAATGGTAAGCACCACCACCAACGCAAGGACACGCAGCACCTTCACGGGCAGGCGCATCCGATAAAGCTTGGCAAAATCCGTTTCCTTGGCTTTGGCAAAACCGTCTGCCACTGCCATTTCCTCCACGGGATTTTGCGTACCTTTGCCCAAAAGCTCCATGGTGGTAATCATTCGCTCTGCGCCGCCCAAGGCGTCTGCCGTTTCTGCCGTTTCTTTCTCCGTCACTTTTCGCAGGAAAAAGGCTGCCGTAAGGGCTATGAGCAGCCCCAGCAAAACAAACACGCCGCAGAGAGGCAAAACCGGAATTTCCGTCCAAAATTTCGACAATACAACAACGGCAAGGCATAAAATGCCTGCCGCTGTTTCTCCATATATAAACCATTTCAAAAACCGCTCCGCCATAAGCTTATGCCGCAGGGGAGCCAGTAAACGCAAAAATTCTTTCATGGCTTATCCCTTCTTTTTTCGTACCTTCTTTTCCCGCACCGGATTGATGATGTAAGCAGAAAGCAGTACAAACACTACAATGACCACCAGATCGAATACCAGATGCAGCAGCCATATATGTGTTCCCATCCACTGATAGATTGCGGAAGTCTGGTCGGTCATCCGCAACAGCGAATATGTCACATCCGTCCCCAGCTGGGCATTCATCAAGGAGAAAAACGCCACACCAGGATTGGGAATGAGAATCAAAATGGTTGCCAATACAGGAATATCCCCATTATACAAACCATCATAAGACATATAGTAAAATGCCAGCAGTACCAAGGTACCGAAGCACAAAAATCCGATAACCAGATACATGAGCACAATGGATACGATGGTGCGCTTAAACAGGCAGGAGAAAAATACAGAAACACTGCCTACCATGCAGGCTGTCACCAGCACGAAAGCAAATACTTCCGCCACCTGCACCACCGATACGGCACCGAAGTAAAAGGCAATGGCAAAAATGGGCAATGTTGCCACCACCAGCAGCATCACATACATCAAAGAAGATGCCAGTTTGCCCAACACGATGGAAAGAGGGCTCATTTTTGTCACCAGCAGCAGATCCAATGTCTGCCGTTCTCTTTCGCCGCTGATACTGCCCGCTGCCACTGCCGGCGCTGTCAAAAGGACCAGTCCCATCTGCACCGCAGCCAGCACCACATAAAGCCAAACCATAGAGGAAGGATCAAAACTTAAGTCGCGATTCTGGAACATGGCCAAATCGATATACAGCATGGCGCCGACTGCCGAAATCACCAGAAACAGCACCAATGCTCCATAAGTTTTCCAGCTTCGCATGGTGGTAATGGCTTCTTTGCGCAAAACCGGATTCATCATACGCCTGCACCTCCTGTCACCTGCATGAAGATTTCTTCCAGATTGCCTTCTTTCTCACGGAAAGACACGATTCCAATGCCGCTTTCTACCAAACGTTTCAGGATTTCCGCCAGCATTTCCTCGCTGCCGTCGAATACAAATTCCAGATCGGCGGTATTTTCCGTGATTTCTTTTACCGCAGGCATTTCCTGCAGGATTTCTACTGTCTTGGACACATCCGCCAAAGGACGCACATAAATGATGCGTTTCTGGGTCAGCTGCCGCATGATTTCCTGTACCGTCCCTTGGGCTGCCAGTTTTCCCTGATTGATGATACCCACTTCTGTACACATCTCCGCCAATTCCGGCAAGATGTGTGAGCTGATGACAACGGTTTTCCCCATGGACTGCAACTGCTTGAGGATTTCTTTCATTTCCACCCGGGCACGAGGGTCAAGACCCGATGCGGGCTCATCCAGAATCAGCAGTTTCGGGTCATGGATGAGGCTTCGTGCCAGACAAAGGCGCTGTTTCATCCCTCTGGAAAGGGAGTCCACATAAGCCTCTTTCTTATGGGACAGGTCTACAATATCCAGCAAACCATCAATAATATCTTTTCTGTCTTTATAGGGAACCTCATAAGTCCCTGCGTAAAAATCCATGTATTCCGTTACTTTCAAATTATCATACACACCGAAAAAGTCCGGCATATATCCAATTTTCGTCCGCAGCAGTCTGGGATTTTTTGTCATGTCCACATCATCCATCCAGATGCTGCCTTCTGTTGCCTGCAAAAGCCCTGCCATCATGCGCATGGTGGTGGTCTTTCCGGCGCCATTGGGTCCTACAAAGCCGTAAATGCTGCCGTCAGGCACGGTCAGTGTCAAATGATCCACTGCCGTAAAATTGCCGTAACGTTTCACCAGTTCTTTCATTTCAAGCATACAGACCGCCTCCTTTCACACGCATTCTGGGTGCATGGGTATACACGCCCGGTTCCAGATACATTTTGAACTGTACCACACGTTCTTCGTTGATATAGTCCTCGCCGGGTGCATAAGGTGTTTCCACAAAATCTTCCCATTGTCCCGTTTTCACGTTATATACCTGAGGGTCTGCATACATACCGGAACGATAGCTTTCATCGAAAGCAAACTGAATTTCATCAATACGCACACCTTCACCAACGACATACTGCAAAACAACTTCCTGCTCTGCATCCATATAGTTGTTTACTTCGCAGAAATTGTTCCGATTGTCATAATACACGCCATAATTCACTGCCTGATCTGTTGTTTCCGGCAAAACTGTAAATGGCAGATCAAAGGATTTTTCACGGCTCAGATCTTTGGTGCCTACAGTATGGAACATGGCCAGGCAATTTTCCCTTGCGGGTTTTCCATTGAGATATTTCACACTGTCAAAGATTGGCATATCACTAAAGCCGAAGAATTCGTACGTAATCTGACTGTTTTCCCAGCTGCTCTGTTCTGTCGTATCCCAATTATAGAGGATTTCCATCAATTCCTGCTCACGGCGCAGTGTGTACCCTCTTTCTTCCGTAATGGTACCATTCTGCACCTGATCCCAAATCGTTGTGTCATCTCCTGTAACCAAGTTGGTCATTCGTTCCCCATAACGGTCATTGATGTTTTCCGTACTCAAATCATAAGAAACCTCCATGGTTTCTCCTGCCGGCAGTTCACCAAGAGGAATGTATATATAATCCAATTTCAGATAAGCATCCATGAAATTTACAGAAGTTCCGTTTGTCACGGTGCCCACAACTTTTTCTCCATCAAAGGCTACATTGCTGGTAACGCTGCCGCCCAGTTCCAATGTGGCAGAGGCACTGACAAAGTTTGTTTCCCATGCCATATTGTCATAAAAGACGATATTTGTGCCATCCCCTGTGGTGACTTTATAATCTATTTCTTCTGCTTTGCCATTGCCGTCATACCAGCCATTATCCAGTTGGGGCTGCACAGGAATGGGTAATTCACTTTCCAGAGTCACATCACCATTGCCAGGCACTTTCATAGCCATGGCAATCTGAGTTTCCCCAACGCTGCTGCCTTCTTCCATTTCCACAATGGCTTTTGTGCTGATCATACCATTGTGATAAGTACTTCTGCCTGCCAGCAGGAATACCACACCAAAAAATACAACAGACAATACGGGAATGGTGATCCACCCCAGTTCTCTGCGGTCTTTTTTCTTCAGCACAAGATACATAACAGGACCTGCCAGTACAATATAAATACCGACTGCCAAAAAGATTACAACTATGGAATTTCCTGTCACAGAAGGGAAACTATTTGCTGCATAACGCAGCTGGTTGGTGATTTCCGCCCCTGCATTTTCTCCTTCCGCATCATACAAACCACTGCAAAGCCCTTTCAGCACAGCTGTCTGCTGGGGCATATTGGCAAAAGGCGCCAGACCCAAAGCAAAATGGTTCAGCAGCACATAACCGCCGCCATAAGGCATGAGAGAAGTCAAAGGCGTACCATTTGCCTCCCATTTTACAGACGCCTTTTCTGCGGAAATCCCTGCAACAGTCAGAGGCGCAGACAAGGACAAAGCAGTTCCATCAGGCGCGGAAATGCCGCTGACACTCTGGGTACCGTTCAGAGAAACATCCACAAAATCCAAACCGGAAAGAACTTTTTGTGCCTGCACCCCTGTACCCAGTACAAGAAGTCCCCCATTATCCACCCAGTTTTTCAGGGCTTTTTTCTGGGCATCTCCCAGTGTAGCTGTATCAAAATCGTCGATGATGAGCACCGCGAAATTTTCCATAACACTTTGGGATTCCGGGAACGTATCCCGATCCAAGAAGAAAACAGAAGTTTTTTCAGACAAGTTCATACCTGCCAGATACTGTACCTGTGCAGGCTGTTCACTGAGAACGCCCACAGCCACCGTTTCTGGAGAAAGGGCGTCCACAGGCACATGTTTCTGAAATACCACATTGCCGCCCTCATCCACCAGTGACACTTCCATAAAACGCCGTACCGTATTCAAGCCCAATTCCATGGAAACCTGCTTTGTGGCGCCTTCTGGCAATTCCAGCTTTTGACTGTACAGGGCATATTTCTGGAAACCGCTGTCTGTGTTTTCATAGGTGTAAACTTTCACCTGAAATTCACCCTGAAAAGCCTCGCCGTTATTGGTCAATGTGGCCGTCATAGGCGTGACTTTTTCTACAATATAAGAATTGTCGAAGCCCATCTGCAAATCCAGAACAAAATGATCACCACCAATGATTTTTTCCTGTTCCTGTTCCGGCGTTGGCTCTGCTACATCTGTATTGGTAACAGCCGTGACGGTCTGTGTATTCGGAGCCGCGGCAAAAACAGGTGTCAGCAGGCTCAGCACCATAATTAAGGCAATCACCAACGCAATGACAGCAAAAATCTTTTGTTTGAGTTTTTGTTTTTGATGATATTTCATAGCTGTCCTCCCTGTCTAGTAGAAACACATTTGTTTTTCTTTCATTATAACAAGGGGCTTCTCAGAATGTTTTAACTCTTTCTTAAAATTTTCTTCTATTTTCTTTGAAAAATAGACGTTCATCCAATCCCATCTCCATAAGGAAGCGGGAAGGCTTCAAAGGTTTCTCATAGCGGTTTTCCGTAAAAGAAAGGAAAAGCCTGTCCTTGGTGCGGGTCAAACCCACATAAAACAGCCGCCGCTCTTCTTCCAATGCACTTCCCTTTCTGCCTTTTTCATAGGGAATGATGCCTTCCGCCAGAGAAGGCAGGAACACTGCGCCAAATTCCAGCCCCTTTGCACCATGGAATGTGGTCAGGGTAACGCCATGGGTATTGCCTTTCTGTTTGGATTGTTCCTTCATTTGACGGCTCAATTCCTCCATTTTCCGCACAAACTCCGTGCCGCTTTCCGTTCCTTTAGCCGTTTCCGTAATTTCGTCGGCAATTTCTATCATATTAGACAGGCTGGCTTTTCGATAAGCCGCATAGTCCGAAAGATATTCGTCATAGCCTACCACTTTCCGCACATACCGCAAAGCCTCATAAGGCTTTCGCTTTTGAATCTGCCGCAAATCTTCCTCTAAACTTTCCAGATGTTCCGCCTGCCATTTCTGCAAAGAGGGGCAGACATGGAGGCTCCGCAACAAACCATAGGGCATCTGTTCTGCCTCTGCCAGTAAATCCTTGCTGATGTACCGTTTCGGTTTATTCACAATGCGCAACAAAGAAGCGTCACTGTCCCTATTTTCCGCCAGAAACAGATAAGCCGCCAAATCTCTTGCAATCCAGTGGTCATAGAGATGAAACCCTCCATCCCGCAGATGGTAGGGAATCCCCCGACGGAACAAGGCTCTGGCAAACGCGCCCCCTTGGATATTGGTGCGATAAATCACGGCTATTTCTTCTATGGGCATTCCCTCTTCCAATAAATGCGCAATTTTCTGAGCTGTCAGTTCCGCCTCATCCCCGCTGTCTTTTGCCACAAAAACATTGATGCGATCTCCCAGTTCCCGATTGCCTTTGATTTCCTTTGCATAACGGCTTACATTGGTACCGATAACCTGAGATGCCAACCGGATGATACGCCCGGAACAGCGGTAATTCACATCCAGAAAAACTTTTTCCGTTCCCGGAAAATCTTTTGGGAAATCCAGCATAAAGGAAGGGCTGGCACCACGGAAGCCATAAATGCTCTGGTCATCATCTCCCACCACAAACAGATTGTTTTTCGGTGCCGCCAACATTTGCAAGCAGGCATACTGGGCACGGTTCACATCCTGAAATTCGTCTACCAATATATAGTCAAAACGATCCTGCCAGGCTTTCCGAACCTTTTCATCCTGTGACAAAACATCATAGCATTCTGTCAGCATATCATCGAAATCAATTTTTTCATTCCGCCGTTTCCAGCCATCAAATTTCTTTGTCAAAGCCACAAATTCATCTTTTGGCAGCCCATCCGGCATAAAGTCACTGACATCCAGCAATTGATTTTTCATGAGAGAATACTGACTGAAAAACTGTTGGATATATTCCTCCTGATCCTGCACAGAAATGCGGGCTTCTGTCACCAATTTCTGCAAGGTATTCCGCCGTTCGTCCTCGGAAAGGACCTGTTCCAGACTGTAACCGCAGGCTTGGCGAAGAATACGAAAAAAGATACTATGGAATGTACCGAACATCACACCCGATTTTCCCTGCAAAGCGGCATATCTTGTTTTCATCTGTTCTGCTGCCGCTTTCGTAAAGGTAATGACCAATATCCGATAGGGGGACACACCCATTTTTTCCGTCAGGCGGCGTATCCGCTGGATGATGACCGTTGTCTTGCCACTGCCGGGACCTGCCAGCACCAGCATAGGTCCTGCCCCATGGGATATGGCGTGTATTTGATTGGGATGCAATGTCTTTGCCATGATGTGTTTTCCTCCTTTTGGGTTCTGCTTCCAGTATACCATATTTTCCCGCTCCGCCATAAGACTGGGGAGGTCTTAAAAAAATCTTTATACGTTCGTAACGGATTGTTACTTGTCAAAGGGTGTCTTTTATATTAAAATCGCATAAGAAAGATCAAAACAGGAGGTGGCAAAATTGAATATCGGGATCTTTACCGATACCTATTTCCCGCAGCTCAACGGCGTCGCAACTTCCGTACAGACCTTGCGGCGGGAACTGGAAAAAAAGGGACATCAGGTATATATCTTCACGCCTTATGACCCGCGGCAGCAGCAGGAAACGGACGACCATATCTTCCGTTTGCCCAGTATGCCCTTTATCTTTGTCAAAAATTATCGGGCTTGTTTTGTCTGCCCGCCCCATATTCTGCGTAAGATTCACCAGTTGAAACTGGATATCATTCATACACAGACGGAATTTTCTCTTGGATTTTTAGGAAAACTTATTTCCAAAACATGCGGCATCCCTATGGTACATACCTATCACACCATGTATGAAGATTACGTCCATTACATTGCAGGCGGTCATCTTATTTCCGCTGAAGGTGCAAGAGAATTTAGCCGCATTTTCTGCAACACTGCCATGGCAGTCATTGCACCTACCAAAAAAACCGAGCGGCTTCTGCGCAGCTACGGCGTCAACAAACCCATTTCCATCATCCCCACAGGCATCGATACTTCACATTTCCGCAAATCCAATTACGACCCTGCGGAAATACTGGAACTGCGCCATAGCCTTGGACTGAAGGCAGATACACCTGTGCTCATTTCCATCGGGCGTATTGCCAAGGAAAAAAGCATTGATGTCATCATTGGCGCTCTGCCCAAATTGCTGGAAAAACTGCCGGATACCATGATGGTCATTGTTGGGGAAGGCATGGAAATAGAAAATCTGAAGAAATACGCCGAATCTCTGGGCATTGGCGACCATCTGCTTTTCACAGGCGGGAAACCCTGGTCAGAAATCGGAAAATATTATCAGCTGGGCAATGTTTTTTGCAGTGCTTCTCTGTCAGAGACACAGGGGCTTACCTTTGCGGAAGCCATGGCTGGCGGCATTCCCGTTGTTGCCAGACGGGATGACTGCATTGTCAACTTCATGACCCATGGAGAAACGGGCATGTTTTTTGATGATCCGGCAGAACTGCCTGACCTGCTTTATCGCGTGCTGACAGATGAACCTTTGCGGGAACACCTTTCCACAACATCCCAGAACACCATGGAAAGCCTTTCCGTGGAAACCTTTGGCAACCATGTGGAGGGACTGTATCAGAAAGTCGTAAGGGCATGCCAGAATGCAGAAAATATTCCACTGCCCTCTTTGCCCGTCATCAAAGGCACAAGAGTTGCCCATCGTATTTCAAAAATACCCAAAAAGCTGGCACACCGCAGTCGTTCTTATTCTTCTCATATTGCAGAAAGACTGTCGTTCCTGCCCAGACACCGTTCCTAATACACAATAAAATTGTATTTTTGAGGGGCTTCAGATTGTCCCCTCAAAAATACATAAAGAAACTAAAAAAATCTATTGACAAAACATGTACTTTCTTGTATTATATTTCTTGCGTGAATCACGTATGTGAGTGTAGCTCAGCTGGATAGAGCGTCTGACTACGGATCAGAAGGTCGCGTGTTCGAATCATGTCACTCACGTTAGGAGCTGTTCAAATGAACAGCTCTTTTTCTTTTTCCAAAAAACAATCACTCTCTCCCTATCGAGAATATAAAAAGAAACATAAAAAAGGCGGCTTTTAAAAGCCGCCTTTTCATTCGTGGTAGGATAAGATTTTGATTATTTGTCAACAACAGGAATTTCGTCATCAGACCATGCATCCATATTGTTGTTGAACAGATATTTCTTGGTTTCTGCTGCGATTACGCCACTCAGACCAAGCAGAGCAACCAAGTTGGGGAATGCCATCAAAGCATTCAGGATGTCCGCGATACCCCAGATCAGGTCCAGGCTGACAACGGAACCGATGAATACAACGATTGTCCATGCGATACGGAAAGGCATGATTGCTTTCTGACCACACAGGTATACCCAACATCTTTCACCATAGTAGCTCCAACCAAGGATTGTGGACCATGCGAAAGTGATCAGACCAACTGTCAATACGATAGGCCCGATAACGGGGATGTTGTTGAACGCTGCGGAAGACAGATCGCCACCAGTCAGACCAGTCATACCAGCGGGGTCTTTCATGATAGAGGATACCAGAACCAGACCTGTCAGAGCACATACGATAACTGTATCCCAGAATACACCAGTCATGGCGATCAGACCCTGACGAACGGGGTTTCTGGTAACGGCTGCCGCGTCAACGATTGGAGCGGAGCCCAGACCGGATTCGTTAGTGAACAAACCACGTGCAATACCAAAACGAATTGCCATCATAACTGTGGAACCGATGAAGCCGCCGCCTGCAGCCTGAGGTGTGAATGCACTTGTAACGATCAGTTTCAGTGCGGGCAGTACATAAGAACCGTTCAGGAACAGAATGATGATACAACCAATGATGTAGAAACCAGCCATGAAAGGAACCAGTTTTTCACATACTTTAGCGATGGACTTAACGCCGCCCAGGATAACCAGACCTGTCAGAACTGTGATGACAGCGCCGGAGATAACAGGAGAAATACCAAATGTATTTTCTACCATGTTTGTAATGGAGTTACCCTGTGTACCGTTACCGATACCGAAGCAGGCAAAACCAGCGAACAGCGCGAACAGAATGCCAAGCCATTTCTGTTTCAAGCCTCTTTCCAGAGCATACATAGGACCACCGATCATACCGCCGTCTTTACCTTTAACTCTGTACTTGATAGCCAAAACAGCTTCACCATATTTGGAAGCAATACCGAAGCAGCCTGTCAGCCATACCCAGAATACCGCACCAGGACCACCGGATGCGATCGCTGTAGCAACGCCGACGATGTTACCGGTACCGATGGTCGCTGCCAGTGCAGTTGCCAGCGCGCCGAAACCGGATACGTCACCTTCTGCTTCTTTGTCGGGTGTTACGGAAAGCTTGATGCCTTTGAATACATATCTCTGAATCACTCTTGTACGCAGTGTCAGGAATACGTGTGTACCAAACAGTAATACGAGCATAATTGGACCCCATACTACGCCTTGGATACTAGAAATAACATCCATCATATTAATTCCCTCCCATTTTATGAAATATAAAATAATTTCGTTGGCAGAAACCGACTTTACATTTTCAAAATAGCAAACCTTACAATGTCCCACGAAAACATCTTCGGTTTTTGTCTATTCTGATTATGTATACCTTGTCGATTCCCTCACCTGTTACTATTTTATCTTATTTTTCAGAAATTACAAGAAGTTTTTTACGAAAGAAATTTACCAAAAACCTTCTTTCGATACAAAAATATACAATTCTTATTAAATGATTCGCATTTTTTTATACCTTTTTTATGAATATATTCTGAACGAGTAAATTTTATTTGTGAAAAGCTTTTAATATACTTCTAACAAAATCCACCTTGCAAAACCCATTGCGAATTATCAAAATCAAACAAGAAAAAGCCCAATTTAGGCGATTATCACGCACATTTGTACTTCCTAAAACGGACACTGGAAAAAAATGTAAATTCTCACTTTGCACAAATGTATATTTTTTCAAAAAATTGGAATTTTTTTCCAATTTATGCGTAAAAAAAGCGGCTGTACGCATTTCAATCGTACAGCCGCTTCATTTTTGTTCAGTTTATATAATTGCTTTTTTCTGCTCTTTATGGTAGCAAATCTTATTTATCCACAACGGGAATTTCATCATCAGACCAACCATCCATATTGTCGCTGAACAGATATTTCTTGGTTTCAGCTACGATAACACCACTCAGACCAAGCAGAGCAATCAAGTTGGGGAATGCCATACATGCATTCAGAATATCCGCGATACCCCAAACTGCGTCCAGTGTCATAACGGAACCAACAAATACGACCAGTGTATAGATGATACGGAAAGGCATGATTGCTTTCTGACCACACAGATATACCCAGCATCTTTCACCGTAGTAGCTCCAGCCAAGGATGGTAGACCATGCGAAGCAAATCAGACCAACTGTCAATACGATAGGACCTACAACAGGAATGCTTGCGAAAGCTGCGGAAGAAAGTGTGCCGCCTGTCAAACCAGCCAGACTTTCGGGGCTCTTCAGGATAGAAGAAACCAGAACCAGACCTGTCAAAGCGCATACGATAATGGTATCCCAGAATACACCAGTCATGGCGATCAGACCCTGACGAACGGAGTTTCTGGTTGCAGCTGCCGCGTCAACGATAGGCGCAGAACCCAAGCCAGCTTCGTTTGTGAACAGACCACGGGCAATACCAAAACGGATTGCCATCATAACGGTAGCACCAACAAAACCGCCGCCTGCCGCACGAGGTGTAAACGCGCTTGTAACGATTGTCTTCACTGCGGGCCATACAAAATCATGGTTCAAAATCAGGATAATGATACAGCCGATGATGTAGAAACCAGCCATGAAAGGAACCAGTTTTTCACATACTCTTGCGATGGACTTAACGCCGCCGATGATAACGATACCTGTCAGGATTGTCAGAACCACACCTGTGATATAAGGAGAAACGCCGAAGGTATCTTGTACCATGCTGGAAATGGAGTTGCCCTGTGTACCATTACCGATACCGAAGCACGCACAACCTGCAAACAGTGCAAACAAAATACCCAGCCATTTCTGTTTCAAACCTCTTTCCAGAGCATACATGGGACCACCGATCAGACCGCCGTCTTTCCCTTTTACTCTGTATTTGATTGCCAGAATCGCTTCGCCGTATTTGGAAGCCATACCAAAGCAGCCTGTCAGCCATACCCAGAATACCGCACCGGGACCACCGGATGCGATCGCTGTAGCGACGCCGACGATGTTACCGGTACCAATGGTCGCTGCCAATGCAGTTGCCAGCGCACCAAAACCGGATACGTCACCGCTTGCTTCTTTATCAGGTGTTACAGAGAGCTTGATGCCTTTGAACACATATCTCTGGATCACTCTTGTACGCAGTGTCAGGAATACGTGTGTACCGAACAACAGTACCAGCATGACGGGTCCCCATACAACCCCTTGGATACTAGAAATAACGTCCATCATATTAATTCCCTCCCTAGTTTAAAAATATAAGTCCTTTGGTTCGCAGAGACGCCCGGCAAGCCGCGGTTCCTGCAGGGTATCTCCTTCATATAAATTGATTAGAACTCACTGCCATTTTATCCAGAAATTGTAAATTCTGCAATAGGGACTTCCATATTTTAACAGTTTCTTTATACCTAAAATGTAAAAATATGTAAAAAATATAGCATTTTTTCTCCATTTTCTATGGAATTTTTCAGCCTCTAACCCCATGAAATCAAGTGATTCTGTCAATGAAGCACAACTTTCCACCACAAGCGGATGGCAATCGGTTAATTTTTCACAGAAGTATACAATGTGCATTTTTATTTGCATTCTACTGAATTATATTCTTTTAAATGTAATTAATTTCATTCATTTTATCTAAAAATCCCTCTATTCTTTTTTACCATACGAAAAAAGTGTGGAAAAAATTCCACACTTTTTCAAAAACCATGCTTTATTTTGAAATTTCTTTCAGCTGGAAAGTCATCACCAAAGGATTATGATCAGAAAATTCATATCCTGTATCAATGACTTCCAGACTTTCACATACCACATTATCCGAAATCAAAAATCCATCTACGGTTGCCTGGAAAGAAGTTTCCGGGTCATAGGGAATGTCTGTATAACGGGTGCTCTGTGGCATATCCGCCTTCTGTTCCTCAGTCAGCGTATCCATGGCAACGGTAAAGCCTTCCGGCAGCATTTCTCTGGGGAAAATATGTGCCCAGCTGTAGGCTTCTCCTTCCTGAGACTTCTCGCACATTTCATGATTGAAGTCACCGCCGCAGACAATATAGTTGCCCTTTTCCCGTTCTGCCTGCATGTCCGCCGTCAGCATGCCAATCTGCCCTGCCCGCACGGAATCATCATGACCATAAGCAGAAAGATGTACATGATACAGGCAGAGATATTTCCCATTTTCCACAGGAATTTTTACCACCTGATAACATCTGTCTAAATCCAGCAGTTTTTTGAAATCTTCCTGAATAGGCAAGCTTCTTCTGATGGCGCTTTCTATGGGATAAGATGAAAAAACAGCCATACCAGACAGGGATTTCCCATGAGGCTCCCAAGGCGGCACCATCAGGTATGCAGAATCATAATTGACAGCAAATGTGGTGTCCTGTGCCGGGAAAAATTCTTTCAACATACCGTATTCATTGATGTGGTGACTTCTGGTAGAATCCAGATCCACTTCCTGAAATAAGGCAAAATCCGGTGCAAATTCTGCAATTTCCTCTCCTGCCCCTTTTACGCAGGCTACAACGCTTTCTGGACTTTCTGCGACAGATTGCTTTCCGCCATCCATAAAAAACGTAAATTCGGGCGTATATGCCCCAAAACCAATATTGTAGCTAGAAATTGTATAGGATTGTTCCTCTTTCAGTACATGTCCTTCCGCTTTTTTCTCAATTCCAGTTTCTTTCCCGTCAGGAATTCGGTGATAAGTCAGCAGTACATAAGCGGCATAACCAATGACTGCTGCCACTGCGATACCGCCGCATAATGCCGCAATTTTCTTTTTTCTTCCCAAGCCTTCTCCTCCTTATACCTGATAAATGGTCTGACCGTCTTTGACCGTCATCATGACCTGTATGTTTCGTATATCGTTCGGTTCTGCTGTCATGGGGTCTTTGTCCAGCACCACAAAATCCGCCCGCTTGCCGGGAGCAATGGTGCCTTTTTCCTGTTCCTCCCCATACTGTTTTGCCGCATGGATGGTAATTGCCTGCAAAGCTTCATAAGCAGACAACTTCTGTTCTCCGCCCAGCACAACACCGTTTTTCGTTTTCCGGTTCACAGCACACCAAACCGTTTCCATCATATCCGGCGGAATCACAGGAGAATCTTGGTGCAGTGTGAAAGGAATCTGCTTTTCCTCGGCATCTCTCACAGGGCTGATGCGTCTTGCTCGTTCCATGCCCAGATTTTCCATATGCACATCGCCCCAATGGTACACATGAGCAAGGAAAAAGGATGGCTTGATGCCCAGTCTTGCCAGTTCCTTCACTTGGTCATGGCGCATAATCTGTCCATGAATCAAAACAGGACGGATACCGGGGCCCCATTTTTTCATCACTTTCTCATATACCCTCAGATATTGGTCAGCAGCCGCATCCCCATTGGCATGCATCAAAAGCTGCTTCTGTTCCCGTACTGCCCGTTCTACCAACGGTTCCAGTTCTTCGTCGGAAAGCATAGGATACCCCTTAGTGCCATCGGTATAAGGTTTCGTCACCCATGCGGTCTTGCTCTGAGGAGAACCATCCAGCAAAACTTTGTAGCCGCCCACTTTCAAATGGTGGTCATACTCCCCTTTGCAGGAGGGGAAAGCATCAATGAGTTCGGGACTATTTTTCAAATCCATATATGCTACTACATCCAGCCACAGTCGGTTCTGTTCATAGAGCATGTTATAAATGCCTTTGATCTGCTCCACAAACATCCCTTCCTGAACAGTGGTAATACCTTTGGAAGCATATAAGTGCTGTGCTTTTTCAAAAGCAGATACCAGCTCCGCTCCTGTCGGCAGAGGAAACTTGTCCATATTCTGAATGAGGGCATTTTCTTCCAGCAAACCTGTCCCAAAGTCAATACGTCCGCCTTCCGGATCAGTGGTTGTTTCTGTAATACCCAATTCTGCCAGCCCCATGGAATTGAGCACACCAGAATGACCAGAGGTATGCTGAATGAGCAGGGGATGTTCCGCAGTGATTCCATCCAGAAATGCTTTTTCCGGCAGGTGTTTTTCTTTCAGATTTCCATGATTGATACCTTTCGCCAGCACCCATTTTCCTTTGGGCACCTGATTTTCCCGGATAAAATGTTCAATCCGTTCTTTCACTTCTGCAAAAGAAGATGCTTCTGCCAAATCCACCTGCAGCATACCGTTTGCCACACCCATCAAATGGCTATGGCTGTCAATAAATGCCGGCAGCATGGTCTTGCCTTCTAAGTCCACAACGTTCTCCGCGTCTTTTGCCAGCTCCGCTCTTTTGCCTACTGCCTGAATTCGTCCATTTTCCACCAGTACCGCTTCCACCACGGACACACCCGGCTCCATGGTATAGATGGTTCCGCCTGTATATAATGTCCCTTGCATTTCTCCGCCTCCTGTCCCGCTTTTTTGTAATGGTATTATGATACCACAAAAAAATGAAATTCCATGTCTTTTTCCAAAAAATTTATTTTTCTTATGAAAACATTTATAAATAGGTAAGAAAACTATTATTTTTTCAAATCAAACAAAGAAAGAGCCGAAACTCCATATCTGAAAATGGAAGTTTCGACTCCTTATAGATTTCAAAAAGTATGCTGTTTAGTGACCGCAGTGACCGCCGCAATGGTGATCATGTTCACCGCAGTTTTCATGGTCGTGGTGGTGATGGTCTGCACATTCTGCGTTTGCATTGAACAGCAGTGTGCCTGCCAGATAATCTTCAACCACTTTTCTTGTTTCGCCTGTTACGCCGCCGAATACAGAAATGTTTTTCTGTGCCAGCGCCATTTTTGCGCCGCCGCCGATGCCGCCGCAGATCAGAACGCTTGCACCCTGTACTACCAGGAAGTCTGCCAGCAGGCTGTGACCGCTGCCGTTTGTGGATACGATTTCGTCAGACAGGATTTTGCCGTCTTCTACAGTGAAAATCTGGAACTGTTCTGTATGGCCAAAATGCTGGAATACCTGGCCGTTTTCATAAGTAACTGCTACTCTTGTTTTCATGATAGTTCCTCCTCAAATTTTTTCCAAAAAGTCAATCATGGGATTCAGCCATTCGCCTTCATAGCTTTCTGCTTCCCCATTGTCACATCTTGCAGCGATTTCAGGATTGATGGGCAGTTTACATACAACGGGAATGTTATGTTTTGCCGCAATTTCTTCGATATGGCTTTCACCGAAGATCTGATGTTTCTTGCCGCAGTCAGGACAAACGAAATAAGACATGTTTTCTACGATACCCAAAATTGGTACGTTCATCATTTCTGCCATTTTTACTGCTTTGTCAACAATCATGCCAACCAGTTCCTGAGGGGAAGTTACGATGATGATGCCATCAATGGCGATGGACTGGAATACAGTCAGAGGAACATCACCTGTTCCGGGGGGCATGTCGATGAACATATATTCTTCATTTTCCCATACAACGTCGCGCCAGAACTGTTTCACAGTTTCCGCAATGACAGGACCTCTCCATACAACGGGGTCTGTTTCGTTATCCAGCAGCAGGTTTACGGACATAACGTCAATGCCTGTTTTTGTTTTGCAGGGCATCATACCCAGTTCTGTGCCGTAAGCTTTTTCCTTCATGCCAAAAGCCTTGGGAATGGAAGGACCTGTGATATCTGCATCCAGAATGGCTGTCTGTTTGCCTTTTCTCTGGGTCAGTACTGCCAGTGTGCTGGTAACCATAGATTTACCAACGCCGCCTTTGCCGCTGACAACGCCGATGACTTTCTTAATGCTGCTGTGGGGATTTGGTGCTACCAGAAAATCCGCCGGTTTGCGGTTGCTGCAGTTAGAGGAGCAGCTGCCGCAGTTATGGGAACAATTTTCGCTCATAAGGTTACATCTCCTTCGTGTTTTTCATCTTTTTTGCAGCAGATGGGATGACATTTTCTGCCACAGGGTCTTGCGGTGCCTTCGCAAAGGTCGTAGTCGCCGCCTTTGATGACAAGCACCTTGCCGTCTACCAGGGACTCAGCCACTTTACGTCTGGCGTCGTTATATACCCCCTGCACCGTTGTCCGGGCAACGCCCATCTGTGCCGCGCATTCTTCCTGGGTATATCCCGCCAGATCAATGAGCCGCAGGGTTTCATACTCATCTACGGTCATGACCACCTCGCCGCAGCAGCTTCCATTCAAAGGACCAAAACGGCTGCTCTTTGGCATGGCGCAAACCCTTCTGCACTTTCTCGGTCTGGGCATATGACACCTCCTGTTTTCGACATATGTTACTTACTCCTTCAGTATACTCCGTTTATGACATATGTCAATATAAATCCTGCATTTTTTACAAAACAAACAGCATGAAACGGCTGCCTTCAGAAAAACGCACATCAAACAAAATCTCAGTAAACATGAAAAAGCTGAAATCCCCCATATAACAAGGATTTCAGCTTTTTTATTTTCTTATGAAAATGCCCCTAACACAGCGGCTTTTCTTCTATATCTTATGAAATCTCTTCTTTTTTCTTGCCCTTCAGAACGCATCCCAGCACCATAGCCACAAGGAAAATAATACCGTAATAAATAATCTTTTCTCCCAGAGAAACAATGGCAGCCAGCACCATAAACAGACTGGCGCCAATGCCCAAAATAGGCATGATGAACCGCTGCAAAACAGGCAGTTCCTTTTCCTTCCGTATGTGCATGAAGAAAATGGGGATATACATGAGGTAAATGGTGATGATAGGCAGTTCAGAGCTATCAAAACTGAAATTGCCAAACCAGGATGTTTCCACCAGGTTTGCCCCATAGAAATAAGTCAGCCACAGGGCAGCCATGAATACGCCCATAATAGCGGAATTTGTAGGCATATTGGTCACCTTGTCCACGTTGCTGAAGATATGGGATGCAGGACCTTCTCCCCGGTTTGCCATAGCATAAAAACTGCGGGTACATGCCATCATCAATCCGTTCAAAGTCCCAAAGCAGGAAATGACAACAAATACAAACAGCAGTGTTCCCCCAACATTGGTAAATACTGTAGAAAAGGCAATTTTTGCGCCGGTTTCGCCGCCAGCCATAATGACTTCATTTTCTACAGCTCCCGCCAGACCTACATAATACAGAGCATACACAAACACAACGAAAACAGAACCAAACATCAATGCACGAGGCAGGTTCTTTTTGGAGTCCTTCAATTCCGCGTTAATGCTAGTGGCACAAATCCAACCCTCATAAGCAAAACAAGTACCTACCACTGCCGTAAACAAAGGATTTCCGCTGACTTCCACAATGGCGCCGCTGGTAAAATTCTGTATCATGACACCGTTTCTCAATCCATAAATGGTGCCTACCACCGCCATCAATCCCAAAGGAATCAATTTTGCCACAGTGGTGGTTACCTGAAATTTTCCTGCCAGTTTCGGAGAAATGGCGTTAACGGTAAAACTGCCGATGAGATACAGTCCTGCAAGAGTCATTGCCTGGGGACCGGCGATATCCCATCCCAACAAAACTGCCGTATATCTTGCCGTTACCCATGCCACCACAGAAGTCATGGCAGGAAAATAAATGACTGCCATAAACCAGGCGAAATAGTATCCATATTTTCTGCCCACCATTACTTCCGCATAATCCACAACGCCACTGACTTTTTCGTAACGGGTTGCCATAACGGCGAAGTTATAGGCGCAGATGATCATCACCAGTCCCCCCAGAAACCAGGACAATATGCCTAAGGGCAGATCGCCGCCTGTGGCCAACAATACCTTTTCCGCTTTGAAGAATACGCCGCTGCCGATGACAATGCCCACAACCATGGCAATGGCAGTCAGCAGCCCGTACTTCTTCTCCAGTTCTTCTTTCACACCTTTTCACCCTTTCTTGCTTCGACGCGTGTTCGCGTCAACGCTTTTATGCTTTGTTATGCGAAAGTAAAGATACCATTTTGTCATGACAAAATCAAGTTTTCAGACAGAAATGCATTGTTCTTTTTGCTATACATCATGCACGATATAGGATAAAAATATAATTTTTACACGATTTTTTAAAATACAACTTTCTTTTTATTGTAATTAAGCCGATATCAGACAAAATAATAGCGTTATTTGATGGAGTTTCTTCCTATTATATATATGTATTTTTCGGCAAACAAAAAAGAGAGTTCTATTTTTCAGAACTCTCTCAAATCTTTTTTCTCATCTATATCGTAGAAAGCTTTTTCCTCTGCACAGTCAAAGACAAATACCTGCTCCGGTGATGCCAGCAGGATTCTTTTGCCGCCCTGATCTCCTTCCAGTGAAAGGAGCTGCTGCACATACTCCCCGGAAAAAACAGCAGGATTTCCCCACACCCCCTGGTGTGCCATACAGCCCATGGCTTTGCCGGAACGGAGAAAGCCTTCTATAAACGCCCCCAGATCTTCCTGTTTTAAAAATGGCTGATCTGCAACGGAAAACAGGTAAGCACAATCCTCTGATACGCCCAAATGCCTGATAGCACAATGAATAGAGGATGCAATGCCTGTTTCCGCCTTTGGATTCCAAATCACTTCCGCCTTCTCTCCTGCCAATTCCTGTCGAATAGCTTCATGGGAAGTGACCACCACCAGACGCTCCTGCCGCTTTTCTGCCAACGCCGCCATGCGTTCCAGACTGTAGCAGTAGAGTTTTTTCCCATTGACGGGATAGAGCAGCTTATTTTCCCCGAATCTTCTGCTCAATCCCGCCGCCAGTAATATCCAGTGGATTTTCATTTATCCATCATGCCCATAGCGATTTTTTCCGGTGTGATGGGCAGTTCTGTAAAGCGCAGACCTGTTGCGTTATAAATCGCCTGTGCAATGGCAGGTGCCGGTGTATTGATCACGATTTCCCCGATGGATTTCGCACCAAAAGGTCCTGTAGGTTCATAGCTGCTGTCAAATTCCACACGCAGTTTGCCCATATCCATACGAGTCGGGATTTTGTACTGCATCAAAGAATTTTCAGCCAGTTCACCTTTTTCGTTATAGGTGATATTTTCATGGAGTGCCATACCGATGCCCTGTACCAGACCGCCTTCTACCTGTACTCTTGCCAGATTGGGGTTCACAACGGTACCGCAGTCTACCACTGCCGCATAATCAATAAGTTTCACACTGCCTGTTTCAGGGTCAACTTCCACTTCCACGGCACCAGCCATGAAAGGCGGAGGAGAAACAGGTGAAGAATGAGCTTCTGTGGCAAAGAGGGCATTTTCCCCTGCGCACATGATGGCATTGCCGATGTCTTTCCGGCTGATGCTGCTGCCGTCTTTCAAGCTGTATACTTTTTCCCCGTCAAATTCCACATCATCTACGGAGCAGCCCAGTTTTTCCGCACCGTATGCTTTCATTTTATCCACCAGTGTCTGGCAGGCTTTTACAGTCGCCATACCTGTCACATAAGTGGTGCTGGATGCGTAAGAGCCGCTATCGTAAGGAGAAACGTCTGTATCAACACCATAAACGATGATGTCATCCACAGAGCAGTCCAGACAATCCGCTGCCATCTGGGACAGAATGGTGTCACAGCCAGTACCCATATCGGATGCACCAATGGTCAGAGCATAGAAACCATCGTCATTGATCTTGATGGAAACGGAACCAGTATCTACGCTGGAAATACCGGAACCCTGCATAGCCATGGCAATACCAACGCCGCGGATTTTGCCATCAGGCATGACACGGCAAGGATATTTTTCTTTCCAGCCGATCATTTCCGCTGTTCTTTCCAGACAACGATCCAGTGTACAGCTGTTTGCTGTTTCGCCGTAGTATGCGTGCATCACGTCGCCTTCTCTGGTCAGGTTCATTTCACGCAATGCCACAGGGTCCATGTTCAGCTTCACTGCCAGTTCATTGATGGCAGATTCCACAGCGAAAATACCCTGTGTTGCGCCATAACCACGGTACGCACCTGCGGACATTTTATTTGTATAAACAACATCATACTGGAAGCGGAATGCTTCTGCCTTGCTGTACAGAGGGATGGATTTATGACCGGACAGACCAACTGTCGTAGGACCGTGTTCCCCGAATGCCCCTGTATTGGACAGTGTTTTCACTTCGATACCGCGGATATGACCGTCTTTGTTGGCACCGATGCGCACTTTGATTTCCATTTCATGTCTGGGAGAAGAAGCAATGAGACTTTCTTCTCTGGTATAAATGATTTTCGCAGGTCTGCCTGTTTTCAGTGTAACAATAGCGGGATATACTTCCGCTACAACCGTCTGTTTCGCGCCGAAACCGCCGCCGATTCTAGGTTTGATGACACGAATCTTGGATTTGGGAATATCCAGTGCGTTAGACAGGATACGGCGTACATGGAAAGGCACCTGTGTGGAGCTGATGATGTTCAGTCTGCCGTAAGTATCCATCTGGGTATAAGTACGGAATGTTTCCATCATGGTCTGCTGTACAGCTTTTGTATGGTAAGTGTTTTCCACAACAACATCACTTTCCGTAATGACTTTATCCACATCGCCATGTTCTTCCAGACCGCTTGCACACAGATTGCGCTTGTTGTCTGCGCCTACAGGGCAAAGTGCCTGCCAGTTATCTTCAGGATGCACCAGAATGGGATTATCCTTTGCTTCGTGGAAATCCAGCACAGGTTCCAGCACATCATATTTTACTTTAATGACTTTCATTGCCTGATCTACGGCTTTTTCTGTTTCCCCTGCCACAATGGCAACAGCGTCCCCAACGAAACGGACACGTTTGTCCAGAATCAGTCTGTCATAGGGGCTGGGTTCGGGATATGTCTGCCCTGCCATGGTGAAACGCTTCTGAGGCACATCTTCATAAGTCAGAACGCAAACGATACCGGGCAGTTTTTCAGCGATATCTTTTTTGATTTCCAGAATTTCCGCATGGGCATGGGGGCTGCGCAGCACCTTTACCACCAGGCAATCCTTAGGCGCAATGTCATCAGTGTAAACAGGTTTGCCTGTTACCAATGCCATGGCGTCTTTTTTCCGAATGGGCTGATTTACATATTTCATTCTCATTTCGCCCCTTTCTTGTAATCCAGATAGGCATGAATGGCACGGAGCTGACCTTCATAGCCGGAGCAACGGCAAAGATTGCCGGAAAGGTATTCCCGGATTTCATCGTCTGTGGGATTTTCCATTTCCTTGCACATTGCCAGTACATTCATAATAAAGCCGGGGCTGCAGTAACCGCACTGTTCTGCCCCCTGATCTGCCAGAAATGCGCCAAATTCTTCCGCTTCTTCCTGACAGCCTTCCATAGTCACCACTTCATGACCGTCCGCACGAACTGCCAGTGTGGAGCAGGACAAAACGGGCTTGCCATCCATCAGTACCGTACACAGACCGCAGTTGGATGTTTCGCAGCCTCTTTTGACGCTGTAACAGCCGTGGTCTCTGACAAAATCCAGCAGAGCCATATCTGGTGCCACTTCAGCAGTCACATTTTTTCCATTGAGTTTTACAGTAATCTGCATCATTTGTCCCCTCCCATGAGCTGTTTCAGTCCTCTTTTCACCAGAACGCCTGCCACATGTCTGCGGTATGCGCCGCTGCATCTGGTATTGTCGGCAAAGTCCATGCCGTTCTGTACTTTGGACGCAAAAGCTGCCAAATCTTCTGCTGTCACTTCCGCTTTTGCCAAAATACCTTCGCTGTCACGGACTACAACAGGCTGACAAGGTCTTGCACCGATGACCGCATAATAACCTTCTGCGTCTTTTGTCACTGCGCAGGAAACCACAGGAAAGTCTGTTTCTGTGTTTCTCTGGGACAGGTATACGGTTTCCAGAGGTGTCTTTTTGATGATGACACGCACCAGAATATCGTTATCTTTTTTCATTTTTGCGAAATCTGCCAAAGGCATTCTGCCCTGTTTATACAGTTCCACGTCGCAGTCCAGCCCCAGCAAACAGCAGAGAATATCGGAAAAACCGAATCTGCCGTAAATGCTGCCGCCGACTGTTGCGCAGTTACGCATCTGCACCCCTACGATATGGCGCAGGCTTTCTTTCACCGCACCTTTTGTTTAAGCGTCAATGCCTTTGTGAGTTTCCAGCTGACGCAGGGAAACCATACATCCCACTGAAAATTCCTTTTCATCCTCTGTAATTTCGTCCAGACCCAAACCGGACAGATCGATGGCTGTCTGGATGTTCTTTCTGCCCAGACGCAGCCATACGCCGCCGCCAAATACCACGTTTGCCTTTTTCTGATTCAATTCGTATGCTTCTTCCAGACTGGAAACTTTCACATACTCCCGAATGGTAAACATGTTGTTCCTCCTTCCACATTCCTTCATGTATCTTTTCCGGCAAAACACCCTGTTTCTGCCGTTTTTTTCCTCTTTTTCGCTTTTCTCGTAAAAAAGCACTATTGCTTAGTATATCATCCAAAAGTACCTGCCGCAATGCTTTTTTCGGAAAATCTTCTTTTATGATACCATATTCTCTGCAAAAAAACAGGCTCTGTACAAATTTCCATACAAAAAAGAGCATGCTTTCAAAAACAGCAATGGCTGAAATGTTTCCGACAAAAAGAAAATAGCTGGAACCCTTTGCATTACAAAGATTCCAGCTATCTTTTCTGTTCCTATGAAAACTTATTCCAGTTCAAAGGCACCCGTATAAAGCTGATAATATTTGCCTTTTTCCGCAATCAAATCTTCGTGGGTACCACGTTCGATGATGCGTCCATGTTCCAGAACCATGATAACATTGGAGTTCTGAACCGTAGACAGACGGTGGGCAATGACAAATACAGTTCTGCCTTTCATGAGGGCATCCATACCTCTCTGTACAATGGCTTCTGTACGGGTATCGATGGAGGATGTTGCTTCGTCCAGAATCATAACGGGAGGATCTGCCACCGCCGCACGGGCAATGGAGATGAGCTGCCGCTGACCCTGAGACAAACCGGAGCCGTCACCGGAAAGGATGGTGTTATATCCGTTGGGCAGCATCCGAATGAAGCTGTCGGCATTGGCAAGCTTTGCCGCCGCAATACATTCTTCATCGGTAGCATCCAGTTTTCCGTAACGGATGTTGTCCATAACGGTACCTGTAAACAGGTTGACATCCTGCAATACAATCCCTAAGGAATGACGCAGATCTTCTTTTTTGATCTTATTGATGTTGATGCCGTCATAACGGATTTTACCGTCGGCAATATCATAAAAACGGTTGATCAGGTTGGTGATAGTGGTCTTGCCGGCACCAGTTGCGCCAACGAAAGCCACTTTCTGACCGGGTTTTGCATACAGACTGATGTTGTGGAGGACGATTTTTTCTTCTGTGTAACCAAAGTCCACATCAAAGAATCGTACATCCCCTGTAAGCTGGGTATAAGTGATGGTGCCATCTTCATGAGGATGTTTCCATGCCCACAGACCTGTATGTTCGGGGCATTCCACCAGTTCGCCGTTATCGTCATATTTTGCGTTTACCAGTGTTACATAACCGTCATCGGCTTCTTCTTCTTCATCCAGCAGTTCAAAAATACGTTTCGCACCTGCCAGCGCCATAACAACAGAGTTGATCTGCTGAGAAACCTGGCTGATGGGAGCAGAAAAGCTCTTGGACAGCTGCAGGAAAGAAGCAATGGCGCCCAGTGTCAAACCGCCGATGCCGTTTACTGCCAGTGCACCGCCGACAATGGCAATGAGCACATACTGTAAGTTCCCCAGGTTCATCATGATGGGCATGAGGATATTGGCATACTGGTTGGCTTTGGTAGCGTTTTCACACAAAGCCGCATTCTTTTCACGGAAAATTTCTTTTGCTTTTTCTTCATGACAGAAAACTTTGACAACTTTCTGCCCGTTGATCATTTCTTCGATATAACCATTCACATCGCCCAGTGTTTCCTGCTGTTTGATGAAGTACTTCCCACTGTGGCTGGCAATGAATTTGAATACCTTCATAATGAAGAATACCACAATGGCTACCAGAATGGTCAGATATACGCTGGTGTAAAGCATAGCACAGATAACCGCCACAATGGTCACGATAGAAGAAAACATCTGTGGTACGCTCATGGAAAGCATCTGACGCAGGGTATCTGTATCGTTGGTGTAACGGCTCATGACATCCCCATGGGTATGGGTGTCAAAGTACCGGATCGGCAGCCGCTGCATGTGGGAGAACATTTGGTCACGGATTTTCTTCAAAATCCCCTGAGAGATGGAAACCATGGTACGGTTGTAAAAGAGTGTTGCCAGAATACCAATGAGGTAAATGGCAGCCATAGTCAGCACCGCCTGAAACAGTCCCGCAAAATCAGGAGAAGCTGTTTTCAGCAGTGGTGTGATATAATCGTCAATAACTACCTGCAGGAACAGGGAACCTGCAACGCCTGCCACCGCACTGATCAGAATACAGATCAAAACAACGGTAAAACGCAGTTTATACTCTTTCAGATAGCTGAGCAAACGGTTCATGGTGACTTTGTCCATTTTTGCCCGTCCGATGGGTACGCCACGTCCGGGACCTCTCATATGTCCACTCATTCTTCCAGTCCCCCTTTCTGCTGAGATTCATATACTTCACGATAGATTTCATTATTGGCAAGGAGTTCCTCATGGGTGCCCATGCCGTTGATTTTACCGTCATCCAATACCAAAATCAGGTCTGCGTCTTCTACGGAAGAAATACGCTGTGCAATGATAATCTTTGTGGTATTGGGGATTTCTTCCCGGAATGCCATACGGATGAGGGCATCTGTTTTGGTATCTACGGCACTGGTGGAGTCGTCCAGAATCAGGATTTTCGGTTTTTTCAGCAGCGCTCTGGCAATACACAGACGCTGTTTCTGACCGCCGGAAACGTTGGTACCGCCCTGTTCGATATAGGTATCATAACCGTCAGGGAAGGTCTGGATAAATTCATCCGCCTGTGCCAGCTGGCAAACGTGACGCATTTCCTCGTCGGTTGCGTCCTCTTTGCCCCAACGCAGGTTGTCTTTGATGGTGCCGGAGAACAGTACGTTTTTCTGCAGTACCATGGCAACTTCTTCTCTGAGGGATTCGATGTCGTATTCTCTGACATCTCTGCCGCCTACTTTGACAGCACCTTCTGTGGCGTCATACAGACGTGGAATCAGCTGTACCAATGTACTCTTGGAACTGCCGGTACCGCCGATAATACCTACTGTCGCACCGGAAGGAATTTTCAGATTTACATTATCCAGACAAAGTTTGTCGGCATTTTTGCCGTATACGAAATTGACATGGTCAAATTCGATGCTGCCGTCTTTGACTTCATAAACAGGGTTTTCCGGGTTATGCAGGTCGCTTTTTTCATCCAGAATTTCTTCCGCTCTTTCCATGGATGCGTAAGAAATGGTAATCATAACGAATACCATGGAGAACATCATCAGACTCATAAGGATCTGCATGGTGTAAGAGAACATACTGGTCAAGTCCCCTGTGGTCATGCCCACAGCGGGGTTGTTACCGGAAGCCACAATGAGTTTTGCACCCAGCCAAGAAATCAGCAGCATACATCCATATGCGCAGAACTGCATCAAAGGCGCGTTGAACGCCAGAATTTTTTCTGCTTTGGAGAAGTCCTGATAAATTTCTTTGGAAACGGAACAGAATTTTTCTGTTTCATGGTCTTCACGTACAAAAGATTTGACTACGCGAATGCCGTGCAGGTTTTCCTGTACAACGTTGTTCAATTTATCGTATGTGCGGAATATCCGTTCAAAGATACGTTTCGCATTGGAAATGATAATTACCAGACCAACTGCCAAAATGGGGATGGCAATAACGAATATGGGTGCCAGATGGGAATTGATCTGGAAAGCCATAAACAAAGCAAAAATCAACATGATCGGGCAGCGCACCGCTACACGGATGGACATCATGTACGCGTTCTGGATATTGGTAATATCTGTTGTCAGACGCGTTACGATACTTGCGGTAGAGAACTTATCAATGTTGGAGAAAGAATATTCCTGTACCTTGTTGTACATATCTTCACGCAGGTTCTTTGCAAAGCCCGCAGAAGCCACTGCCGCGTATTTCCCGGACAGTGCGCCAAAGGTAAGAGAAACAATACAGAAGATGACCAATGCAAGACCCATTTTCAGGATGTACTGCATGTTACCTGCCTCAATCCCAAAGTCGATGAGGTTTGCCATCAACATGGGAATGATAACTTCCAAAATGACCTCACAGGTCACGAACAGCGGCGCCAGTAAGGAACTGGTTTTATATTCCCTGACGCTGCGAAGCAACTTTCTAACCATTCCAAAACCTCCTTTTTTGTTCGAAAGCATATTGGGTTCTTAACATAAAGTTTCCTTTTCTGTTTCTTCCATATTATGCTCCAGTTTTTTCAAAAGAAGCAGCAGTGTATCCATTTCTTCTTCTGTGAAATTGCGATACAGCTTTTCTTCCAGCATATGCGCATGATGGACGGCTGCTCCATGGATTCTGCGTCCATAATCTGTCAAAACAATCTGTTTCAGACGAGCATCATCATGAACAGAAAGGCGTTCAATCATGCCTTTTTCTTCCATCAAACGCAGCACTTTTGAAACCGTGGAACGACGTACAAAAAAATGATTTTCCAAATCACGCTGATAAACAGGTTCTTCATGCTTAGTCAAATATTCAATGACGATCATGTTATGCCCCGAAATGGGTTCCTGCAGCTTTTCTGTATTCATCGCATCCAGTTCACGAAAAAACAGATTGATTACTTTTTTCATCAACAATACCGGCTTATCCTGCATCATTTTTTCCCCCTTTAATATTGTTAGCCGTCGAACTGTTTTACATGAAACATTATACTGGTTTTCTGATAAATGTCAACGACCTTTCTTGGTTCTAATGAAATTCTCATTTTTCTCAAAAATCATCTTTTCTTAAGGCAAACTGCGACAATTATCTGCCAAAAAGCAATCTTCACTCAAAAAAATAGCCGGAACCCTTTCTGGTTCAAGGATTCCAGCTGTATCGTTTTCTTATAAAATTTCCTCTTTTTCTTCCTCTGGTTCTGTTTGTTCTTCTTTCGGAATCAAACGCCAAAGCCCAAACAGAAAATAAAGTCTGGCACAGAACATCATAACGCCCGCAAGGATGAACATTGGTCTTACATTCAGCGTCATACCGCAGGCTACAATGGAAATAGCGTACAACATCAATAATATTTTCCGCCGGATCCATAGACCTTCTTTTTCCTGCAGCTGCAAAATGCCTGTAGCCAAGCCGTAAAACAGCAGCGCAGATGCCAAGCGCTGCCGTCAACCCGCCTTTCTCTGCCATCATCTTTTTGGCGCAGTATGCCAAAATCAGATAAGCTGCCCAATTGGGCAACAGATTGACGATACCAATATGCACATCAAAGAAAAGAAGCACCATGGCAAAAAGCATCCAATTTCTGATGTTTTTCATTTACATGTCTTCTTTCATGTGCAGAATACGGTAAATCTCCAGTATATTCATATCCGGCGTATATTTCATGCTGTCATACAGATAGGCACATACTTTTTCTCCTTTGGCTGTTTCCATTTCCAGCACAGGCACCACATCAATGACCATATGGGCACGGTTGTCCTTCTCCGTCAGAGATAATTCTGTTTCCAAAGAAAGGGTATCCCCCTGCTGATAGGACGCTGGAAACGTCATGGGCTGTCCTTCCCCGTCTTTTACCATCAGCAGATCGGAAAAATGATTTTCCATGGGCATACGAATGCCTGTTACCGTCAAATCTTCCGGTACCTCCATGGAATAAGAAGCATCTGTATCCCCTGCGCCCATCCCTGACCATGTCAAAGCCTGTTCTTCCTGCGCCGCCAGAAAACGTACCTCTCCGATGTCCACAGGCGTTTCTGTGCCGTCAGACCACTTGACCTGCATCTGAGAGTCAGGATTACATTGCTCAAATCTCCTACACGGTCTGGAACGTCGAAATCCACCCACATTTCATTCCAGGTATACATGCCATTCCCCTGCCATTGCTCAGTATCTATGACTTCAAAAATCTCATCCTCCCCCAGTTCCGGGCAGGTAATTTCCAATGGCTGGCGTTTTTCGTCTGCATTGGTGATGTAATAAAATCCCATATGGGAAGACTCCTCTGCCGTAAAAGCATAGGCGTGGGTCAAAAAATCGGTTCCTGTAAATAAGCCAGGCGAAAAACAAAAAAGTTCAGTACAAAAACCAGCACAATGACTCCCAGAATCATTGTCAGCTCTTTTTGTTTCTTCATGTACTTTTTTGCCCCTTTCCTCTTTGTTTCTATCTATTTTTCAGAATATCAGAAATCAGATCAAAAAAATACTGATTTTTCAGGATTTTATGGAATTGTATGTAAAAAATACAAATGAAATCCATAGGATGGGATTTATATGCACGAAAAAAAATCCCGAAGACCCATAGGATCTTCGGGATAAGGTTCCCAGATAAGTAATTATCTCTTGGAGAACTGTCGTGGCGTTTAGAAAATATGCCTGTGGCATATTTTTAGCTGCGACCGCAGCAGCTTGCCTGCGAGGACCCTCTGTTCTCCACAAAAAAATCCCGAAGACCCATAAGATCTTCGGGATGATGTTCCCAGATAAATGATTATCTCTTGGAGAACTGAGGAGCACGTCTTGCTGCTTTGAGACCGTATTTCAATCGTCTGAGCGATGATTTTCCTTGATATTCCGGGCTTTTTTGAGCCTCGGCCCCTCGGTTGTCCTATTCCTTAACCAAAAAACAGGCCACTTTTACGAGGGGACAGCTTGATGAAATGCAGAATTTACTACATCGAATAGCTGTTCTGGTTTATTATACTTTACTCTTGCATAGATGTCCATAGTTGTCTTGCTGTTCTCATGTCCGGCAAGGTACTGGACCGTCTTGGGGTCAACACCTGCATACAGAAGATTGGTGATGTAGGTATGCCGCAGCAGGTGCGGTGTCACATCGAAGTCCAGGCTATACACAATGTTGGGATTGTTTTTCTGATGTCCTCCCAGACTCGGCTGAACAGTGTACTTGATGCTCTGTCCGTTCACATACTTATAATAGGTACGCTCCTTGGTAGACCGAACAACGATGTACTGCCAGACACGTTTGAACTGCGAATATGACAAGGGCTGTCCCTCACTATCGGCAATCACATATTCCGATTTGGAGGCAGCCTTGGCTTCCCGCAGACAATTCACAAGGCATTTGGGAATGGGAATATCCCTTCTTGCTGCTTTCGTCTTAAGCGTTGTAGAGATAACCGGTCTGTTATGCTCTGATCGCCATGCGCGCCGCACAGAGATATATGGAGTGGGTGCATCGAGGAACACACAATCCCATTGCAAGGCGAGAGCTTCTTCTCGGCGCAGACCGGCATATAAGCCGATCATGGTAAACAGATACGGCGGAAGTCCTTTGACGGTTTCCAGCAGCACTTCCACCTGCTGGTCTGTCAGCGAATCTTTCTTTTGGGTCGGTTTCCCTCCTTTTGCCGAAATCCCCTCACACGGATTGTATTCCAGCAACTGGCTCCGCTCTGCCGAGTAAAAAATGCACTTGAGGAGCATATTCACCGTATTGTGCAGGCTCTCGGACTTATTGGACAATGGGATCAGCGCCAGACGAATATCATCCGCTGTTACTTCCTCCATATACATATCTCCCAAAGGCTTGATAATGTAGTTCTTCATATTGGAGGCGTAGCCCTTCAGTGTAGCCGGCGACACTTTTGCGGATTGCATCAACAGCCACTTCTCACAATACTCGGCCACAGTAGGATGCTCCCGGTGGAAGATGATCTCCGCTACCTGGCGTCTCGCCTCCTGCTCTTTATCGTACAGTTCCTCGCAGGTAGTCCCATACAAGCTCACCTGCTTGCCGTCTGCGTCCAGAATCCGGGTTCTGTAATACAGGACACCCTTTCGTGTGACGGTTCCATATTGAGGTATGTTTTTTTTCTTCTTTGCCATAATTAATTTCCTTTCTCGCGTGGTGATGTATCTACACCTCCTTTTTATCAGAGATTTCAAATTGAATCAAAGATACGGCCAAGGAAAAACTAAGAGCGAGACATCCTTGTCTCGCTCTTACTTCATTTTCTGAATTGTTCGGAACTTACACAGCGTCCCATAAGTCAAAGGCACAGCCCATTGCTTTGACAAGATCATCCGGCCTGTTGTATTTGACCTTTGCGTAAATGTCCATCGTGATTTTGCTGCTTTCATGGCCCGCCAAATATTGTACCGTTTTGGGGTCCACCGAAGAATGAATCAGATTGGTGATGTAGGTGTGCCGCAGCTGATGCGGTGTCACTTCAAAATCCAGGCTATATACCACATGGCCGTTATTCCTGGCTTTTTCTCCAAGTTTCGGGTAAAGCATATATTTTACATACTTTCCGTCCACAAGTTTTCTGGCCATTCTCGGCTTTGCAGTCCGCGTCACAATATACTGCCACAGCCGCTTAAACTGTGTATAGGATAGCGGATCACCGTCCCGATTGGCAATCACATAATCCGAAGTGGATTTTTTCTTTGCATCTTTCAGACATTCAACCAGACAGACCGGGAGAGGAATGTTTCTTTGTGCCGCTTTGGTCTTTAGCTCGGTAAGAATGACCGGCCTGTTATGTTCTGTGTGCCATGCCCGCCGTACCGTTAAGTACGGAGCCTCTGCATCCAGATACACAGAATCCCATTGCAGCGCCAGGATTTCTTCCCGGCGCAGACCGGCATATAAACCGATCATCACAAATACATAGGGCGGCAAATCCCGGATCGTGTCCAAAAGCCGCTCAACCTGTTCATCCGTCAATGCCTGTCTTTCTTCCTGGGGAACTCCTCCCTTTGCATCCAGGTATATGGTCGGGTCCTCGTCAATCACATGGCTCTCCTTGGCCGCCCGGAAAATGGACTTGCAGAGAATCACCACAGACTTATAAACCGAAGCCGACTTCTTGGAAACAGGTACGAGGGCAAGTTGGATGTCATCCAGGGATACATCAGCCATTCTCTTGTCTCCCAGCCCTCCAATAATGTGCCGCCGCACCTTAGAGGTATAATCTGTCAAGGTGGTGGCCCGAACATGGACGGACTGCATCAGCAGCCACTTCTCACAGTACTCAGCAACCGTAGGCGATCTTCGACGAAACGTAGTACTGTCAATCTGCTCTAACGCCTCCAGTTCCTTGTCATAAAGCTTTTCGGGCGTCTTTGCATAAAGCGCCACTCTGTTTCCATCCGAATCTTCGACTCTGGTTCTATAATATTCAATGCCGTTAAGCACGACCGTACCATATTGAGGAATTGCCCTTTTTCTTTTTGCCAATTCCGTCACCTCCTAAGAATAATGTCCAGCGCTGTACCTTTGTTTTATCAGACATATTAGGTTCCAGCAAGGATACGGAACAGCTCAAGCTCGGACACTTCGCAGCTTGCGGTATGTAGCGCTTTTTTCCACTGGCTTTGCACGATGGGTGCATTTTGCGATATACTCCTGAAGGCCAGCATCTGTAAAGTACACGCAACCATTTTGCACATACTGAACATAGGAAATTAGCCCACTGTTTCGAGCTGCATCCAAAGTGGCAATGCTAATCCCCAGTAATTTGGCAGCCTCTTTCCGCGAAATCAATTTTTCCATAGGTGGTCCCCCTTTCTGTCAAAGATGTGGTTGTTGCTTTCAAAATCACATGAATGCGCTGGCAACCGAAGCTGCCAGCGCATGGTATCTGACTTTGAAAAATTTACTCGCCACATTTGCCACGCACCCCTGGCGATGGGGACATTCCGGTCTCCGCTGGCGCGGCTGTCATAACTCCACAGCGTCGTTTTACTCGTGCGCCGCAGAGTTCCCCCCAAGTCTTTAGGAGGCCGTGAGGAAGTATCTTTAACCCCTATGCAGTCATCGCGCCCTGAAATGCCACTTTCGGGTATCAGGCTGACGTGGATCGCTCGGAACAGTCCTATTCATCACCTCCTGGGGCTGTCCATCTTCGCGGCGTGCCTGATTCGCTCGTACATAGGTTATGTACCGGAAATGCCGTCTATGAAATTGTCAAGCTCCACATTGGGAGAATGTTCTTCCCTCAATGGGTAGGCACTGATACGCTTCATTTGTTAAGTGTTATTCAAAAATTTTTTTATTTTTTTAAATCTTTGTGCAACAGCACTTCTGGAACAATGCCAAAGACGTGCTACATCAATTTGACGATAACCATCCACAAAAAGTAATGTCAATAGCTCCAAATCTTTCTTCGACAGCTTCTTCAATCTCAACAGTAGTTGTTCGTTTTCCACCGAAGCCAACCATCCATATCGCGTTTGATCAATCTTATCAACATCCCATTGATAAGATAACGATGCAAACTTTCGGAACAGCTGTGATTGACCACATACTTCATCATATTGTTCACAAGGTATTGGTTGCGTATAGTTTTGAAAAACCCTTTGACTGCAAAACCATGCCCAGTCATATTCTTTCATGGCAGCAATCTGTTCTTCGCTCATCCCTGCATCACAATACTCAACTTCTAAACGCTTCCATCTACTATCAAACTTCTTTTTCTCATATCCATAATTAAATCCCATTATTAACCTCCTGTAGATTCAATTTGCAAAATTCACCATGCAAACTAAAATCAGGAGGAGATCGACAACGAGAATCTCTGGGTTGTTTTCCATCCCCAGAAACAAAAATGCCAGCTGATCTTAAGGACCAACTGGCATTTTTATTCGCGCACAAAGAAAACGCATTATTAAGATTTTATAAGTACAACAAGTATACCAAGCACAATTCGATACCAACCAAACACCTTAAAATCATGTTTTTTGATAAAGTTCATTAGGAATTTAATTACTAAGACAGATACCGCAAATGCCACAGCCATACCGAGAACAAGAGCGAGCAGTTCTGCACTTGTAAATTCAAACCCGAATTTTAACAGCTTAAAAGCACTTGCTCCAAGCATAGTAGGTACTGCGAGGAAAAAAGTAAACTCTGCTGCTGCCACTCGTGAAACTCCTATGAGTAAAGCACCTATAATCGTTGCTCCCGACCGTGATGTGCCGGGTATAAGTGATAACACTTGAAATGCCCCTATCAAGATTGCTGTTTTATAGCTGATGTCAGAAAGTGCCATAGTAGTAGGAGTACGCTTTTTATTCCAATTTTCTATGAGAATGAATAACAAACCATAAAAGATTAACATGATTGAAATCACAATGGGGGTTTGGAGGTAAGCATCCAAATAATCATCAAATAGAATCCCCATAATAGCTGACGGTACACAAGCTACCGCAACCTTGAACCACAACGAGAAAGTATCCTTTTTAACAATTGACTGTGCTTTGTTCTTAAATTGAAAGGGAAACATCTTGTTCCAAAACATTACAACCACTGCGAGTATAGCTCCAAGTTGAATAACAACAAAAAACATTTCTTTAAATGCTTCGCTCATATTAAGTGTGATAAATTCGTCCACAAGAATCATATGTCCTGTGCTGCTGATAGGTAGCCACTCAGTAATACCCTCAACAATTCCAAGAAAAATAACTTTTAAAATTTCTATAAAATCAAGTACCATTATTTCAAATCCTCCTTTTTAAAATGATGAAAGGTCATAAGAAAACCAACTGCTGATACAAGAATAATAATAGATACAGACAGCAGTGTAGGATAGCCGGTACTCTGAAGTTTACCCTGCACCAAGAAATAGGTGGCTGTCCACGGATACAACGCTCCCCATTCTTGATTTGAAAGTGCGGCACTTCCCATGACAATCACGGCAGAGCCAATCATCGGGGCGACAAATCCTTTTGTTTTCATAGCAACAAACACAAAAGGAGAAACTGTTAAAAACATCAGGATACTGCCAAACAAAAACTTGGGGAGCCATACTATTGCCACTAGTAAGCTATATCCCTCCAATGTAAAGACAGCGTCATATAGCCCACAAACGATAAATATACCTGCCCATGTTACAAGGGTTAGCATAACAATCCAAAGAAGCAGGGTGCAAAATTTTCCAATTAATAGTTTTGTCCTTGAAATGGGTATGGGCAATATGGTTTTGAGGGTGCTTTCTGTGTACTCTCTGCTAAACAAGTAAGCTGCAATTGCCACATATATCATAATGTTTACCAGCAGCATGATATACAGTACACTGTCGCTGTATATGTCAGACAAGGTAAAGATAATCTCCGGCTTATCAAAATGTGTTTGCAAGGCTTCTATTAACATCAAAAGTGGGGTAGATAATACCCCTGCCACACTAATTAGCACCATTTTTGAACGCTTTAGTTTTAATAATTCACAAGAAATAAGATTAAGCAATACCGCCACCTCCAATCAGTTTAGAAAAGTAGTCCTCTAAGTTTTCCTCACTATCATTTATCCTTGTCACGAGCAGTCCATTTCGTGCAAATTCTCGATTGATTTCTCCAACACTTTGGCTAAAGTCATAAATTCTCACCGTACCGTCCTGCACTGTAAAATCCGTCATGTGGTAGTGGTTTTCTAAAATCTTTCCGGCTATCTCACTGTCAGATAAATCAAATTGAATGTATTTTCGATTCCTTTTGTGAAGCTCGGATATATTCACTTCCTCTACTAAATGCCCCTCGTGCATAACGCCGATAATATCTGCTATCTGTTCAATCTCGCTTAAAACATGGCTTGAGATAAAAATGGTAATGCCATGATTGTGACTAAGTTCAGATAAAAATGAGCGTATTTCAACTATTCCAATGGGGTCAAGTCCGTTAATCGGTTCGTCAAGTATTAAAAGCTCCGGCTCGTGCATAATGGCGGCGGCAATACCAAGCCGTTGCTTCATTCCGAGGGAATAATCGGAAAAGACTTTTCTTTTCTCCTTATGCAGCCCCACAACTTCAAGAGCTTTTTCTACTCCACTTTTAGATACTCCCCCTCGCAGTTTAGCGAGAATTTGCAAATTCTCATACCCTGTTAAATTACTGTAAAATCCCGGTGTTTCGATAATAGAGCCTACTTTGCTATAAAGGGTATGGATATTTTCCTTATAGTTTGTGCCAAACAAGCGTACCGTTCCCTCCGTTGGGAAAGCAAGCTGCAACATCATTTTCATTGCTGTGGTTTTGCCTGCTCCGTTTCTGCCGAGCAAACCATAAATTTTGCCCTTTGGCACATGAAGATTTACCTTATCGACAACGGTGGCTGTTCCGTATCGCTTCGTAAGATTTTCTGTTTCAATGATATAATCCATATTTGATTCTCCTTTCCGTGGGTTGCTGTTCTTGTTTTCGCTGACCACAATCTTATTATCCACGAGTATTGCATAGAAGCCAAGAAATCTACCGTCACAATGCCGACACAATAGATGTCAGCACGAAAAAAGCTCCGACACTTATCGTGTCAGAGCCTATTTTAAAGGGTTTATGGCATTTTACTTTGTTTGGGTTTGCTTTATCCAGACAAATATTTTAGCAACAAATAGCAGAAACATAAGGGCGGTTACATAGGGTTGTCTTGCCGCAGCTAAGAAGCAGATAAAAAGCGTACTCAGCACGAGAGAGCATTTTGTGATTATGTTGCTCCATGATTCCTTTTCAAAACAAACACACATCAGTTTCGCTATCCCAAGTGCAATCAAAACAATAAAAACAATCCAATAGATTGCAAGATATATTGGGGTAGTGTCTGTAAATGAAAGTAGATTGACAGAATAAATATATCCGTCAACAAGGTTACCATACAACGGCAAAAGTATAAAAGTAACCGCCATCATATCTAATATTCCATAAATGAAACTGTAAATTTTTTTCAAGTTGGAACGATTTTCAGTTTCGGCAAGTGTAATCAGTTCTTCGCCCGATAGCAGTTCATCTATGGTCACAGAAAAGAATTTAGAAATACACTTGAGCGACTCAATGTTAGGGTAACCCTTGCCGCTTTCCCATTTTGAAATGGCTGTTCTTGATACATATAATTGCTCCGCAAGTTGTTCCTGCGTTAAGTTCTTTCCAGTCCTAAGCTGTTGTAGCTTTTCATTAAATTCCATGATTCTCCTCCTGTTTGTTCCTTGTTTTCATACGTCCATCAACGGGTTTTTCTGCATCTTTTGGTATCATCCATGCACGACCAAATTTTTCAGTTCCGTCAATGCGATTTTCCTCACATAATTTTTGTATCCGTCTTTCCGATATGCCCCATTTTTCAGAAGCGGCTTTCACAGAAATGTAATTCATAATATCAACTTCCTTTCGCAAAGAGTATATAATTATTATATACGGAATGACGAATAATAGCAAGTTTCTCTCCACTAATACGAAATTATACACTACTAAACATAAAATCATACTTCGTTCAAATATCATCACCCGAAATGTACAATGATATAGGATGATATTAAAATGTACCAAGATGAAAGAAAACTTGATTTTAAGCCGTTAGGTATAGCGATAAAAAAAGCTCGGGAAGCAAAAGGGTGGACACAGGAATATCTTGCCCAACTGGTAGACCTTACGCCACGCTCTATTATGTATATAGAGAACAGGGGGCAGCACCCAAGGCTTAACAAATTTTATCTCATTACTACCTTGCTTGACATCTCTGTAGACCAGTTCTTTTTTCCATGCAATGAAGATGGCGACAACAATCGCCGCAAACAAGTTGATGTACTGTTGAATGATATGGAAGAAAAGGAGCTTATCGTGATGGAAGCTACGGCTCAAGGCTTGAAAAAGGCAAGAGAAACTGCGGAATAATTAACGCTGTTTTCGTAAGCCAAGCCAACTGAAAAAAGTGCGACACCTACACAGGCTATCGCACTTTTTAGGTTATTTTTTTATTCTCCACACAAATCATAAAGCTGTTCACATCGGTTTTGAATATCTAAGATTTCTGTTTCGGTTAAACTCCTGCGGTTATGAGTAAGTTGTTGCTCTAAAAAATCACGATAGCCATCAAGTAAGGCATCCCGTAAAAGCTCGGGGGCTTTGCAATGTTCCACACCAAACCATTGCTCATCTTTTTCATCCCAAATCATAACGGTGTATCCTCGCTTAGTGTTCACCACCTCCAAAACACTATCTTTATTTAGGTAATCGTTGAATACTTCTAAAACCTTTTCAAAGGTCATCATTTTATCAGCCCTTTCATATTTTAGGTGCTTATATGTAAGTAGTTTATATACTTATTACGACTATGATAATAAAAGTAAATCATCGTGTAAAGGATACGGATATTGTTTGCGAACAAAAGTGGCAAGCAATGCCGGTGTTAATACACTCGGCCCACAGAGGGAAAAATCCTGACGTGATTTCCCCCTCTGCTTTGCTTGTTGAGGGCAGCGCCCCCAAGCCCCTTTGAACGCAGAATTTCATTCTGCGGCTACGCGTCCGATGGACGCTTATGACCATGACCGGCTTACCGCTGGCCGTGGTCTTTTTCTTGTTCTTTTTTCTGTTCCTCATCCATTTTCAGCAGCCGATCCACATTGGCCTTTGCCGTCAAAAGTTCCCGCATTTCCTCACGGGAACGCCGGTACTCGGCGTAGGTTTTCTTCTTTTCCTCCAGCAGTTTGGCATACTCAGATTGCAGGTCTTTGACCTTGGGCAGCTTCTTCACTCCCATCTCATCAAAGGCATTTTTTGCCGCCTGATGGAGCAGAATTTCTTGCTCATGTTCCTCCCGAAATTTTCGGGAATAACCGGCCTTGCGATAGGCAACATAGGTCTCGCGGGTCTTGGCATAATTAACGATATGGGTACGCAGGACGGCGATCTCTGCCATGCGTTTCTCCGTCGCCTTAATCTGCGCTGACAGCTCATTGTGATGGGCGGTAGCCGCCACCGCTTTTTCTTCCAGCTCTGTATAGTCCAGTAGGTGATGTTCGGTAAGAAAATTCACGGTCTGCGCCATCTGTTTTAAGTTAAAAACCTTGGCCCAGCGTGCATATCCAGCACCTTTCCCGGCCTGCAATTTTGCCTGAATATCCACCAGCAAATTGACCTTGGGTGGCTCCGGCTGCACGGTGGATTTCTTGCGGGGCGTGTGCTGCTTTTCTCCAGCCAGCACCGCACGGATTTCTGTTTCGCTGTACCCGGCTCCCAGCTTGTCATCCATACGGGCTACATTCTTCCAGCCGGGAGCTTTAAGGCGGATTGCTTTCCCGCGCCGAGATACCTCGCAGCCCATCTCGGAAAGCAGTTGCAGAAGTGTGTCAAAGTCTGCTGGCTTTTGCTCCAGCGCCCGGTCAATCATCACCCGTAGCTGTTCCCGATGGGAGGGCTTGGCTTGTTCGCCCAGCCACTTGTTGTAGCTTTTTCCGTGGGGCTTGGGGTTCTCCACAATGGATAGTCCGTTCTCGATACAAATGGTGTCACTTAAACGTCGAACAGCTCTGGTGCTTCCCCAAAAGTTACGGAACTTCCGGTCACAATCCATATTGACCGCCGACCAGATGATGTGATTATGAATATGCGATTTGTCGATGTGGGTGCAGACCACAAAGGAATGATTGCCTTTGGTGAACCGCCTGGCAAATTCTATGCCCAGCCGGTTGGCTTCCTCCGGTGTGATCTCTCCGGGCCTGAACGACTGGCGCACATGGTAGGCGATCACATCATCTGTACCGCGCACTCGTCCGGTGGCGGCAATATACTGCCGCTTTGCCAACAGAAACTCTGCATCAGCAGTGCGGCTGTCACATCCATAGCTGGTAATCAATTTTCCGTTGTCGGTCTTTTGGGGATTTGCCACATAGTCAATAATATCGCTGATGGCACGGCTCTCAGTCCGACCCTTGCCGATATGCAGCGGCATGATGCGTGTGGTTGCCATAAGGGAGACCTCCTTTCCAAAAAAGAAACGGCCTGCATGGTGCAGACCGCTTTTGTTATTCTATTAAATCGTCCTCATCGAGAAAATCAAAATTGTCCTCGATGTCCTCTAACCGCTTCGGAGGAAACCTCATCTCGTATTGTTCTTTTGCCAGCGCACGAACTTCCCGGCGCTTATCTTTCATTCGGTTCTTCAGCCAGGAAATCTGCTCCTTTGATAATCTCCATGGGAGATTCAGCAAGCGGTTTATTGTCATTTGCTCCGCTTGCTTCTCCGGCGGCAAAGAAGCACAGGATTTACAGACGTGCGCCGCATGACCTTTGCCGGAAAATTTTTCATTAGCCTTATATTCTCCGCAGACTTTACAATAATGGCCGTGCTTCTTCATAGGCTCGATTCCTTTTCACTGAGAGCGTATAAACTGCGCACCGCCCCCATGATGATGTTCCACTCCAGATCTGCCGCATAGGAAAATTTTTTGCGGTACGATTCCCAAAGTTTCTGCATAACCGAGCTGTTCTCCACTTCCTCAAAAACTTCGGCAGCTTCTGCAAGATGTCGTTCTGTCCCGCGTTTGTGAGCAGTGGCCCGCAGCGCATCATGGAGAATCTGAGGGTCCAATGTATTCCCATGCAGCTGTTCCAGAATATAAATGTCATAGAAATCTCTCATGCGGGTGTTGGTGGTAGTTCTGGTAATGATCGTTTCCAGCTTTTCGGCCAGAACCGTTTCCAGATTGTACGCCCAAATATCAATGGAGCGATCTTCCAGCATCAGCTTGAAAGAGTAGCGGATCTCCCTGGGGGTAATGGCATCCCCTGTGGAAATGTCAATCTTCAAAGGCGTCACCACACCGTCAAAGGTTGTAGTCATATTTACGCGAATCCCCGGATATTCCGCCTCATCCATAATCTCCGAAATACTTTTCAGCTGGAATTTGACGCCATCATCAAGCGGGACACTCACAATAGCGGAAATCAAATTCTCTATGTCCTCCACATTGACATTGGCTCCTTTTACAGTAGCGTCCAAATCCATCGTGGAACGGGCATCCAGACCAACCATAGCCGCTACCAGCATACCGCCTTTCAGAATAAATTTGTCACGATATTCAGAAAGGGAGATACGCTCCAGAAAACGCTCCATCATGTAGTTCCGCATCAAGAGCTGGGCGTCCGCAGATTTTTTTCTGGAAAGATTGCGGATCAGATCCTTCAACTGCCTTGCTGTTTTTATCATAAAAGCACCTCCAAATACTGCCGCAGAATTTTTTCTACCCGGAACATACCGGCATACCGCATCAATGTCCGCAGGTCTTTGTCTTTTCTTCTGGCATACATCTTTAATGCCCCTTGAAAAGTCTGCATCTCCATGTTGTTCCTGCTGCGGAGCAGGTCGCAGATGGTGCGCTCCAGGTCATAGACAGGAACTGTATGCCCAAATGGTGTCTGAGCCGTTGTCAGGCCCACCCCATGCAGTTCCGCCTTAATGGTGAATACCTGTACGCCCTCTGCTTTCAGCTTGGAGGGATTATATCCGGTCTTGACTGTGACCGTATATTCCAGCGGCTCGCGGTCTGTCAGATCGTGAAAAAATAAAGCTGTCTCATGGGAAAACACTGCCTGTTCGACCCGCAGATGAAGTAAGTACATGGCATCGACCCAGGCATCCTTGGAAAGATAAATTCCATGCGCGACCCGCTCCAATTCCCGTGAGTGCACATAATCATAAAAAACAGGCTTAGAAATACCAGCAGATACTACTTGAGCTGTTCGCAGCATCCCATCCTGTGTTTCCAGCAGCTGATCCAGCTGTTCAAATTGTCCCACCGTACCACTTCCTTTCACACTAATATTATAAGCAATATTAGTTCAAAAGTAAAGTGATGAAAATTCGGCATAATTTTACCGACAGCTTAACGTTCAACAGTTTTGGAAATATGAAGTGGCAGCAAAATAGACAACCTCAGCTGCCCATTTCATCACGATATGAAATAATCTGCTTCTTTTTCTGTTTGGCACACCGTAACGTTGTGGCTGCTCCGCCCCAATCATGGAGAACATAGGCCACCACTACATCGGCGGACTCTACCATCCAGCGATTTCTATGAGAAATCGAAAAACGGCGCGGTACGTTTTCCAGCGGTGGATACACGGTACTGTCATAGCCAGAAACATCCCGGCCAGTGTTCAAATATGCCAATACAAGAACCAGCTCGATTTGCGGATACTTTTTCTTTTGTTCCCGTAAAATAGACGCTGCTAAACTGTCGAACTCTCCATATCCTCCAAGATAAAAAGTTGTTGCTCCTTGCTCAATTAGGTCTTGTGTTACATTGCGAAGCCAATTCGCAATATTGTCTGCCTTTGTGATTTGCGAATGGCCACAAAAAGTTACGTTCATACGATGGCACCCCTATTACCATCATACTGCAAATAGCTCTATTAGTACAGGTACAGGGACCAATTTTAGCAAAACTGCCCATATACTAAATATAGTACAGTCACAGGGGCGGTGTATAGAATGAAGCTAAACGAGGCGGTAAGCAAACGTCTGTTAGAATTACTAGATGAAAGAAAAATGACACAATATCAACTGTATATGAAAAGCGGTGTTCCCAAGTCTACGATTGGAAATGTCATCAACTGCTCGTATGATTCGGTTAAGCTACGGATCATTCATGAGATGTGCCAAGGAATGGGGATTGGGATAGATACCTTTTTTGCATCGCCGCTTTTTCAAGAAGATAACCTAGAACCATAAAACCTCCGACGAAATTCGTCGGAGGTTTTCATATTATCCATAAACCAAATCTTGAATGATAAACTTCAAGTCCTGTACCTTGCCCAGTAGCCAGATTGCAGCCATTGGCAAACCATAGGGACTAATGAGAAATGCTATCACCAGCAGGATAATGCCGTTTTGCAAGGAGTAAGTAATCAGAACTGCCACACCCAGCAGGGCAACCACCATGCTGATAAGCCCCAGCACCAAACCGGAGACATAGACAATCCCCACACAAATCCAGACGAACAGGGTCAGCGACAGAATCACCGGAGCCATTAAAATCTTCAACGGCAGTTTCAGAATGAACCAGATCGCCCTCATTTTTCTTCCTCCTTCCATCGTTCCCGAAAGCTCTGACAGAGAATTTCTGCCTGTCTTTCATCTTCTTCCGTCACTTCTCGGCATCCTTTGGTTAGCCGCAGTTCCTCATAGCTGCGATAATCAGATAACAGCACCTCGAATAGTTCGTCCGGTGTCCGGCTGAGAAGTCCATCCACACAGTAGCGGGAATCTCCATTCCATGTGACGCGGAGATAACCTTCTCGACAAGGGAGGACTTCTTCCTCTAGATCACAGTCCAAATACTCACGAAAAATCTCCAACACCTTCTCAAAGGTTTTCATCTATTCTCAACTCCTTTGCGGCAATCTGTTTTCTACCCATATTATCCTTCCAACATTTCAAAAAGACAAGGATATGGGCAAAAGAAAAAACGGAGGAAGGCGCGGCGAAAAGAACGCCGTTCCTCCCTCCGCAGTTGGGGCATATATCCCTGTTACGAAAGCCTGGAAAGCTGGGTTAGGATTTCTTTCACGCCCTCCCATAACTGCTCCTGCCGTTGGGCTATATCCTCCAGGTCAGCATCATAAATCCGCCCCGTTTCATGTACCCGTCGGGTGAGCTGGTTCAGGTTATTGCTGCTTCGGCGCAACAGGGATACCAGTTCCTTCAGCTCCGGCAAGTCCAGCTGTACCACATAGCCGTCCACAGCCATCTTCCGCAGATAGGCGCTCAGGTTTTTTGTTCCGAACTGTGCCATTTTCTGCTGGATCGCTTCCATCTCCGCATCGGAAACCCAAAACAGGACCGGCACATCCCGTTTACGCTTTTTGGCGCTCATCGTTCCGGCTCCTGTTTCTTCGATAAAGCAGGCTTGTGGGTGGTAGGCTCCTGTTTGAGCTTTTGCAAGACAGAGCCTTTCTCCGGTTCCTGAAGCGTTTTTCGTGCCTGCCGTGTAAACAGATCGGTCAGACCAAGATTGACCTCATCCACAACCAGATAAGCACAGTGGCGCGAAGTGCCGCTGTCCTCCGGCATGGGAATGGTCTTTGCCCAGGCTTTGTTGTCACGGGAAACGCGACCGTCGCTGTCCTTATGCTGGATGGTGTTGGCAAGGATGAACTGTACTCGTTCCGACCCGAACTTTTCCAGCACCGCCTTAACCGCAGACTCCGTATCCAGTCGGTTATCCGCATAGTGGGCGCTGATGGCGTGTTCAATGGCCTCTTTACAGTCAAAGTTTGCCTGATAAGAGCGGTTATATTGTGCCATCTCCCCATGCTGGGACGCATAGGCGGCAGAATGGAGATAGAGAGGGATGGACCGCTGTTCTTCCAAAACCTTACACACATCATCCGCTCGGTTTTCAATGCTGTCCCGGATCACATCCATGTAGCCGGTCTCCAGCTTCTCAAAGTGACGGTACACATCGGCCAGCGGTGTAGGCGAATCCAAAAGCGCCTGGGCCTGGGCATCGGTCAGCTCCAAGTCCTCCATCGCCATCACAATGTCCTCCCGGACGGTGTACTCATAGGTATGGTGCAGGATTTCCTCCGGGGGCTGGCTTTTCAGCCAGTCCCGGTATTTGTCCTGTTCAGCGGCCATCTTCTCATAAAGGGCCGTATTCAGATCGTTGGTATTCATGTTATCGCACCTCCTCATGTTGTTTCGGTTTCTTTTCAGGGCTACGGGGTGGCACCGGGCGCTTCAAGCTGTCCAGCACCGAAGGCCGTGCGCTCTTGGCAACCACAGTTTCCGGCTGGGCATGGCCCTTGCCGTCAATGTTCAGCAGCGTGTCCAGTTCCACCAGACGGGCGGACTTGACTCGCAGATCATCCTCAAAGGGAAACGGCTTTCCGATTTCCTCTTTGGCTGCGGCCTGCTGTTGGTAAAGGTTGTCCAGCTGGTTTTTCACGGCTTCCAAACGCTGAGGCATTTGAGCCAGTGCATTGTCGATACGGGTGAGGTTTCCGCGCGGGTCTGTGCCGAGGCTTGCCCGGTGGGTCATCTGGCCTTTCAACAGGAGCGTATATTCCTGTTTCCAAGCGGAAAACTCCACGGACATAGTAAAGCCCCGATAGCTGCCGATCTGCACCGGTTCGGAGCCTTTGACCTCCTTACAGGCGTCTAGCAAGGCTGCACCGGCGTTTTCTTTGTCAGTCAGCACATCGCCCCGGATCTCCATTCCAGCAAAGCCATCCTCCGGGTGAGGATGGGCGGCCAGGGTCTCCAGATCCGCTTCAAAGCCTTTAATAAACCCCTTGTTAGTTTCGATTTCCTGGGGGAAGTATTTGAGCAACTGATCCTCCAGGCGGTACTGCTTGCTCTGATGGTCAGCTTTCATCAGCTTCAGACGCGCAACCTCCACATCCAAATCCATGCGCTCCTTGATACGGGGGTCTCCGGCGCACAGGGCCTTGATCTCGGCAAAGGACAGCGCCGTTTCGTCCACATCATCGCAGGAGCGGACCGGGCTTTTGCTGGTCATGATTTGCGAAATGAATTTCTGTTTGTTCTCCACCGTCTGCCACAGGTAGGCATCGAAAGTTCCCTCGGTAACATAGCGGTACACATGGACCAGCGGATTCTGGTTGCCCTGGCGCTCGATACGGCCCTTGCGCTGGGCAAGGTCTCCCGGACGCCACGGACAATCCAGGTCATGGAGCGCCACAAGCCGGTCCTGCACATTGGTGCCAGCGCCCATTTTGGAGGTGCTGCCCAGCAGGACGCGCACCTGCCCAGTGCGAACCTTGGAAAACAGTTCTTTCTTCTGCACCTCGGTCTTGGCTTCGTGGATAAAAGCAATCTGCTCGGCGGGCATTCCCTGGGCGATGAGCTTCTGGCGGATGTCCTCATAGATGGTAAAGGCAGGCTCAGGCTCATCCAACGGCACAGCCTGTTCCAGCGCATGAAGTGTGGGATTATCCAGCTGTTTGGCTGCCTTTTTGGAGGGGGCTGCCTGGGGCGTGGAAATGTCGCAGAATACCAGCTGGGTCAGCTTGTCAGCCTCGCCGTCCCGCCAGATCTGCATGATATTACCCACACACTGATTGACCTTGGTGCCGGGTTCATCCGGCAGCAGCTGGTTGATGATACGCTGGTCCAGACCCAGCTTGCGGCCATCGCCGGTAATCTTGAGCATATTGTCCTCTGAGGGGTCAACGCTGCCGCTGTGTACCCTGGAGGCGCGCTCGGAGAGAACCTGCACCATCTCTTTTTGGTGTTCAGTAGGCTGGGCCACGATGTTGTGGTATTCCACCTCCGGGGTGGGCAAGTTCAGCTGATCGGCGGTTTTGATGTCGGCAACTTCACGGAACAAGTTCATCAGCTCCGGGAGGTTGAAAAACTTGCTGAATCTCGTTCTTGCCCGGTAGCCGGTGCCTTCCGGTGCCAGCTCCAGCGCCGTGACGGTTTCTCCGAAGCGGCTGGCCCAGCAGTCGAAGTGGGTCATGTTCAGCTCTTGCAGGCGGTCATACTGGAGATACCGCTGCATGGTGTAAAGTTCGGTCATGCTGTTCGATACGGGGGTGCCAGTGGCGAAAATCACACCACGGTTTCCGGTCAGTTCATCCATATAGCGACACTTTGCAAACATATCGCTGGACTTTTGGGCATCGCTTGTGGAGAGACCTGCCACATTCCGCATCTTGGTGTATAAAAACAGGTTTTTATAGTTATGCGCCTCATCGACGAACAGGCGGTCCACACCCAACTGCTCGAATGTTACCACATCGTCCTTGCGGCTCTCGGCCTGCAATTTCTCCAGCCGGGCTTCCAGGGACTTCTTGGTGCGTTCCAACTGCTTGACCGTGAAACGCTCACCGCCGCTGTACTTCACCTCGGCAATGCCCTCGGTGATCTCGTCGATCTGCTCCTGAAGGAGCCGTTCCTGACGCTCTCGGCTGATGGGGATTTTCTCAAACTGGCTGTGTCCCATGATGATGGCGTCATAATCGCCGGTGGCAATGCGGGCGCAGAACTTCTTGCGGTTGTGGGTCTCAAAGTCCTTTTTGGTGGTGACAAGAATGTTGGCGGAAGGATAGAGCCGCAGAAACTCCGACGCCCATTGTTCGGTCAGATGGTTCGGCACCACAAAGAGGGATTTCTGACACAAGCCCAGGCGCTTACTCTCCATGGCGGCAGCCACCATTTCAAAGGTTTTGCCAGCGCCTACCTCGTGTGCCAGCAGCGTATTGCCGCCGTACAGCACATGAGCGATAGCGTTTTTCTGGTGTTCCCGCAAGGTGATGGCCGGGTTCATACCACCGAAAGTAATGTGTCCGCCGTCGTATTCACGGGGACGGGTGGAGTTCATTTCCTCATTGTACTGGCGGACCAGAGCTTGGCGGCGGTCCGGGTCTTTCCAAATCCAGTCTTTGAAAGCGTCCCGGATCGCTTGCTGCTTTTGGGCGGCCAGGGTGGTCTCTTTGGCATTCAACACCCGGCGCTCTTTGCCGTCTGCATCCTCTATGGTGTCGTAGATACGGACATCCCGCAGGTTCAGGCTGTCCTCCAGAATCTTGTAGGCATTGGCACGGCTGGTTCCGTAGGTGGTATAGGCTGCCACATTGTTCTGGCTTACAGAGCTTTTGCCGGTGATCTGCCACTCAGCGGTGAAAGAAGAATAGTTGACCTCGATATTGCGCTGGAGATAAAACGGCGTGTCGAAGGTCTCATACATAAACTGCTGGATGTACTCTTTGTCGATCCAGGTAGCGCCCAGGCGCACCTCAATCTCCGACGCATCCAGGTCTTTGGGCTGGGCAGCGGTAAGGGCCTCCACATTGACTGCAAAGGAAGGGTCCTGCTGTGCGGCCCGCTGTGCCTGACGCAGCTTGCGCCGCACATTGCCGGACAGGTATTCGTCGGCTGTTACATAATGGGGAGTGCCGTCTTTCTCCAACTGCCCAGGTACACGGAAGATCACGCCTTTTAGCTCGGCGGCCAGTTCGTCGCCGGTCTTGCCGGTCAACTCCGCCATATACGCCATATCGACAAAGGCTTTTTCGGAAATTGATACGGCCAGAGCTTCACTTGCGGTATCCACAGTGTCCACCGCCTTGTGGGGCTTGATGGTGCGCTTGGTGAACATATCCGCCTTGCGCTCCAGCTTGCCGTCCTCGTCAATGACTTCCAGCGCGCAGAGCAGATAGTAGCTGGAATCATCAGCAAAGGCCAGCCGGTTCGCCCGGTCATTGATAAGACCATATTTTGCAGAGAAGCTGTCATAGAGCCGGTTCAGTTCGGCCTGTTTGTCCTGGATGGCGCTGTCCGGTGTGGCGGCGTCCATTTGCAGATCAATGAGCTGCTGGACACATTCTCGCAGACCCACCAGTCCTTTCACACGGGCTTCGGCGGTGGCATTCAGGTCAGGCCGTACCATACAGCTGTTTTCACGGTAATACACATCGCCGTCCACAACGGTGTAGGAGTAATTTTTCACATTGGGGTCAGCAGGGATAGAAGTGTCGATGGCTTCGCCCTCGCCCAGCTCCGGCAGCTCGGCCTCCTGGTAGGTGCCGCGAATGTACTTCACGGCATCATGCAGCTGATCGGCAAGCTCCAGCCCCTCGATGGGGTTCACGGTGTAGTCCATGCCGTGGGCGGTGCTTTCCGGTTCCTGTCGGCCCAGCACCATTTCCGGGTGGTCCAGGAAATAGCGGTTGATGGCAAAGCCGTCCTCGGTCTGCCCGGTCTGCGTCCACTCCGGCACGATGTCCAACGGACGGTCACGCTTTTGCAGGAAGATGATGTCCGAAACGACCTCGGCACCTGCGTTCTTTTTGAAAGCGTCATTGGGCAGACGGATGGCCCCCAGCAGTTCGGCGCGCTGAGCAAGATACCGGCGCACGGTGGAATCCTTGGCGTCCATCGTGTAGCGGCTGGTGACAAAGGCCACCACGCCACCGGGACGAACCTGATCCAGAGCCTTGGCGAAAAAGTAGTTGTGAATGCTGAAATTCAGCTTGTCATAGGCTTTATCCCGAACCTGATACTGGCCAAACGGTACATTACCCACCGCCAGATCGTAGAAATCCCGCCTGTCGGTGGTCTCAAACCCTGCCACGGTGATGTCGGCCTTGGGGTAGAGCTGCTGGGCAATACGCCCGCTGATGGAATCCAGCTCCACGCCGTAAAGACGGCTGTTTCGCATTTCCTCCGGCAGCATACCGAAGAAATTGCCTACACCACAGGACGGCTCCAGGATGTTGCCGGTCTCAAATCCCATGCGGCCCACAGCCTCGTAAATCGCTTTGATGACCGTAGGGCTGGTGTAGTGCGCGTTGAGGGTGGAACCTCTGGCAGCAGCGTATTCCTCCGGGGTCAGCAGTTCCTTCAGCTGGGCATATTCCTTGCTCCAGCTTTCCTTGTCGGGGTCAAAGGCATCGGCAAGGCCGCCCCAGCCCACATACCGAGAAAGGATTTTCTGCTGTTCCGGCGTTGCCTGCTCGGTGGTTTCCTCCAGGTATTTCAGCAGCTTGATTGCCTCGACATTGGCCTGGAACTTAGCCTTGGGGCCGCCTTCGCCCAGGTGATCGTCAGTGATACGGAAATTCTCGGCGGTGCGACGCAGATTGGCCTTGTATTCCTCATAAGAGGCTTCCTCGGCAGCTTTGACATTGGGGAAGGTCTGCCACTCGCCGTTTACCTGAATGGAAACGGGGTGTTCGTCCAGTACCTCATCCAGAGTCTTTTCCGGCTCGACAGCAGGCGTGGGCGGCTCCGGCTCATTGGTTCGCAGGGTCTGAACAACCACATCATAGGGCAGATTGTTCTTATCGCCCGGATAGACAGCCACAGTCTCGGCTTGGAAGGCCGGGGTTTCGGCAGCCGGTTCGGGGCGTTCCTGCTCAAAACCGTCCAACTGACGGGCATACATCCCGCGCAGCAAAGGCGCAACCTCGCTCCACTGGAAGAACAGCATGGCCAGACGCTTTTCATCTGCATCCAGCACTTCCAGCTCGATACCTTCCGGCATCGTGCGGTAATCGGCGGTCTCGCCGGTCTCCAGCTCCATCGTTTCCACGATGTTGGGATAGGCCCGGCTCAGCCACAAGGCTACCTCCTGGTTACTCTTGCCGTTGCGAAGAAGCTCGGAAAGCTCCGCCTTGTCCGCCTCACCAATCAGGCCATGGGCCAGCACATCCCGAAGGTCCTGGTCCACCGTATCCAGATTTGCAGGCAGGAATTCGGTATAGAAGTCGTTGCGGTTATCCTCCCGCAAAAGCTGCTCAAACCGTTCCCGGCTCTCAGCCCGGTAGATGGGATAGCTCATGCCGGTGGGCAGCAGCTGCACCGTGTCATCCCGCAGCTCTGTGATCTGATGGGGCCGGTCATCCAGATAGACAATATCACCCACATTGTAAGGAGGAACCGCTGGATCGTAGGAGGTTCGCTCCCGGAGTGTGCCACGAGCCGCAGCGTATTCCTCATCTGAAACCAGAACACGCAAATTATGGGGAGAAGGCTGTTCCGGCTCATCTGCCGGGACGCTCTCTCTGGATATGGCCTCCACATCCGCCATAACACGCTGGATGAATGGGTCATTATCCAGTTTTTCCTCATCCACCAGTTCACCATTCACAATGCCGCGCTCGGCCAAAGCCTCCCGAATGGCGATGGGGTCGATGTTGTCGAACCGGTCCTGTTCCGCTTCGGTGTAGAACCGGTCCTCCTTGATAAGCTGAGCGATCCGGCGCTGTACCTTGGGCCAGGGCAGCACCGTTCCTTCGGGGCTTTCCGGGCGAACCGAAAACGGGGTTTTGCCATCGCCGCCGTCAAACTCATGGGCCAGCCATGCAGCGGTATCTTTTTCCCGCCCATGTTTCTCCATGTAACGGACAACGGCGTGTTTACTTTCGATTTTGCCGTTCCAGTCCTGGATAGCCTTGTCGATGTCATTGTCCGTGAGAGGGTGCAGCAGCTCATGGAGCTTGGGATAGGTCTCGTCGATGATTTCTCGATGAAGGCGCTGGCGGAACTCCGGTGTGTCGGAATAGAGGCGGAGCAGCTCCATGTTGCCAGATCCCAGGACAGCACGGCGAATAGCGGCATTGCCCTCGATCACGGCGTTCTCATGGTCACTGTGACCGCAGGCATTGCGATATGGCACATCTTCCATAACAGCGGCAAGTACAATGGGCTTGTATTGCTCATGCAGTTCTCGAATCGTAGGGGCTGCGGCTGCTTCGGTCTCCTGAAATACTCTGGTCCCGTCTGCGCCAAACTCCGCTTCCTGGGCATTGATGTGCTGTTCCGCCTCATGGTCGATAGAGGGCATGGAATACTCCTGCCGCTCCCTGCCGCCCTTCGGGACAGCGGAAATGGTCACATCATGCTTATCCCGCAGCTGTTCCACAACCTGCTCCAGCCGGTTTGCCGGAAAGCCGCACATTTCCACACGGCCACCGCCGGGGATAGCGCGGGTCGTGAGATTGAGGTCCAGTTCCGCAGCAGCAGTTTTGGCGTCCTCACCGTACAGCTCAAAAAAATCCCCCATTTGGTAGAGGATTATATCATCCGGGTGGCGCTCCTTGACGCCGTTGTATTCCCACACAGCCGGGTCCGGCTGCTGGGCTTGCAGGGCATCTTCTTCCGCCAGGGCCTTTTCTGCCTGGATTTTGTCATACTCCGCCTGTTCCTGTTCTGTGAGATAGCGTCCCTTCTGGATCAGGTCGGTAATCCGTTTGGCGACTTTCTCCCAGGTGAAATGCACATCCGGGCAGCCGTCTTTTTTGTAGTGCAGACCTTTTCCGTCGTGGCTTTCATCGCTTTTCATTGCACCGGACAGGGCATGGGAGTGACCGCCAATACCATACTTATGTTTGAGAAAATCCACCTTTTCCTTATCCGTATGGGGTTCCTGGAAAAAGGTGAAAACTCGGCCCTTACCGCCCTCAAATCCGCTGCCTCTGGTCATGGCGGCGTCGATCTCGTCCTCAGAGATAAACTGCTTGACCGAAGGTACTTCCGTCAACTGAGAGGTAAAGGTGGTGCGAGGCAAGGACAGATCTTGCAGGTTCTCCCAAATTTCTTTGGGTTTATGGTAGTGGAAGCGCAGCAAATCCCGATCCTGCTGGTAGGCCGTCCAGAAGGCAGCATATTCTTCCGCAAGGTTCTGGCGAAACTCCGGGCTTTTCAGCTGTTCGGTGAGCCATGCAGATTCCTCCGGGAAACCGCGCCCCGGATTGTTGGAAAGGATGGGCAGATACCCAGCTTCTCTGGCTTCCTCGCTGAAATCGTGGTACAGATTCCAGAACTTTTCCGCGAGGAGGGAGCGTTCATAGCCCGCAGCCTCAGCCAGCTCCACATTGGTGGCAAACTGGCCGTCCTGCAAAAGCTGGCCGATACGCTCAGCGGCACTCTCCCAGGAAATGACCTGGGCGGACTTATCGTAACGGGCAGTTTTGCCGTGGGAAAGATGGATTCCATCCTCGGCATACCATGCAGTGATGCTGCCAATCCCGTTGCCGCCATGGTACAGGGTTTTCAGGGTGTCTGCGATCTCGGTGGTGGACTTCTGCTCCTCAAAGGCCGCGACAATGCGCTCTCTCTGGCGATAGGTGTTGCCGCCCAGCCGCAGCACATGGTCGATGTCAGCCTGGGCAAATCAAAACCACTAGTAAACTAGTGGTTTGAACAACCCCTAGAAGGGGTATTACGTGCTGATTCCCTAAAAGGGAATATTGAAGATTTGGCATCGCATTACGATTACAGGCAGCCACTAAAAGTGGCTGTCTTTTTTCGCCTTATTCTCCTCTATTACCCGTAAACGGGTCTGTATACTCTTTTAATGAAATCTGATCTACCATATAATCTTCTTCCAACTGATTTTTTATGTACTCTTTTATCACCTTTTCATTTCGCCCTACTGTGTCAACAAAATATCCTCTTGCCCAGAAATTTCTTCTCCCATATTTATATTTTAGATTTGCATGCCGATCAAATATCATCA
>NZ_FRAH01000050.1 GCF_900142265.1 Anaerotignum lactatifermentans DSM 14214 | reverse complement strand
ACGATGCTTTTTGCTTAAGCTTTAATCTCACCCGCAGAGCGGGCGGTTGTTAAAGGCTGCTTTGCAGCCTTCAGCACTAAAGTAATAATAAAAAAGACATGATACCCGTCAAAACAGGCATCATGTCTATGATATTTACAAAAATCAGTCTTTGGGGCAGATCGCAATACATCTTGCAGTAAAGCCAGCCGCATTTTTCGCTTTGGGGAAACCGCAGAAAATCAGAGAACCTACAGGAGGCACTTCAGACAGGTTATTCATCAGTTCCACCTGATAACGATTCTGTTCTAATACATAGATTTCGCACAGGAAACCTTTTTCTCTTGCATTGGTCGCAGAGTCTGTATCAGCAGGTTCATGACCGATGGCTGCAATATTGCGTGTTTCCACCAGATATTTCAGCGCTTCCATGCTCCAGCCGGGATAATGACGGTTGCCTTCGTCATCATAGTTGTTCATATCTTCCCGTTTGGACCAGTCTGTACGCACTGCCACAAAGGAACCTGCAGGAATTTCACCATAAGTCTTTTCCCATTCCTGAATGTCTTCAACTGTTGTCACATAGTCCCAGTTGTCCGCTACTTTTGCAGATACATCAATGACGCACAAAGGCAGGATCATTTCTTCCACAGCAATATCCTGCAATTCTCTGCCGCCAGGAATGAAATGTACAGGCGCGTCTACATGGGTACCATACTGGCTTACCAGACGGAATTCATGGGTACGGAATCCAACAGGGTAATCAAACAGACGCAGTACATCCATAGCAGGAAAACCAGCCCAGTGCGGTGTTTCCGGAGAAAGTTCATGTGTCAAATCCACAAATCTGTAATTTTCTTTCCAATCTGCGTACTGCTCCCACAATTTCTTGTTCATCTTTCATCTTCCCTTCTGCGTTTTATATGCTCCATTGTCAGTAAAAAACAGTGGTCTTGTCCCAGACAATCCTCTTTCTTTTAATATTCCCCATGTAATGGAAATTCCCTCTTTTTTCCCGATTGAATTCTTTATTTTTTCTTCTGCAAATCCTCCTTCATGTTCTGTATATGCCTGTACTATCACCCGCATATCAATTATCCTTAAATTCTATAGCAATATCTCGCTAACACAAAATCCATAAAAATTCGCACCTATCCGTATGGACTTTTCTGTTCCTGACGCATCCAGCATGTTTTTCCCTCTAAAGATAAGATTTATCAGGCAGCAAAATAAGCGCAACAATTCATTAGAAAAATACATAAGCAACAAAGTTGGTCTGCTATTTATGCTTCCTTTTACATACTTATCTATCACTGGCATGCATACCTTTTCCATTTCCCCTACCATATTGATTTCCATTTCCTTGATGCAAGCCATTTTCATTTTGCATATTTCCATCTTTCACAGACAAAAATAACTCTCGGATTTCTCGCATAGACATCTGATTCAGTTCCTCTGGCGTAATCTGAGAATCATACAGGGAAATTTCTTTATACCACCGATACCTTCCATAAGACAATCCCAAAGCATGTGCCTCGGAAACATCTTCGGAATCCAAGCAGTAACAATAGGTATTTTTCTGTTTTCCCGTACAGTTTTTCACATAGTCAAGAATTTCTGCCCCCTGTTTTTCTTCTGTCTGCACAACTGCTATGGAAAGCATTTCATCTTCTTGAAGATAATCCTGCATCCATTGGGCTTCCAGTACTTCAGAAAGGGCAGATTCATAATCTTTATACAACACATCCAGTGATGCTGCCAATTCTTGTCCATCCTCATTATAGCCTTCTACGCCAATGATTTGATCGAAACGATTCACATCTAGCTCGATGGAAGGATTCACATCAATGCTGATCACAGCCGTAGGTGTAAAATAAAGATATTTACCCATGAAAATGATGCAGCACAACGCAAAAGAAGCAAGAAGCCCATAGCTATAAATACGCTTTGTTGCAAAAGGCTTTCTTACCTGCTTCCCATATGCTTTTTCCAATACAGCCTTTTTCGTTGTATCTTTCAATGCATCATCAGCACAAATCTGCCCAAATGCTTTTTGAATCTTATTCTGCATCATATTCACCTCCCAGCTCTTTTTTCAGCATTTGTCTGGCTCTTTGCATATATGTATAAACGGTATTTACATTTTTTCCCAAAATCTCACTGATTTCTGGAGCTGTATAACCTTCATAATAATGTAAGTAAATGATCTTACGATATTTTTCAGGCAATCGTAGAACTGCTTCAATAACTGCCGTATCCTCTTCAGAAACTTCAGCTGCAATTTGTTCATGCATTTCAGTAAGATCAACGGTACGATTGTAAAAAAGCTTTTTAACAAATCTTTGCAGGCATTGATAGTAACCCGAATAAACCAAGCCTTTTCATGGGCATCATTTTCAAACACAACGGAGCTAAGGACATACTTCAAGAATACCCCTTGAAATATGTCCTCCGTATCTGCGTGATTTTTTAGATGAATCAAGCAAATTCTTTTTATCATATCCGAATACAACGCAATTACTCGATTCAATTCATCTTCGCTCCGCATAAAAAATACCTGCCTTTACCAGTTATGTCCCATTCTTCTGCCCATACAGCCTTTGTAAAAACCAGCACTGCTTCGGTTGTCACATACGCCGTCGCCATTCATATCCACAAACCACTGACCATTGCCGCCTATTTCGTAGTTATCGCAGATGCCGTTTCTGTCAACATCCACAAAGTTTCGACTGTTCAGAAAAGCCGGTTCTGCCGCATAAACACTTACAGTTCCCATGGACAACACACCTACTGCCACCAACATACCGATTACCATTTTTTTCATATGAAACGCCTCCATTCTTCTATTTTCAATTATAATACGAATGAAGAAGACGAATCCATTCAAACTATAGAAAAATTTTTTAAGGGCAGCCAAAAGCAACTTCCCCTTAAGAAAACATTGATTTTCCTTTTCCTTGATTTCTTAAGGGGAATTGCGACGGCTGTCTTCATAAGAAAACATAACAAATAAAATCTTAATAAAATAAGAAAGCCAAAATCCTTTGTTATGATAAGGATTTTGGCTTTCTTTGTTTTCTTATGAAGATGCCCCTAAAGACTGCCCTCTTTTTTATGCTGCCGCTTCCAGCATGTTCTCAATAAAGATACCATATCCCCTTGTAGGGTCATTGACAAACACATGGGTCACCGCGCCTACCAGTTTCCCATTCTGCAAAATAGGACTGCCACTCATGCCTTGGACAATGCCCCCTGTTTTCGAAAGCAAATCAGGATCGGTCACATGGATGACCATACCTTTGCTGCTTTCTTTTCCAAAACGGTGTACCTGCTCGATTTCCACATCATAGGCTCTTACCTCATCTCCTGCAATATTAGAAAGAATCTGTGCCTTTCCTTCCTGAATTTCATCCTGCAGGGCAATGGGATAACTTTCACCGGTAAAGGCAGAGGTATCCGCAGTACCATAGATACCTACTTCCGTATTTTTTTCAATATCCCCTAGCACTTCATCCGCCTCAATGATGCCGTTCAGTTCCCCCGGTTCGCCTTTTTGTCCCTTCACGATTTCTGTCAAATGGGAAGATGTGATATGCCCCTGTTTCAAGGACATCAAACCGCCTGTATCCACATCATAGATACCATGACCCAGCGCACCAAAACGGTCTGTGGTTTCATCAAAAAAAGTCACAGTGCCAATGCCCTGAATGCTGTCCCGAATCCAGATACCCAATTTATAGGCACCATCCGCGGGACTATATACAGGTGTCACCTCTGCTTTTTGCTCCACACCATCCCGCGTAAAAACCACCTGTACAGGCGTACCGTCATGGCTGCCTACTGCCTCCAGAAAAGCTTCTTTGTTGGGCATTGCTTTGCCATCCACAGACTGAATCAAATCTCCTGTTTGCAGGATACCTTTGCATGGCTCCGTTTTGTTTCCTTCCGCATCCTCCACAAAACCGGTTCCCAACACTAGCAAGCCATCTGTGTCCATCTGTACACCAACAGTGCGTCCGCATGGAATGAGTTTCGTATCTGGCAGTATATTGGCAGACACGGTCTTCACAGGCACTTTATCAAAAAGATAAAAGGTCACTTCCGTATTACCTGCCTCATGTGCCTCCGCAGACACTTCCGTACCTAAGGACAAATGGAAATTATCCGCCGTAGGCTTTGCCGAAATGCCCAACACCTCCACACTTTCTTCTGTTTTCACAGAAACGGGCAGACGCAGATTATAAGCCGTTGTCCGCCCTGCCATCAGTGTCATATCGTCCGGCAGCAAAAAGCGTATAAGTCCCCAGCAAAAGAGAACCGCTGCCACAACCCAAAGCGTCAGGCATTTCCATCGGCATTTTCCTGTATTTCCTTCCATAAAAAGCCTCCCGCATTGTTTTTTTGAAACAAGCTTGTTTCTTTTTTATGATTGCCAGTCAAAAGCATCCTATACAGGGAAAGAAAATACAGACGAGCAGAAAGCAAATTTTTAGACACATGGAAATTTTTGCAAAAAAAGAGAAAGCCCTAAGCAAATTTTTCTTAAGAAAACATTGGGTTTTCTGGATTTCTTAAGAAGAATTGCGACAGCTGGCTTCAGCAGAAATATATCCGACAAAATCCTATAAAAAAGAAAGCCAGAATCCTCTATATCTAAGGATTCCAGCTTTCTCTATTCTTTATGAAGATGCCCTAAAAGGGCACTCTCCATGAGTTTAAAATATCTTATTTCAGGTTGAAGAATGCATCCAGACCCAGGTACTGAGCTGTTTCGTCCAATTCTTCTTCGATACGCAGCAGCTGGTTGTATTTTGCAACACGGTCTGTTCTTGCAGGAGCACCTGTTTTGATCTGACCAGCGTTTACAGCAACTACGATATCAGCGATTGTAGCGTCTTCTGTTTCACCACTTCTGTGGGATACAACTGCTGTCATTTTGTTTCTGTTAGCCAGCTGAATTGCGTTGAATGTTTCTGTCAGTGTACCGATCTGGTTTACTTTGATCAGGATTGCGTTACCAGCTTTCAGGTCGATACCTTTCTGCAGTCTTTCTGTGTTTGTTACAAACAGGTCGTCACCAACCAGCTGTACTTTGTCACCCAGTTCTTTTGTCAGCAGCTGCCAGCCTTCCCAGTCTTCTTCAGCCAGACCGTCTTCGATGGAGATGATGGGGTATTTTTCAACCAGTGCTTTCCAGAATTCCACCATTTCTGCGGAAGTACGAACGATTTCTTTGCCAGCCATTTTGCTTTCGCCGGGGAAGTGGTATTTGCCGTCTTTTTCATCATACAGTTCTGTGGAAGCAGGGTCCAGAGCGATTTTGATGTCTTCGCCCCATTTGTAACCAGCAGCTTCAACAGCTTCTTTGATCAGGTCGATAACAGCGTCTGCTGTGGGCAGGTCAGGTGCGAAGCCGCCTTCGTCACCAACAGCTGTGGACAGACCTTTGTTTTTCAGAACTTTTTTCAGCATGTGGTAGATTTCTGCACACATACGCAGAGCTTCTTTGAAGGAAGAAGCGCCAACGGGCATGATCATGAATTCCTGTACGTCAACGGTGTTGTCAGCGTGTTTACCACCGTTCATGATGTTCATCATGGGAACGGGCATTGTTTTTGCATTGAAGCCGCCCAGGTACTGGTACAGAGGCATATCCAGAGCTTCTGCTGCTGCTTTTGCAACTGCCATGGAAACGCCCAGGATTGCGTTTGCGCCCAGTTTTGCTTTGTTGGGTGTGCCGTCCAGTTCCAGCATCAGGTTATCGATAGCAACCTGATCCAAAGCGTTCATACCGATGATTTCGTCAGCGATGATGTTGTTTACGTTGTCAACTGCATCCTGTACGCCTGTGCCGTTGTATCTGTCGCCGCCGTCACGCAGTTCTACAGCTTCGAAAGCACCTGTGGAAGCACCGCTTGGAACAGCTGCACGACCGATAACGCTGTCGTCAACAACAACTTCTACTTCTACTGTAGGATTGCCTCTGGAATCCAGAATCTCTCTTGCATAAACGTCTGTAATTTCGTAATAGCCTTTCATGTGTTGAACTCCTCCTTAAAAATACCTATTGGTTGTTTCTCTTATTTATTGATGAGCAGGCTTTCACCTGTCATTTCCGCAGGTTTGGGCAGACCCATCATTTCCAGCAGTGTGGGGGCAATGTCTGCCAATTTGCCACCATCTTTCAGACCAATGCCGTCTGTGTAATTAACCAGAATAAAAGGTACAGGGTTTGTGGTATGGGCTGTAAAAGCTTCCCCTGTTTCATAATCCACCATCTGGTCACTGTTGCCATGGTCAGCACAGATAAACATCTGCGCATTCACTTTCAGCAAAGTATCCATCACTCTGCCGATGCAGGTATCTACGGTTTCCACAGCTTTTTTCGCTGCTTCCAAAATACCTGTATGGCCTACCATATCGGGGTTTGCGTAGTTGACGATGATCAGATCATATTCTCTGGATTCCAGAGCTTTAATCAGACCATCTGTTACTTCCACTGCGCTCATTTCTGGTTTCATGTCATAAGTCGCTACTTTAGGGGAAGGCACCAGCCAACGATCTTCGTTGGGATTGGGTTCTTCCACACCGCCGTTGAAGAAAAATGTGACATGAGCATATTTTTCTGTTTCAGCGGTACGCAGCTGTTTCAGACCCAGAGAAGAAATGTATTCACCCAAAGTGTTGTCCAGACGCTGAGGTTTGAATGCCACTTCTTTGTTGGGGATAGTAGGGTCATATTCTGTAAAGCAAATGTATTTCAGATCCTGAGGCACCTGTTCTCTTGCAAAGCCGTCAAAATCAGGGTCGCACAGGCTTCTGGTGATTTCTCTTGCGCGGTCAGGACGGAAGTTATAGAAGATCACCGCATCGTGGTCACTGATCTTGCCAACTGCCTGTCCGTCTTCCTCTACCATGACAGTAGGTACGACAAATTCGTCTGTTTTGCCGTTTTCATAGGATTTCTGGATACAGCCCACAGCATCCTGTGCTGTTTCGCCTTTGCCAAGAACCATGGCGTTATAAGCTTCCTGTACCCGTTCCCATCTTTTATCTCTGTCCATGACATAGAAACGTCCCATCACTGTAGCAATTTTGCCTACGCCGATTTCACGGATTTTTTCTTCCAGCTGTGCAGTGTAGTCTGCGCCGGAAGCAGGGGGTGTATCTCTGCCATCCAGAAATACATGAACAAATACTTTTTCCAGACCATTCCGTTTTGCCAGCTGTAACAGTGCGTAGAGGTGTGTGTTATGGCTATGCACACCACCGTCGGAAAGCAGACCATACAGATGCAGTGCGGAATTGTTCTTTTTGCAATGTTCCACAGCGTCCATCAAAGCAGGATTTTCAAAGAAATCACCATCTTCAATGGATTTTGTGATTCTGGTCAGTTCCTGATATACGATACGACCAGCACCGATATTCAGGTGACCAACTTCAGAGTTCCCCATCTGTCCATCGGGCAGACCAACAGCACGACCGCTGGCATAACCCTTCACGCAGGGATATTTTGCTTTCAGGCTGTCCAATACAGGTGTTTTTGCCTGTCTGATGGCATTGCCTTCTGTTCTTTCATTGATACCGAAGCCGTCTAAGATCATCAGTACCGTTGTTTTTTTATCCATTCTCGTTTACCTCCCGTTTCGTGAGATAACTTACTTATTGTAATGCACGATATCTGCAAATTCTTCTTTCAGGCTTGCACCGCCTACCAGACCGCCGTCAATGTCAGCCATAGCAAACAGTTCTGCTGCGTTTTTGCCATTTACGCTGCCGCCGTACTGGATACGTACTTCATCAGCCACAGCCTGTCCATACATTTCAGCCAGTACCTGACGGATTGCTGCGCAAACTTCCTGTGCCTGAGCGGAAGTAGCTGTTTTACCTGTACCGATTGCCCAGATGGGTTCATAAGCTACAGTTACTTTCTTCACATCATCTGCGCTGACACCTGCCAGACCGCATTTGATCTGCATGCGTACCCATTCGATGGTAATGTTTGCTTCTCTCTGTTCCAGTGTTTCGCCACAGCACATGATGGGCAGCAGACCACTTTCCAGTGCTTTTTTCACTTTTTTGTTTACAGTTTCATCTGTTTCTGCAAAATACTGTCTGCGTTCGGAATGACCGATGACAACGTATTTTACGCCCATTTCTTTCAGCATTGCTGCGGAGATTTCGCCTGTATAAGCGCCGCTTTCTTCAAAGTGCATGTTTTCTGCACCTACAGCAATGTTTGTGCCCTGCAGTGCTTCCAGCACGGGGTACAGATCTACGAAAGGCACGCAGAATACAACGTCGGCATCTGTTGTATTCACTTTGTCTTTCAGCAGTTCGCACAATGCTTTTGCTTCTGCGGGTGTTTTGTTCATTTTCCAGTTCCCTGCAATGATTTTCTTTCTCATAATGAAATACCTTCCTTCTTTATTTTTCAGCTGCCCATGGTACGGGCTGCTGTCTGTTCGATTCTTGCTACGATGTCTGCGCCAGTCATACCGGAAGAAACCATGATTCTGGGGATTGCCCCACGGGAAGTGCTCCGATTGATAACACCGGGGTCAATGGTGAACAGCAGAGAAAAGCCTTCATCCAGCAATGCCTGCTGCAGTTCTGGTGTGTTCTGTCCATTGGGATAAGCCAATGCTCTCACTGATGTTCTCCGTGTAGGCAGATTTGCTTCCAGTGCTTCTTCCCCTGCCAGAGCTGCTGCCACAAATTCCTCTGTGGTAGTCTTGCCAGCGGGCACATGGTTGCTGGTGTGGTTATAAATACCAACCTTGCTGTTATTGATCATTTCAGATGCATTGCTCCATGTGAATTTCTTCAGACCGATCTGATTGGTGATATAGTCTGTTACCACAAAGATGGTTGCAGGCACATTATACTTCTGGAAAACGGGATAAGCAAGATCATAATTGCTGTAATACCCGTCATCCATGGTAATGCACAGATATTTCACTTTCATATCCAGACCAATGTCACCGTCTGTATCTTTTTCCTGTTCCTTTTTAGTCAGGATCTGATCCAGTTCTTCCATAGAAATGATGGTGTATCCCTGTTCTTTGAAGTAACGGATCTGTTCTTCCAGTTCTGATTGCATGGTGGTAATGCCATCACCAAAACCCATATCCCGCACTGCAAAATGATGATACATCAGCACAGGAATATATTCTGTGGGGTCCACCTTGGGCAATGCTTCTGTTTCTTCCACTTTCTGGTCACTTTTCAATACATCCACTGCCGCCTGAAAAGCATCGGGGTTCTTTTCCGCTGCCATGGCAACCTGTGTCATGCCCAAAAGCATGACCATGGTCATAAAAATCGTAAAAATTCGTTTCATAGTTCTATGCCGCTTCTTTCTCTTTATATTTATCTTCTCTTTGTTTCCCCGAAAACAAATTCCCCAAAATAAAATTATTTATCGTCTACAGCCACAACGCCGGGCAGTTCTTTTCCTTCCAGGAATTCCAGAGATGCACCACCGCCTGTGGAGATGTGTGTCATTTTGTCGCCATAACCCAGCTGGTTTACAGCTGCTGCGGAGTCGCCGCCACCGATGATGGTTGTAGCGTCAATGGAAGCCATTGCTTCTGCGATTGCTTTTGTGCCTTTCGCGAAGTTTTCCATTTCGAATACGCCCATAGGACCATTCCATACAACTGTTTTTGCACCTTTGATAGCGTCTGCAAACAGTTCTCTTGTTTTTTCACCAATATCCAGACCCATCCAGCCGTCAGGAATTTCGCCTGTAGGAACTGTTTTATATTCTGTGTCATTTTTGAATTCTTTTGTGATAACGGTATCAACAGGCAGCAGGAAGTTTACGCCTTTTTCTTTTGCTTTTTCAATCATTTCTCTTGCGTAATCCACTTTGTCCAGTTCCAGCAGGGATTCGCCAACATGACCGCCCTGTGCCACTGCAAAAGTATAAGCCATACCGCCGCCAATGATCAGTGTATCAACTTTTTCCAGCAGGTTGTTGATAACATTAATCTTATCAGAAACTTTGGAACCACCCAGGATTGCTACAAAAGGACGAACAGGGTTGTTTACTGCGTTGCCCAGGAAAGCAATTTCTTTTTCCATCAGGTAGCCAACTGCGGATTCTTCCACAAAAGCAGTTACGCCAACAGTGGAGCAGTGTGCTCTATGGCTGGTACCAAATGCGTCGTTTACGAAAATATCTGCCAGAGAAGCCAGTTCTTTGCTGAAGTTTTCTTCATTTTTTGTTTCTTCTTTGCGATAACGTGTGTTTTCCAGCAGTACCACATCGCCGTCTTTCATTTCTGCTACAGCTTTTTTCGCATTTTCGCCAACTACGTTATCGTCTTTTGCGAATACAACTTCTTTGCCCAGCAGTTCGGACAGACGTTTTGCTACAGGTGCCAGAGACAGTTCAGGCTTGGGTTCGCCCTTGGGTTTGCCCATGTGAGAGCAAAGGATCACTTTGCCGCCGTCTTTCATCAGTTTTTCAATGGTAGGCAGTGCTGCTGTGATTCTGTTTTCATCAGTGATCACACCATCTTTCAAAGGTACGTTGAAATCACATCTTACCAGAACGCGTTTGCCCTGTACTTTCAAATCATCTACTGTTTTTTTCTGTAACATAAGGGTTCTCCTCTCCATTTTAAATATCGGTATATTTTTGATTCTGTATGAACAGAATTACCATTCTACTGTGTATTATACTGCGCATTTCAAAGACCCGCAAGCCGCAGCATTTCCAGTGCCGCGCCTTCGTCCATGATAAATACCGCATTGGACATGCTCTTGCTTAGTGCAAGCAAACTTGCTGCCTTCTTTTTGCCTCCTGCGGAAACGATGACATGTTCCATACGATGCACTTCTTCGAAGTCCACACCAATGGAATTTGTTTCGTAGACCACTTCGCCTTTATGGTTGAAGTAATAGCCGCAGGCTTCTGCAACGGCATGTTCCTGCCGGAGCAGTTTGCATGTATCATGATCCAGACGGCGTTTTTCTGCCATTTCCATGGCATCTCCAACACCCAGCAGCAAAATATCCACACGCTTCAATTCGTTAATGGTTTCTGCTACTTCTGGTTCTGATTTCATTTCTTCCAGCACATTTGCGCTGAGGTTATCCGGCAAATGCAGCATACGGTAATCGGCTCCGGCTTTTTCCGCCAGTTTTGCCGCCAAAGTATCTGCCTGCAATTCCAGCTTTCTGCCGATGCTGCCGCGAGCGGGCAATACCATTTCCGCTTTCTGCACTGCTGTATAAGGCATGGCTTCCACCAGTGCCGCCATAGTTGTTCCGCCAGTGATGGCGATACGACTGCTGCGGCGCATATTTTCCAGAAGGACTCTCGCGCCAATCTGTGCCATTTCTTTGACCGTACGGTCGCTTTCGTCGGAATTGCCCTGTGCCAGCAATACCCGCTGTGCGCCAAGGATTTCCCGTACTTTTTCTTCCAGTTCGGACATTCCTGTCAGACTGGAGAACAAATCGCTGAGGTTTTCCAATACACTCAGACCATCTTCCGTTACAGACATGCCTGTTTTGGAAACCTTCACCAGCCCTTGTGCATTGAGTTTTTCAATTTCACTGCGTACCGTTCTTTCTGTCATTCCAAGAGAGATTACCACTAGCCTTCTGCCGCATGGTTCCAGCAGACGAACGGTTTTCAAAATGCGGTATCTCTTTACCAGTTCCTCTGTCAAATCAGGTACGATTTTGCGTACCATCTGTAGTTTTTCTTCCATGTTGCTCACCTCTTTGGATGCTTTCCGTCCCGCTATGCGTTTTTTGTCCCGCAGAATTTCAAAAAGTGGCTGACATAAGAAAAAATCTCCCGGTATTCCCCAATCCTTCTCATATCAGCCGCTTCCAGACGCATGCGTCTAAATCTTCTTAAGCCTGCTCTACTTTCACGGAATCGTCTACATCACTGTCTGTGCAGCAGCATTCATCGTCACAGCATTCGTCATCCAGATCGTCCCAATCATAGTCCCAATCTTCATCGTATTCGTCATCCATTTTTGTTTTCAGCAGATAAACAACGCCAAGTGTAACCACTGCCAGTACAGCCGCAACGACTGCCAGCACGATAAACATGGTTTTCTTTTCGTCACGGTCCTGCAGCACAACAATTTTTTCTTTCAAATCGCTGAAGCTAGGTCTTACTTCAAAATATTTTTTCATAGCACTCTCTCCTTCACGTTTTGTTCTGCATAAATTTCTTTTTCAAAAATTCCTTATTCTTTCGCATCTCACTATATTCATAGTATGCTTTTTTCAGAATCTGGCGCTCATCGTTGAATTTGAGCAGATGATAAGCCTCATGGAATTTATAAAAACCCGCATCTGCAAAGTACTCCTCGCTCTGCGGTTTGCAGTAAAAGGAATTTGCACTCATCAAATACCAGTGCACCGTTTTGTTGACGGTATCTTCTCCGCCTTTGAAGGTATACTGTGTTTTGCCTACATATTTGATGATCTCGCCATTGGCACCTGATTCCTCTTTCACTTCACGCAGAGCAGTCTGGCGGTATGTTTCATTTTCTTCCACGGTTCCTTTGGGCAGAACCCAGCCCATATATCTGCCGTTCTGATTCTTATAGAGCAGGAGGATCTTCCACCTGTGTATCACGACGCCGCCGCAGCTTACTGCTTCAATCACCGCATTCCCTCCGCTTTATTATTTTATATGCCATTCGATATCAGTATACCGCTTTTTCCTCTGCTTTTCAAGACAAAGCGTAAATTTTACTATTTTTGGGACAATTTTTCTCCTGTGGGACGAAATGGGGATTTTTTCAGTAACTTTGACATATACCGCAGACTTGTAATGATGAGCAGTCCCATGAGCAGTGCCAAAAAAACTTCTGCCCCCGGAACATCTGCCAACAACAGGTAATTATACCAACCATGATACAGATAAGGTACCAGAAAAGCAAGGAGCCAACCAACTTTTCTTCCTGCAAATTTCGCCTCGGAAAGCCAATACCCCATCTGTACACTAAACAATCCATGTCCCGGCACAGAAAGAACTGCTCTTGCCAGCGCAGTGCCTATGCCGCCCCAAAGGGGATGGGTTACATACACAATGTTTTCGATCCATGCAAATCCTAAAGAAATAAAAACAGCGTAAACAATGGCGTCAAATGGCTCATTATATTGCGGATTCCGCGCCAGAAGCGCCAGCAGAAACAACAGTTTCACGCTCTCCTCCACCAAAGCCGCCTGCAAAAAAGCTGCCGCAAAGGGCATATCTGTCAGCGGAAACATACGCTCCACCCATTGTCCTACGCCGTAAATGACAAAAGTTGCGTAAACGCCAAAAAGCAGCCCCCATATAAGCATCTGCCACGGCTCTTTTTCATACTTATCCCGAATGTAAATATAAAACAAACCAATGATAATGGGGGCTGTTGCTGCCTGTATCAAATTGTCACCACCTTTTGTTTTTCATATCTTTCCCCATTTTTCCGAAAAATTTTCTTTTTTCCGAAAAATCATAAAAAAACAAAAGTGGTATGTTATAAAAAATCAACCGTATCCATGTGTCACATGACGCCAAGTTCCATCTTTATCTCTGACCAAAACCCATTCCCAATCTTCATAAGTATCATTGGGATTCAAAGAACCATCTCCACCGGAAGCGTCCACATCGAAAGTAGATACAAGCACAATGGCTTCTTCCGCTTCATAATCTTCTGCCCATTCTATGAATTCATCCTGATGATCATCGCCCACATAAGTAATCTCCCGCAATGTACAGCCTTGAAATTCTTTGGCAAAATAACCTTCTGTTACCGTAATGGCATCCAGAATTTCTTCATCAGTATAAAGTGCCGAAGGTTCCCATGATGTAATTTCCGCCTGCGATACATTCCCACCGCTGCTGCACATCATCACCAAGGAAAGCAATAAAGAAATCCCCATTTCATACATAAAACCACTCCTTTTTCAAATTCAGATATCATTTTGAAAAACAAAACAGGCAGTCAAGAATTCTCCCGCTGCCTGTCATTGTTCTATTTGAAAAAGCAAACTGCCTTTTCTTATTCTGTTTTGATGGCTGTCAATGCGCTCAGCTTCATAGCACGTTTTGCCGGCAAATAGCCAGACAACACGCCAATCACTGTAGCAAAAGCAACTGCAGACAGGTAAAGCCATACGGGAATGGAAGATGTCATTTCGCTTGCCTGTTTAGTGGCAACCAAATTGACAATGAGCGACATGAGGAAACTGGTGATTATCCCTAGCACTCCTCCGGCAAAACCGATAAATGCCGCTTCTGTCAAAAACAGCAGTTTAATGTCACGCAGAGAAGCACCGATTACCTTCATGATACCGATTTCTCTGGTTCTTTCATAAATGGCCATAACCATAGTATTTGTAATACCGATTGCCGCTACAATCAGGGATACGGCACCGATGGCGCCCAGTACAATACGCAGCATCTTTGTGGTTTCTTTCATAGTGTTCAGCTGGTCTGTCAAGCTGGATGCCTGATATCCCATATCCTTAATCTGCTGCTGTACTTCCTGTACTTTATTCAGGTCACTTACTTTCACAGCTACCTGTTCATATTCACCTTTTTTCTTCTGGTTGGCACTTCCTGTATTGCCCTGTTTTTTCTTCCATGCTTCTTTATCCTTCTGGATTTTTTCCATCTGCTTCAGGGGCATCACAACATTGTATCCATTGCCGCCTCCATCTGGCATAATTCCCAATACAGGTGTTTTGATGGGTTTGATGGATTTATTCGCATACTTTGTACCGTAATTCCCGTCATAGGTCATAATGACCTTATCTTCCATCACATTGATTTCTGGAGCCTCTGCCTGCATCTGCATCTGCCAGCTTAATTTGGGATTGTAAAAGCTCGTAATAACGTCTCTGCCAACCACAATACCTTCTTTATCTTCCGCCGTTAATGTACGCCCTTCTTCCACTTTATAGCCAAGAGCTTCCATGGCGGCAGGGTCTATACCAATAAAACTGGCATTGCTCACATACTTGCCACAAACCAACAGCATGCTTTCCCGCACAATAGGCGATACAGCTTCCACATACTCCATCTGCTTAAACTTATCAATGGCAGCGGCATCTAGCACTGCTTTTTTCTGGGGTTTGCCCCTGTTGGCATTTGCATCGCTGCTGATATACATATCACCATTGTTGCTATAAACATCAATAACTTGCAAACTGCCCCATTCTTCCACCTGTTTCTGAAAACTTTCATTCATGCCGATCCCGATGGAAATCATGACAACAATGGAAGTTGTACCAATAACTACCCCGAGGATAGTCAGAAATGTCCGCAGTTTTCGCTTCCAAAGATTGCGCACTGCCATCATGATCAAATCTCTTGTACTCATAAGGGCATACCTTCTTTGTCATCGTCGTCCTCGTCATCATCTTCCAATTCTTCGTCTTCATCCTCGAAATCCATGCTTTCTGCAAAACCGTCAGGATCTTTCTTCTGTCCTCTGATGAACAGGAACAGACCCATGCCCAGAATTACAATCACACCAATACCGATGATAATATTTTTCATCGTCAAGCCATTCTGAGGAGGTTCTGCGCCGTCTTCTTCCCCTTCGGGCATCATAGGTTCTGTCACATTAAGCACATAATCCCGACGCTGTTCAATGGTTTCCCCACTGGCATCCTCATAAGTTGCCACAATGCTGACAGGCACTTCCCCAATGGTATTGGGTGTAAATGTTACTTCATAATAATCGCTTGCACCGGGGTCCATATTCCCTACATAAGTGCTTCTCTGGCTGCAGTCTACGTCACCTTCTACTTTGAACATGACATTATTCAGTGCTACCTTACCTGTATTATAGTAACTGAAAGAAACAGTCACAGGCATATACTGTTCCACAGTTTCGGGCATAGCAAATTCGTCCATGTTCAGTTCTGTTACCTGTTCCACATTGATGCCCAGCAGTTCCTGCGCAGTGTATTCGTTGCCTTCCGCATCTTCATACTCAAAATTCACAGTCAGTGTATAAGTCTTCGGCTGCGCATTAGGCACGACATAAAGCCGCAGTTCTTTATCCACTGTGCCTTTGGGTGGAATTGCGTCGAAATAATAGGTATTGCTGCTGTTAACAGGTGTGAAGATATTCCCGGATTTTTCTGTTTCGGAAGAAGTTTCTTCTGCCAGTGTCAGGAACATTTTGATATTTTTCACACCTTTGTCTTTATGGGTATTCATCAAAGACAGATTCAGGTCAAATTCTTCCCCTGCCATAACAATCAGCGGATCGCAGACATACTTACTGACGATAATCTTAGGTTTGCTCTTGTTCTTATCGTCTTCGCCTTCTTCTTCCTTATCCTTTTTGGGATTGGAAATATTCACGCCTGCATACTGTTTGAATGTATTTACTTTTGTTCCGCCGGAAGTATATTCCACGGTAAACTGGATGGCATAGTTCTGGCTGGAAGCCTGATTGGTTCCCGCAAAAGTAAATGTCATAGGCATGCTTGCGCCAGGTGCCAAGGACATGACATTCTTGACACTGCTGGATTTCGGTACCACTGCTGAAGGGTCAAGACCTTCCGCTGTGATAATGATATCTTTTGCTGCTACCTGACCAGCATTATACAATTCAAACTGAATGGGGAAATTCTGATTGACACCATAGGTGCCCGCAGGTTCTTTCATATTACGAATGATGATCTGGGAAGCTTTGCCGCTGACACCGCCTACATTGATGTAGTAATCCTGTGTCTTTTCATACTCTTTACCCATTTCATCCATGTATTTCAGCTTTACTGTCACAGGATAGTTCCCTGCCGCCATGTCCGCACTGGTTGCCAGAGGGAAGGAGAATTTACCTTCCTGTCCAATGTTCAATGTGCCCAGCTGTACGCTGCTGAAACCGCCGCTCAAGCTGATTCCTTCTGTTGTCAATTTATCCAGAATGACTTCTGCCTGATACATGATCTGGCTGCCGGTATTCTTCACCCGTCCGGTAAGAGTACCACCAGTACCAGGAGAAAGGCTTTCCGGTGTCATTTTCATCTGGTCGAACAGATAAGAAGGTTCTCTGTCAAAGCCTTTGAGTTTGATATAAATGGTGTCAGAACCGCTGTAAGAGCCACCCAAAGGATCTTTGTATGTATAGCTCAGTGTAATGGGATAGCTTGCCTTATCAGGAGAGCCATTCATATTTACATACAGTTTTAAAGTTTTTGTGCCATTAACACCCAAACTGCCTACATTTTCCCCGTCGGAAAAATTCAGTTTAAAAGGTGGCATAGCTTCTTCACTTTTTGCCCGAACCACAACATTATCTGCAATGGCATTCCCTTTATTCTTCACCTGAATGCTCAAACGGTTTTCCTTGTTGTTTTCCACTTCATAAACACCATCGCCTGCCACAAATACCTGTGGGGTACCGATGTCAAACTTATCCTCTGCCATGATAGGAACTGACAGCCCCATCAATATAGACACCGACAGAATCATAGCAAACACACTTTTCCACGTTATCTTCCTCATACTTCCTCTCCTCCACTCTGTTGTTGCTCGTCTATCCGTTCAATTTTTCCATCCATCATAACCACAATCCTGTCAGCATATTCTGACAATTCCATATCGTGGGTAACGATAACAAGGGTTTGATGATTTTTCTTTGCTAATCCCGTAATCAGATCCATCATTTCGTAAGTCGTCTTGGTGTCCAGATTTCCCGTAGGTTCATCAGCGAACACGACCTGCGGGCTGTTGATAAAGGCTCTGGCAATACTGACACGCTGCTGTTGACCGCCGGACATTTCACTTGGTTTATGATTGGCTCTGCCTTCCAGCCCAACGGCTTTGAGCATCTCCATAGCCCGCTCATTTCGCTCCTGCACAGGCACACCACGGAAAATCAACGGCAGCGTCACATTTTCCATAGCTGTCAGCGTCGGCAGCAAATTATAGGACTGAAATACAAACCCTACATACTTTTGTCGAAATTCTGCCAGCTGATCTTCATTCATGCGTTCAATGTGCTTTTTATTGAATATAATCTGTCCGCTGGTAGGCTTCTCCAACCCTGCAATCAAATTCAGCAATGTGGACTTACCGGAACCCGATTTCCCAAACAAACAGCAAACTTCTCCTTGTTTGATGGAAAGACTCAGTCCGTTGACAGCAGCAATGGTTTCCGCCCCCATACGGTAAAATTTTGTCACATCTTTGATTCGGATAATGCTTTTTCCCAAGGCTTCTCCTCCCTTCTTTTGGAAAACGATTAAATCATTTTAATCATTTTTTAATATTCACATTATAGCATGGACTTATTACGAAATCTCTCCCAATTATTTACAATTTTCTTAATAATCGTAAATTTGCAAAGTTCTTTTTGTGCAACATGATACGAAAAAATGAGCATTCATTGAAAAGTCAACAATTTTTCCAATAAAAAAGGATATTTCCTCTTTTTTCTTCGAAGAAATATCCTGAAATAAAGTCATTTATGATAATCCGGTTCTTTCCAGATATGCTTGTAAATCAATGTCCCACTGGGCATAGGCTTCCTCGCCTCTATGGTCTGGCAGGTCATACGTCTGATCCAGATAATTACCCAGCCATTCACTGACTTTCACGGAGCCTGTCAAGTTCACATGACCCTGATCATAATAATCCACCGCAGGGTCCAGACCTACCTGTGTGCGGATTTCTTCCGTATCGAAATCCACATAATCCACGCCCTGTTCTTCCGCAAAGGTTTCCATGGCCTGACTCTTTTCATAAGTCCAGCTCATTTTGGGCAGATGGAGCAGCACAACGTCAATGCCTTTTTCCTTGCACAAAGCAATAGATTTTTCTGTATATGCCAATGCGCTTTCATCAAAAACCGCTGTTTCTCCTGTCGGTTCCATAAATCCATCAGGATATGCCTGAGAAGAAATGTCCCGCAGATAAACATGTCCTTTTTTGATGGAATGTTTCATAAGCGGTCTTGGTTCCGCATCTGCCAGATTCACTTCTTTCCACCGTTCATGATAACGGAACAGCGGGAATACATAAGACAATGTAGTCTGGCGTTCATCTGCCGCTGTCACTTCCTGAATGATCTCCCATTTATAAGTGGAAAGTTTCATACCGTCCATGGCACGGCGCATATCCCCTTCCTGTTCCGCATAATCGTAAGACTGGAACAGGTTGTCACAGACCAGTACCACCACTTCGGGATTCTGGTATTCCAGAGATTCCGCCAGAAGTCCATAGCTGACAGAAGGTGCTTGTAAAGCGGATGCTCTGGCATATCCTGTAAAGCCGTGATCCTGATACATGAGCATGGAAGATACCCCTCTCAAAAGAGGGCTGCTGCCGATGTAAAGCACATCTAAGCTATCTTTCGGTTCATCATAAAAAGCATGAATTTCGTTTGTTTCATCGTCATTCCGGCGATACATCTGGGTGAACTGTCCAAACACCAGCACAAATACCAGACAGAAGGCAGAACAACGAGCAATGATATTAATTTTTTTACCCATATTCCTAGAACCCCCTGTAAATAAAGTCTGCCGCGTTATAGTTCAAACCGTAAACGCCGAAAATGATTAATGAAAATACTGCACACAAATACACTGCCCAACGGAAATACAAATTCTGTTTTGCCAGTGTTTCCCGCACTTTGATGCCGCATTCCTGCATGATGCTCACAGCCAGCAGCACCAGAGATGCCAGTACCAGCACCCACAGGTCTTTGCTGTCCAGACCAAGCTGGAGCAAACCGCCGTTAAAGAGAATATCCGTATCCCAGTTCACAATCATGGAGTGCATCATGGAAACGGAAATACTGAAGCCTGCCGCTCTGGTGATGATTTTCCCCAGCGCTACCAGCACCAATGTCCGCAGAATCTGGAACAGATGCCAGCTGAAGCATTTGGTATTGATATGGAGTTTTTCCGCCAGATTCCGCAGAGGTTCTTCAAACAGAATCCCCAGTACGATGAGAGTACCGTTGTAAAAACCAAAGGCGATGTATTTCCATTCTGCCCCATGCCAGATACCGATGAGGAAGAAAATAATAAACTGTGGAATCAATACCGGCAGCATTTTACCGATATAGTTGCCCAGCACCTGACGACCTTTTTTCCCTACCTTTGTAAAGAATTTAGACAAAGACAAAGGATAGAACACATAATCCCGGAACCACGCACCAAGGGTGATGTGCCATCTGCGCCAGAAGTCAGGGATGCTTGTTGCCAGATAAGGGCGTTCAAAGTTTTTCTCCAAGTCTACGCCAAAAATCTGTGCCGCACCGGTGGCAATGTCGATACCGCCAGAGAAATCCCCGTAAAGCTGGATGCAGTATACCAAAGCTGCTACAGCTACGTAAGTTCCGCCAAATGTATCGGGGAATCCAAACACATTATCTACCAATACAGAAGCTCTGTCAGCAATGACCAATTTCTTGAACGCACCCCAAAGCATAAGCTGTACGCCGAATTTGGTACGTTCATAGGAAAAATCATTTCCTTCAAACAACTGTTTGGACAGATGCTGGAATCGTCCAATAGGTCCCTGCACAATGGTAGGGAAAAAGGAAATGAACAGCGCCAGTTTTCCAATATTTTTCTCCGGCGCTACCTTTTCCCGGTAAACATCGATGAGATAGCCCATGGTCTGGAAGGTATAGAATGAAATGCCCAAAGGCAGAAGGAAATGGAACACAGGCAGTTCCACAGGCGCGGAAATCTTCGCGAATAAAGCGTTCAGGTTTTCACTGACAAAACCGGAATATTTCAGCACTGCCAGAATACCGAAGTTGAATACCAATGTAGGTACCAGAACCCTGCGTTTTTTCTTCGTAAAATCCGCTTTCCATGCCTTTTTGCCATCTCTGTCCAATTCTGCCTTCACGGCATTGTAAGCGGCTTTATTTTCTGCCGCCATGTTTCCTAATTTCATTGTTGCGATATATGTGCTGATGGTTGTGGCAAACAGGTATACAAAATATTTGACACCTGCGAAATAATAAAAGACATAATTAACCACCAAAAGCGTTACCCAACGGTAACGCTTCGGCGTTAAATAATATACAGCTACAGCCAACACCAGAAACATCACAAACTGCATAGATGTGAATGCCATAATGTTTCTCCCTGTGCCTGATTAGTCTTCCTGCAGTCTGGTTACCAGTGCCATAATTGCTTCAACGGAATTGAAGTTTTCGGGCACGATTTCGTCCGCACCGATTTCAATGTCGTAAGCGTCGCACAGTTCGCCAACCAGTGTTACGATGTCAAAGGAATCCAGCTCGCCGCTGTCTACCAGTTCTTTGTTGTCCTCAAAGTCTACGTCAGGTCTGATTTCTGCCAAGATTTTCAATAAGCTTTCCATGTCACATTATCCTTTCTTCTCTTTTATCATTACTGGAGCGATTCTGCCATCAGGCAAAAAGCCCAGCATTTCATACATTCTCTGTGCTGACGGGTTATCCGTCCGCACCCACAGCTGACAACGCAGTGCGCTGTCCTTCACCTGCCAGATCCAGTGTTTCACCAGCATTTTGCCGATGCCCTTTCCTCTGGCTTCTTCTTTCACTGCCACCTGCCACAGAACAGAAACTTTCTTTTCCGGTCCAAAACGCAGGAAACCCAACATTTTGTCATCTTCCATGGCAACCAGCACTTCTTTTGCACGGATGGACGCCAGCAGTTCCTTTTTCTCCGGCAAAGCGGAGGTATAAGGCTCAAAGCTGTTTGTCATGATTTCCAGAATCTCATCTGCCTGAGATTCCGCAGCAAACTTTGCTTCACGGGTAGCGGAAATGCCTTCCTGCATGGGCATCATGAGCCGTTTCCGTTCCAGATAAGGCACAAATCCAACTGCCTCCCAAGCGGATGCCTTTGGTTCCTGTCCTTTCCGTTCCAAGCAAACCTGCTCCAATACCAATGGTTTGTCCATTTCCGGTACAGCCACCGGCAAAGTCCCTTTATCCAGAAAGAAATAAAAATCGTAATGTTCTTTCTTTTCAAAAATCAGGTAACAGCCATGTTCAAAACGCATAACCATCCATTTTTTTGCCACCGGCAGATATTCCTCCTCTGGCAGAAAGAAATTGGTCATTGCCCGTTTGCTGTGCCAAGCCCGCAAAAGCCCTTCTAAAGTTTTGGTATCAGGAATTTTCTTGAACATAATACTCCCTCAATCGCAATCTGTCAATTTTTCCGTTGAGTGTCTGAGGCAGAGATTCCATCTGGATCATCACATTGGGGAACATGTACTTGGGCACTTTATCTCTGAGTTTTTTCAGAATATAAGCCTGTGTGGCTTCTGCGCCGCAGTAGAAAAGCACGATTTTCTGGGTATCGTTGTCGTAAATGCAGGCACCGTTTTCCACCAAGTCAATGGAAAGGACTGCTGTTTCGATTTCTCCCAGTTCAATACGGTGTCCCATGTGCTTAATCTGATGATCTTTTCTTGCAAGGAAAATGATTTCCCCATACTCGTTATATTTCGCAATATCGCCGGTTTTATAAATTTTTTCGGGATAGTAGGGATTCAGTGGATTCTGAATGAAGGCTTCTTCTGTCTTTTCAGGATTGTTGTAATATCCCAGAGCCAGACAGCGCCCTCTGACACAAACTTCCCCAGCTTCTCCCACCTCTGCCAGACGATTGTCTTTCAATAAGAAAATGTCTGTATTCCGGCAGGCATGTCCGATGGGCAAAGGCTCATCATCGGCAAATTCTCTGTCTACTATATAATACGTACAGTCTACCGTGGTTTCTGTAGGACCGTAAATATTGGCAAACATGGCATCTGGATAATGCCGCCGCCAGTAATTGAACTGTTTGGTTGGCATCGCTTCCCCTACAAACATGATTTTCTGCAAATAAGCCGGACGCACTTTTTCCAGAGCTTCTGTGTTTGCGATGATACACAAAGCGGAAGGCACCCAGTCAATGTAATTGATTTTCTTTTCTTCCAGATAAGGAAGCAGTTTCACAGGGAAAGAGAAAAGCATCTTCGGGATGATTTCCATTCTTGCCCCGGTTTTCAATACAGCATAAATATCTTTGACGGAAGAATCAAAGTAAAAAGGCGCCTGATTACCGATAACTTCTTTTTCTGTAATGGAAAAAGTTTCTGTATACCATTCTGTCAGGTTTACAACAGCCTGATGGCTGATGACAACCCCTTTGGGCACACCTGTGGAACCGGAGGTGAACAGCGCATACAAGGGATCTGTGTCGATGGCTTTCCGACGCACTTCCGCCAGCGCTTCCTCATTCACATTTCCTTCTGGAATTTCTTCCAATACCAATGTTTCTCCTGTGTAACCCAATGCCGCTGCCTGTTTTTTACTCTTTTCATCAATGAGGAGCACCACAGGCTTCAATGTTTCAAATATGGAAAGAATCCGTTCTTTAGGCATGGTCACATCAATGGGGGTGTAAAAATTCCCGCTGTAAACACAGCCCAGAAATGCCGCAATCATATCCGGTGTTTTATCGGTCATCACTGCCATGGGCGCATTTTTCACACCATAAGACAATAAAGCGGAACCGATTTCTTTTGCCCGCTGTACCAGCTGACCAAAAGTTTTTTCTTCCTTATCTGTGGCAAAAGCCACAGCGTCTGGCATGCGTTTTGCCGTTTCTTCCGCATATTCCAAAATATTTCTGATCATTTCATTCCCTCAATTCTGATTCTCTGCACATTCCATAAATCAGCGCAGTCTCAAAAGAGTATAACACCATCAGAAAATCAAGTCAACAAAAGACCTTGCTTCCCTTTTGATTCTATCTGTTTTTTAAGAAAAACAGCCTTTTTCCCAGTCAGTTCTGGACAGCTTCATGTCATAAAACGGCCAATCTTCTCCCATACAGGGATATGTTTTTGGTTCTTTTTCCTTTTCTTCCTGAAAACCGCAGGCTGTATAGCAGGCTTTCACCCTTGGATTATTCTCGAAAACCCCTAATGTCACCTGTTTAATATGGTCATAGGAAAAGGCAAGTTTCAAAATTTCCTGCATCAGCTTTTTGCCATAGCCCTGACCGCGCAGGTTTGTATCCAGAATGAGAAAGCCGATTCTTGCCGTTCCCGGTTCTTCCTTTAAAAAGCGCATGGTCAAATGGGCAAAAATCCCCTGCTCATGAAAAGCCGTCAGTACATGATAATCTGCATCTGTTCCTTCTTTTTCATAATACTGCCGCAGATTTTCCGCTGTAATGGGATAGGTCCCCAAAAACCCTGCACACCACTGATAAAACACCAGAGGACTATCCACCCAAGAAATGATTTTTTCCGCGTCTTCCGGCTGAAAAGTTCTCAACTGTATCATGCCATCCCGCCTTTTCCTTCTTCAGGCAAAATACGCAGTGAAGCACTTGATTTCATCATAGCACGGAAACATTCCCTGTGACAATCTTCTCTATAAAAAAGAAGCCCTATACACGGGGATGTATAAGGCTTCTTGGAATTGTATCATTATTGCTCTGTCTCTCGCATGGTCAGTGAAAAAGACTTTGCACAAACAATACCGATGATTTCTATCGGTATTGAGTATACCATACCGAAAAGCAGAAAACAATGTTTTTTTCTTTAAATACTTTCCAATGCCTGTGCCAGATCCGCAATAATATCATCCACATGCTCGATACCAACAGAAAGACGAACCAGATCCGGACCTACACCAGCCGCTACCAGTTCGGTATCTGTCATCTGGCGATGAGTAGAAGACGCAGGATGCAGGATACAGGTTCTTGCATCAGCCACATGTGTGGCAATGATGATCCGCTCCAGTTTTGCCATAAAAGCTTCTGCCGCTTTTCTGCCGCCTTTTACGCCAAAGGAAATAACGCCGCAGGTGCCGTTGGGCATATATTTCTTTGCCCGTTCATAATATTTGTTGCCTTCCAGTCCAGCATAATTTACCCATGCAATCTTTTCATGGCTGTTCAAGAATTCCGCCACTTTCTGGGCATTCTGACAATGACGTTCCATACGCAGTGCAAGAGTTTCCAGTCCCAGATTCAGCAGATACGCATTCATGGGTGCAGGTGTGGAACCCAGATCACGCATAAGCTGTGCTGTTGCTTTTGTGATGTAAGCCCCTTCTTTGCCAAAGCGTTCTGCGTAAGTGATGCCGTGATAAGAATCGTCCGGTGTTGTCAAACCGGGGAATTTGTCCGCATGTGCCTGCCAGTCAAAGTTGCCAGAATCTACAATACAGCCGCCGACGGTTGCATCATGACCATCCATATATTTTGTGGTGGAATGAGTTACAATATCCGCACCCCATTCGAAAGGACGGCAGTTAATGGGAGTTGCAAACGTATTATCCACAATCAAAGGTACGCCGTGGGCATGAGCGGCTTTTGCAAAGCGTTCAATATCCAGAATCACCAATGCGGGATTGGCAATGGTTTCCCCGAATACCGCTTTGGTATTGGGCTGGAAAGCCGCTTCCAGCTCTTCATCGGAACAATCAGGATCAACAAATGTAAAGGAGATACCCATTTTCTTCATGGTAACAGCAAAAAGGTTATAAGTACCGCCATATACAGTGGAGGAAGATACCACATGATCCCCAGCCTGACACAGGTTGAATACGGCATAGAAGTTTGCCGCCTGACCGGAAGAAGTCAGCATTGCTGCTGTGCCGCCTTCCAGAGCACAAATTTTCTGTGCTACCCAATCGCTGGTGGGATTCTGCAAACGTGTATAGAAATACCCTTCTGCTTCCAAATCGAACAGCTTGCCCATTTCTTCGCTGCTGTCATATTTGAATGTAGTGCTCTGGACGATGGGCAGCAGTCTGGACTGTCCGTTTGTGGGTACATAACCTGCCTGAATGCATTTTGTTTCCAATCTCAAATCTTTCATGTTTGTTCCTCCTTTGTATTAAGCCTGAATGTCACTGATATGATAAGGTGTTTCCTGATATACGAAATAGTTTAGCCAATTGGAATAAAACAGATTGGCATGGGCTTTCCAGCGCATCAAAGGTGTCTGTTTTGGGTCATCCTCTGGGAAATATCCATAAGGCAGCTGAATGGGAAGTCCTTTGCCCAAATCCCGATAAAATTCTTTTGCCAGAGAGTCTGCGTCATACTCAAAATGTCCTGTCAGGAAAATCCGTCTGCCAGATTTATCTGCAATGATATGAGGTCCTGCGCCAGCGGATTCCGCCAGAATTTCCAAATCATCCACCTGACGAATATCTTCTGCCCGCACTTCTGTATGACGGGAATGGGGGCAATAAAAAGCTTCGTCAAAACCTCTCATAAGCACATGATCTTTTTTCTCCACTTGATGGGAGTAGATGCCGAATTTCTTTGCAGGCAAACTGTATTTGGGAATGTCATAGAAATAATTCAGTGCCGCCTGTGCGCCCCAGCAGATATGCAGCACACTAAACACATGGCTTTTTTCCCATTCCAGTATTTCGCACAATTCCGGCCAGAAATCCACATCCTGAAAATCATAATTCTCAATGGGTGCACCGGTGATGATGAGTCCATCAAATTTTTGATCTTTCACATCATCAAATGTTTTATAAAAAGCGTCCAGATATTCTGAAGCAGTATTTTTCGCGTTATGGCTTTTCATCTGCAGCAATTCAATTTCCACCTGTAAAGGCGTATTGCTCAGCAGACGCATCAGCTGTACTTCCGTTTCGATCTTGTTAGGCATCAAATTCAAAATGGCAATGCGCAGAGGTCGAATATCCTGATGTACTGCTCGATAAGGATTGACAACAAAAACATTCTCCTTGCGCAGCACATCAAATGCTGGAAGTTCTTCATTGATAATCAGTGGCATAAATTCATCTCCTTTGTGTTTTTCCTCAGAGTGCAAGCCAAAAAGCAATCATAACCACGCCTAAAAGACGTGGTTTGCACTAGCCCTATAAGGGCTTATTAAGAGCCAGCGCCTAAATGACGCTGGCTTTCACTTCGTTCAAGCTTTGGTGGTATGATTATCTGCTACCCTTAAAAGGGTCTTCATACTCTTTTGTATTCAACTTATCTTCAATTTGATCTTGTTTTTCTTGTTCTCTGATATATTTTTGAATCGTTGCTGTATTTAAACCGACTGTACTTACATAATATCCTGTTGCCCAGAAATTCCTATTGCCGAATTTATACTTCAGATTTGCATGACGATTGAATATCCGCTCTCAATTCATAATAAATTATTTTTCTTCTATACTTTGGTGTAAATACGATATGATACTTGCATACCCATTTTGTGTGTGCTAAACTGTTTGCCATAAAAGCATCGTCCTTTCTTATGTAAAATATTTAGGCTTGAACACCCTTATTTTACAACAAGGACGATGCTTTTTGCTTAAGCTTTAATCTCACCCGCAGAGCGGGCGGTTGTTAAAGGCTGCTTTGCAGCCTTCAGCACTAAAGTAATAATCATAACCACGCCTAAAAGACGTGGTTTGCACTAGCCCTATAAGGGCTTATTAAGAGCCAGCGCCTAAATGACGCTGGCTTTCACTTCGTTC
>NZ_FRAH01000046.1 GCF_900142265.1 Anaerotignum lactatifermentans DSM 14214 | reverse complement strand
CTCCGCCTCTACAATATTTACACCTTTCCTTTCACATAATTCTCTTAATATCCTCCCAATATCTGCTTTTAACTTTTTATAAATCACCTGTCTGCGATATTTAGGTGCAAAAACAATATGATATTTGCATCTCCATTTGGAATGTGATAAACTTCTTATGTCATTCATTGACAAAACCTCCTGCTTCTATAATTTTGGTTGCCAGACCATTTTCATTATAACGCAGGAGGTTTCTTTCTTATACTAAAGTATTTTTACCTACCCCCAGTTGAACTGGGGGTTTTGTCATACCTGTTCGGCGTACAAGAAAAAACGGATAAAACCTTTTGCAAGGTTCTATCCGTTTTGGAATTCATAAGATGTGCAAAATATGTTTGCAGATTACTGCATAGCTTTTGCTACTTCGTCAGCAAAGTTTTCGTCTTTCTTTTCCAGACCTTCGCCTGTTTCGAAACGTACGAAACGTGTGATTTCGATAGGAGCGCCTACTTCTTTTGCTACGGAGTCAATGTATTTTTTCACTGTCAGATCGCCGTCTTTTACGTAAGGCTGTTCAACCAGGCAGAATTCTTTCATTTCTTTTTTCAGTCTGCCTTCGATCATTTTAGCAATGATGTTTTCAGGTTTGTTTGCGTTTTTAGGATCGTTTTTAGCCTGTACTGTCAGGATTTCTGTTTCTTTTTCGATGAAGTCAGCGGGAACGTCTTTTTCAGCGATGAATTTAGGGTTCAGAGCTGCAATCTGCATTGCAACGTTTTTGCCCAGTTCTTCCAGAGCGTCGCTGTCGTTATCGCAAGCCAGTTCGATCAGAACGCCGATTCTGCCGCCGCCGTGGATGTAGGAAACCAGTCTGCCGGAACCAGCTTTTTCGAATTTTTCGAAACGTCTGATGTTCAGGTTTTCACCGATAACTGCTACCTGCTGGCTCAGAGCTTCTTTTACTGTGAACTGAGGATCCAGATCCCATTTTTCAGCGAAGAAAGCATCCATATCTGTTGCTGTTGTTGTGGAAGCCTGTTTTGCAACTGCTGCAACATAATCTCTGAATACCTGGTTCTTTGCAACGAAGTCTGTTTCGGAGTTTACTTCTACGATTGTACCAACTTTGTTGTCATCGCTCAGGTAAACATCAACGATACCTTCGGAAGCAATACGGCCTGCTTTTTTCGCAGAAGCTGCCAGACCTTTTTCTCTCAGCAGTTCAACTGCTTTTTCCATATCGCCATCTGTTTCAGTCAGGGCTTTTTTGCAGTCCATCATGCCAACGCCTGTCATTTCTCTCAGTTCTTTTACCATTGCTGCTGTAATAGCCATGTTCTTTTCCCTCCGTATATTGGTTTTATGATAAGAAAGAGCTTCAGCCCGTGAATCGGCTGAAGCTCGGGCAAATTGCCTATGAAATTATTCAGCTACTGTTTCTTCAGCTGCTTCTGCGTTTTCCTGTTCACCCTGTTTGGATTCCAGAACTGCATCAGCTACTTTGGAAGCGATCAGTTTTACGGCGCGGATCGCGTCATCGTTACCGGGGATTACATAGTCGATTTCATCGGGATCGCAGTTTGTATCTACGATAGCAACGATGGGAATACCCAGTGTGTGTGCTTCCTGAACAGCGATTTTTTCTTTTCTTGTATCAACAACGAACATCAGATCGGGGATCTTCTTCATTTCTTTGATACCGCCCAGGTTCTTTTCCAGTTTTTCCATTTCGTGCATCAGGGCTGCAACTTCTTTTTTGGGCAGAACTTCAAAAGTGCCGTCTTCCTGCATTTTTTCCAGTTCTTTCAGTCTTGCAATTCTTGTTTTGATTGTGTTGAAGTTTGTCAGCATACCACCCAGCCATCTCTGGTTAACGTAGTACATACCGCATCTTTCAGCTTCTTCTTTGATGCATTCCTGTGCCTGTTTCTTTGTACCAACGAACAAAACTTCGCCGCCGTCAGCTACGATGTTGCAGATTTCAGCATAAGCTTCGTCTACTTTTTTAACGGTTTTCTGCAAATCGATGATGTAGATACCGTTTCTTTCTGCGAAGATGTATTCAGCCATTTTAGGGTTCCATCTTCTTGTCTGGTGACCAAAATGTACACCAGCTTCTAACAACTGTTTCATTGAAATTACGCTCATAGCGCACCTCCTGTGGTTTGTCCTCCGCATCATCCCCCGTGTCACCGAACTCTTCGGCACCGGACACAGGGCAGCAAATGCGTGTGTTTTTAAGTTACCTATGGGATTATAGCACAATCCCATACAAATTACAACCATAAATTATGGTTTTTTTCAACTTTTTCTGAAAAAACAGCGGGTTATTCCTCTGTATTTTCTTCTTTTTCCGGTTCAGGCTCCCGCATGTAGCCGCATTTTTCATTGGAGCATACGATTTTGGGATTTTTCTTGCCCTTTTCTTCCAGGAAACTGCCGCAGACGGGACATTTTTCCCCGGTAGGTTTATTCCAGGACATGAAGCCGCACTCGGGATTGTTTTCACAACCGAAGTAAGTTCTGCCTTTCTTTGTTTTCTTGATGAGAACTTTGCCGCCGCATTCGGGACAGTTCACACCGGCTTCTTCAAAGAAAGGTTTTGCGTTCTGACATTCCGGGAAACCGGGGCAAGCCAGGAATTTTCCGTATCTGCCATACTTAATGACCATGTTTCTGCCGCATTTTTCGCAGATCACATCGGTCACTTCGTCTTTGATTTCCACTTTTGCCAGTTTTTCTACTGCATTTTCCACTGCTGCATGGAAACCAGGATAGAAATCACGGATAATCTGTTTCCATTCTTCTCTGCCCATTTCCACGTCATCCAGACGTTCTTCCATATTAGCCGTGAAATCAACGTCCACAATATCCGGGAAATAGGTTTTCATAATATCGTTTACCACTTCCCCCAATTCTGTGGGATAGAGGTTTTTGGCTTCTTTTGTAACGTAGTTTCTTGCCTGAATGGTTGTCAATGTAGGCGCATAGGTACTGGGACGGCCTACACCGATTTCTTCCAGTGTTTTGATGAGAGATGCGTCTGTAAAACGCGCGGGAGGCTGTGTGAAATGCTGTTCCGGCAGGATTTCCAGTGCTTTCAGCACATCGCCTTCATTCAGCACAGGCATCTGCACATCTGCTTCTTCTTCCCCTTTGTTGTAAACTTCTAAGAAACCACGGAAAGTCAAACGGGAACCGGACGCACGGAAACTATATTCCCCTGCTGCCAGTTTTACCTGCATGGTATCATAAAGTGCAGGGCTCATCTGGCTGGCAACGAAGCGTTCCCAAATGAGTTTATACAATTTATACTGATCTTTTGTCAAAGATTCTTTGATGCTGTCAGGTGTCCGCTGTACATTTGTGGGACGGATGGCTTCGTGGGCATCCTGTGTTTTCCCTTTGGATTTATATACCACACGTTCGGGATTTACATATTCTTCCCCGAAGTTTTCACCGATATAGGAAACTGCTGCTTCGTATGCTTCATCGGAAATACGGAAGGAGTCCGTACGGATATAGGAAACCAGACCGACATTGCCTTCCCCTTTTACATGAACGCCTTCATACAGCTGCTGGGCAATGAGCATGGTTTTCTGTGTTGCCATGTTCAGATGCTTGCTGGCTTCCTGCTGCATGGTACTGGTGGTAAAAGGCGCAACGGGTTTCTTCTGGCGTGTACCTTTTTTCACTTCTTTGACGATGAAATCCTGTCCTTTCAGACCGTTTTCCACTTCCTGAACCACCTGCGCATTAGGCAGTTCCATTTTTTCACTGCCCTTGCCGTAAAATCTGGCTTCAAATGTTTTCTTTTCCGCATCGGTCAGCTTTGCGCCAATGGTCCAGTATTCGTCAGGAATGAAGCCGCGAATTTCGTCCTCTCTGTCGCAGATCAGACGCAGTGCAACAGACTGTACACGACCGCCGCTTAAGCCTTTTTTGACTTTCTTCCATAATAAGTCACTAACGGTATAGCCCACCATTCTGTCCAGCACACGACGTGCCTGCTGGGCATCTACCAAATCCATGTCGATTTCTCTTGCTTCAGAAATAGAGCGCTTTACCGCTGCCTTTGTGATTTCGTTGAAGGTGATACGGCTGATGTCCTTATCATCACCTAAGTTGAGAGCGTGAAGCAGATGCCAGCTGATGGCTTCCCCTTCACGGTCCGGGTCAGTTGCCAGATAGACTTTATCGGCAGCCTTCGCCTCTTTTTTCAGTTTGCTCAGCAAATCGCCTTTGCCACGGATGGTGATATACTTGGGTTCGAAATCATGTTCGATGTCAATGCCCATCTGGCTTTTGGGCAAATCGCGGATATGCCCCATGGAAGCCTCAATTTTATAATTGCTTCCCAGAAATTTTCCAATAGTACTTGCCTTTGCAGGAGATTCTACAATGACAAGGTATTTCTTTGACGCAGCTTTCTTGGTTGTTTTCTTTGGTTTTGCTGCAGTCGCTTCTTTGCTCATATCTTTCACCTCTCAGCCTTCTCTGTTAACTGCGGACATAGCCCGCCTGCTGTAATTTTCGAATATATCCAGTGATTTCCAACAGAGAAAGTACATATTGTATATCCTGAATTGGCTTTTCCAGCATCCGGCTCAATTCCTCAGCCGTTACTGGTGCAGCCTCAGTTATTTTCTCATAAATTTCCCGTTCTTCGGGTTCCAGTTTTTCTTCTACTTTTTCATAGAAACGAGTCTTTTCCTTTTCCTGATAGGATATGCCGAGTTCCTCTAAAATATCTCCCGATTCTGTAATGATTGGGCAGCCCTGTTTAATCAGGTTATTGGTGCCTTCGCTCAGTTTGCTGGTGACATTGCCCGGCAGAACAAAAACATCTCTGCCGTTTTCCAGCGCCAAATCCGCTGTAATCAATGTGCCGCTGCGTTTTCCTGCTTCAATGACAACAATCAGTTTGGAAAGACCGCTGATGATGCGGTTGCGATAGGGAAAATGATAAGGAACCGCTTTCGTTCCCGGCGGATACTCCGACAGCACACAGCCGTTTTCTATGATCCGCTCCATCAATTCCCGATTTTCCGCAGGATAACAAACATCTACGCCGCAGCCCAGAACAGCGATAGTTTTTCCGCCGCCGTCCATGATGCCTTTATGAGCAACAGCATCAATGCCTTTCGCCATACCACTGACAACAATTACGTTGGTCTGACCCAAATCCTTTGTAATGCGGTACGCCACAGACGAGCCATATTGAGAACATCTTCTGGCACCAATGACACCAATTTTATCAATATGGTCATCAGGCAGAGCGCCTTTCACATAAATCCCCAAAGGAGGATCATAAATCTGTTTCAGCAAATAAGGGTAGGACGGATGAAAATAGGAATAAAAGGAAATTTCTTTTTCCTCCAATTCAATCATCCATTCATCCAACATTTCCGGGTCGCGTTGGGATAAAATGGTATCTGCAAGTTTTGTGGCATTGCCCAAAGCACTGCGGATTTCTTCCGGTTCTGCGTAAAAAATGTTTTCCGCTGTACCAAATCTTCCCAAAAGCTGAAAGGCTTTCTTTGTGTTATGCAGTGTCACTCTTGCCAGCCACATCAGATACGTTTCTTCCACAACGTCGCCTCCTTATCCCCTTGCCAGTTACGCAATCTACTATATATGCTTTCTTTTCAAAATTCAATGATTTTTTTCTAAAAATTTGAAAATAATGTGAATTCCTATGCATGTACTAGTAGAAATCTCCAATTTTCATTGCACTTTTTCGTAAGAATTGTTATGATAAAAACATAATTTTTCAAGAGAAATGAGGCGAGGTCATGCTTTCCATTATTCATAGCGCCGCACTGCTTGGCATTGACGCTTATGCTGTCAATGTAGAAGTTGACTTAAGCAGCGGACTGCCTGCTTTTGACATAGTTGGGCTGCCAGATTCTGCAGTCAAAGAATCTCGGGAACGGGTACGCACTGCCATCAAAAACACAGGGCTTTCCTTTCCAACCAAACGCATCACAGTCAATTTAGCGCCGGCGGACACGAAAAAAGAAGGGGCGTCCTTTGACCTGCCCATTGCCGCAGGGATTCTGACTGCTATGGGAACCCTGCCTACTGACGCACTAGATGGATATTTATTGGCCGGAGAACTTTCTCTGGATGGTTCTCTGCGCCCCGTCAACGGCATTCTGCCCATGGTTTATGGCGCATTGCAGGACGGCATCACAAAGTGCTTTGTGCCCTATGAAAATGCCGAAGAGGCGGCTCTTGTGGAAGGCATGGAGGTCTATCCCCTCCATAGTCTGCGGCAATTAGTTGCCATTTTGCAAAATCAGGAAACATTACAGCCTTATCATGTAGATCTGGACAATCTCTTTGCTGATGACAAAGAATGGGAAAGTCTGGATTTTTCTCATGTAAAAGGACAGGAAAATGCCAAACGTGCTATGGAACTGGCTGCTGCTGGTGGGCACAATATCCTGCTTATCGGTCCTCCCGGTTCCGGTAAAACCATGTTGGCAAAACGCTTTCCCACCATACTGCCTGACCTGACTTTTGCAGAAAGCATTGAAATCACAAAAATCTACAGCGTAGCAGGTCTTTTGCAGAACAAAAACGCTTTGATTCACCACAGACCTTTTCGTTCTCCACATCATACCATTTCCGCTTCTGCCCTCACCGGCGGCGGCAGAATTCCAAAGCCTGGGGAAATTTCTTTGGCGCATAATGGTGTGCTATTTCTGGACGAATTGCCGGAATTTCAGCGTTCTGCGCTGGAAGTCATGCGGCAGCCCATGGAGGATGGAAAAGTCACCATTGCCCGTGTCAGCGGCACTTTGACATTCCCCTCTGATTTCATGCTGGTGGCAGCCATGAACCCCTGCCCTTGCGGTTATCTTGGCAGCGGGGATAAATGTCACTGCACTGTCAATGAAATTGCCAAATATCAGAGCAAAATCAGTGGACCTCTGTTAGACCGTATTGATTTGATGGTGGAAATGCCTGCTGTTGGCTATGAAGATCTGCAAAACAGTACTCCCGGCGAATCTTCCGCAGAAATCAAAAAACGTGTGGTAAAAGCCCACGAAATCCAGCTGCAGCGATATAAAAAGGAAGGAATTTTCTTCAATGCCCAGCTTAATGCCGCACAAGTGGAGAAATACTGCCCTCTTGGGGAAGCAGAACAAAAACTGCTGAAGGCAGCCTTCTCTTCTATGGACTTAAGCGCAAGGGCTTATCACAAAATATTGAAAGTTGCCCGAACAGCAGCCGACTTAGACGGCAGAGAAGAAATCACCGTCCGTCATCTAGCAGAAGTTCTGCAATATCGTTCTTTAGACAGAAAATACATGATATAACAGGAGATTGATCTATGACATTACATACAGACCAAATGTCCGATTCCTTCCGCATCGGCGCCATGCTGGCAGTTGTAGGTGGGTTTCTGGACGCATATACTTATCTGGCACGAGGTCAGGTTTTTGCCAATGCCCAAACAGGCAATATCGTCCTGCTTGGCGTGCACTTATCTGAAGGGGATTTCAAAAAAGCCCTTTCCTATCTGGTTCCCATTCTGGCATTTGTTGCTGGAATTTTTGTGGATGAATGGATCAAACATCGTCTGGAAGGAAAAGTAGCACTGCATTGGCGGCAGACGGTGCTTCTCATTGAAATTTTGGCTTTGATTGTCGTGATATTTCTTCCTCTGGGAAAAGCTGACCCCTTAGCCAATGCATTGGTTTCCTTTATCTGCTCTATGCAGGTACAAAGTTTCCGTAAATTTCATGGTATGCCTTATGCCACTACCATGTGTACCGGCAATCTGCGCAGCGGAACAGACCATCTGGTGAAATATTTCCAGACAAAAGACCCTTCCCGCAGAGAAAAAAGTCTCCATTATTACAGCATTATCCTATTCTTTATTCTAGGTGCTGCCATTGGCGCTGTAGGAACAAAACTCTGGGGCAGTCCTGCTCTGGTCATCTGCTGCATCCTGCTGGCAATTGCTTTTGCAATGCTCTTTGTAAAGCCAAAAACAGAATAAAAAGATACTCCTTTAGGGGCATCTTCATAAGAAAACAAAGCAAGCTGAAATCCTTATGATATAGAGGATTTCAGCTTGCTTATTTTTATAAGATTTTATTTGATATATTTTCTTCTGAAGACAGCCGTCGCAATTCCCCTTAAGAAATCAAAGAAAAGAAAAATCAATGTTTTCTTAAAGGGAAGTTGCTTTTCTTAAGAAGTATCTTTTTTTGTTTCAAAAAACCCGAAACACAAATTGTGTTTCGGGTTTTTACACTTATATTGATATGCAGATGAAGAAAAATTATTCTTCTTCTTTTGCGAAGGATACCAGCAGATCGCCCTGGCTGACTTTTTCGCCTTCCACAGCATAGATCTTGTCGATCACGCCATCTTCTTTTGCTACGATAGATGTTTCCATCTTCATTGCTTCGATGGTCAGCAGAGGCTGGTTCTTCTTCACTTCTTCGCCTTCTTTTACCAGAATCTTGCTGATGGTACCGGGGATAGAAGAACCCAGGTGGTAAGGGTTGTTCTTATCAGCTTTCAGTTTACCATCGCTCTTAACTTCCAGATGTTTATCCAGAACTTTTACTTCACGCATTACGCCGTTGATTTCGAATGTCAGCGCACGGAAACCTTCTGCATCGGGTTCGGACATATCGATGAATTTGATGATGATATCTTTACCTTCACCGATTTCAATTGAAGTTTCTTCCCCTTTTGCCAGACCGAAGAAGTATACATCACTAGTCAGTTTGGATACGTCTGTGTAGTATTCCCAATGGTCGCAATAATCATCATATACCTTTGGATACAGGGCATAGCTGATGACGTTTCTGGGGTTCACGTTTTTCATAACGTGTGCTTCTTTCAGATGCTTTGCAATGGCATCGAAATCCGCGGGAGGCAGCAGCGCACCTGCTCTGCCATCAATGGGTTTTCTGCCTTTCAGCACGATTTCCTGCAGTTCTTTGGGGAAACCGCCTTCAGGCTGACCGATATTCCCAATGAAGTAATCCACAACGGATTCAGGATAGGAAATATCTTTCCCTTCTGTCAGGATATTGTCTTTGTTCAGACCGTTTTTGGACATGAAGATTGCCATATCCCCTACAACCTTGGAGGAAGGTGTTACTTTTACGATGTTGCCCAGCAGTTCATTGGCTTCTTTATACAGATGTTTGATTTCTTCAAAGTTATCTGCGGAGCCCATGGATTTTACCTGTGCCAGCAAGTTGGAATACTGACCGCCGGGGATTTCGTATTTATAAATTTCTGTATTGGGTGTCTTCATTTCACTTTCGAAGCCAGTGAAGATCTGACGTACACCCTGATAGTAATGGCTCAGTTCAACCAGCTGATCAGGATCCAGACCGGTATCACGTTCTGTACCGCGCAGAGCTTCTACAACTGCGTTCATAGAAGGCTGGCTGGTCAGGGAGCTCATGGACTGGATTGCCAAGTCGGCAATATCTACGCCTGCTTCCGCAGCCATCAGTACGGTGCTGACACCGTTGCCTGTTGTGTCATGCGTATGCAGGTGCAGAGGAATATGCAGTTCCTGTTTCAGTGCTGTAAACAGTTCTTTTGCTGCATAAGGTTTCAGCAGACCTGCCATATCTTTGATTGCAAAAATGTGGCAGCCCATGTCTTCCAGTTCTTTTGCTTTGCGGATATAGTAATCCAGTGTATATTTTGTTTCCTTAGGATCCAGAATATCGCCAGTGTAGCAGATAGCACCTTCTACGATCTTGCCTGTTTTCAGTGCTTCTTCAACGGGCATCTTCATGTTTTCCAGCCAGTTCAAGCTGTCGAAGATACGGAATACGTCTACACCGCGTTCTGCGGAAACTTTGATAAATTCTCTTACAACGTTATCAGGATAGTTTGCGTAACCAACAGCGTTGGATGCACGCAGCAGCATCTGGATCAGTGTGTTGGGCATTGCTTCGGAAAGCTGCTGCAGTCTTCTCCAAGGAGATTCTGTCAGGAAACGATAAGCAACGTCGAATGTTGCGCCGCCCCATGCTTCTACGGAGAATGCGTTTGCCATTGCCATGTTGGTTGCGGGTGCTGCCACAATCAGGTCGTTTGTACGCAGACGTGTTGCCATCAGAGACTGGTGTGCGTCACGCATGGTGGTATCTGTTACCAGCAGGCGTTTTTCTTTCAGCAGGCTCTGTGTATAGTCTTTTGCGCCCATACGCAGGAATTTGTCTTTTGCGCCTTCTACAAAGATGGTTTTGCCATTTTTGTCCTGTCCGAAGGAAGGAGGCACAATGGGATCAAATTCGGGTTTGTGACCTCTAGATTCGTTAACGATTTTATTACCGATAAATTCTGCAATCTTAGTTGCTCTGTCTTTGCCCAGTACGATATGGAACAGTTCAGGTGTTTTTTCAATGAATGTTGTGGTACATTTACCAGCATTCCAAACATCACTCTGCAGTACGTTGATCAGGAAAGGAATGTTTGTTTTTACACCACGGATTCTGGTTTCTTTGATGGCACGAACAGCTTTTCTTGTTACGCCTTCAAATGTTCTGTCATGGGCGATGATTTTTACCAGCAAGCTGTCATAGTAAGGTGTGATTTCCGCACCTGTGTGAGCAGTACCGCCATCCAGACGGATACCATTGCCGGCAGGAGAACGGTATACACTGATTTTGCCTGTGTCAGGCAGGAAATTGTTGGCAGGGTCTTCTGTGGTGACACGCAGCTGAATGGCATAGCCATTGGAATGGATGTCATCCTGAGATTTGATGCCGATTTCAGGGGAATCCAGAGGATAACCTTCTTCAATCAGAATCTGTGCCTGCACGATATCAATACCCGTTACTTCTTCTGTTACGGTATGTTCTACCTGAATACGAGGGTTCATTTCGATGAAATAGTAGTTTTCGTCTGCATCCACCAAGAATTCCAGTGTACCAGCATTTTTGTATCCTACATGTTTGGACAGACGAACGGCATCTGCGAAGATTTTTTCTCTGACTGCATCGCTGACAGTGAAAGCGGGAGCAAATTCCACAACTTTCTGATGACGGCGCTGTACAGAACAGTCACGGTCAAAGAGATGCACAACGTTGCCGTATTTGTCACCCAGAACCTGAACTTCGATATGTTTGGGGTCACGGAGATATTTTTCAACGAAAATTTTATCGTCACCGAAGGCTTTTTTCGCTTCGTTTCTTGCTTCGTCAAATTCCTTGGGCATTTCTTCCGCACTGTTGACGATACGCATACCACGTCCGCCGCCGCCATTGCTGGCTTTCAACATAACGGGGTAGCCAACTCTTTCCGCTACTTCCATAACTTCATCCAGGCTTCTGATGGCATGGTCAACACCAGGGATAATAGGCACATTACATTCGATCGCCATCTGTTTAGAGGAGATCTTATCCCCCATAGAGTACATAACGTCCACATCAGGACCAATGAAAGCGATACCAGCCTGGTTACATGCTTCTACAAAAGCGGGGTTTTCGGAAAGGAAACCATAACCGGGGTGGATGGCGTCAACGCCTTTTGCCTTTGCAATGTTGATAATATTACGAATATCCAGATATGCGTCGATGGGACCCTTTTCAGGATTGAGCATATATGCTTCGTCTGTTTTGGTACGGAACAGAGAGTATTTATCTTCTTTGGAGAAAATACCTACTGTCTGAATACCCAGTTCATTCAGGGCACGGTACACACGGATGGCAATTTCGCCACGATTTGCAACCAGCACCTTTTTGAACTTTTTAATTTTTACTTCCTGCATGCTTATCATACCTCCTTTGTATATTCACTGAATCATCAGTCAAAATCTTGATTCCTTCAATGCCTATTGCTTTATTATAATATAGGTTTTTCCATTCGTAAACTATAAAAATACAATGAACGCCAGAAGATACAGAGAATCAATCACGCATTTTGCTGTAAAATTCTGTCAAAATTGCCATAACATCCTGCAAAAGACGACATTCAACCACTTCTGCATGCTGCAAAATCACCTGCCCTGCAGCGCCTTTTGCTACAATAATTTTTGCGTATCCCAGCCGATCAAGTTCCTTCAAACGGCTTTCCATGGCAGGTACCCGCTTCAATTCTCCCGTCAGCCCCACATCGGCAATGAACGCCCAATCCGGCGGGATGGGTCTGTTTTTCACAGAAGAAACAATGCTCATGAGCACTGCCAGATTGGCCGCCTGTTCTTTCAAAAACAAGCCGCCTGTGGTCTTGACTACCACGTTTTTATCATACAGCTTCACATTGCCTCGCTGTTCCAAAATGGAAAGAAGGGTATGAAGGGTATCTTTCTTCATGGTTTCGCTGATGCGGGAAGGATATGGTGTAAAGGACTGGGAAACCAGACTTTCCACTTCTGCCACAATGGGACGGGAGCCTTCCCGCAAAACTGTAACAGCACTGCCGGAAACCAGTTCATTCCTGTTGCGCTTGGTAATGAAATATTCTGATGGATTATCAATGGAACGCAGACCTTTTTCCGTCATGGCAAAAAAGCCCATTTCTCCAGTGCTGCCAAAACGGTTTTTCGTTGCCAAAAGTCCACGGAGCTCGTCTGCCCCTTCGCCTTCCAATACTAGAACCGTATCCACCAGATGTTCCAATGCACGCAGACCAGCAATCTCGTCATTTTTATTCATCTGCCCAATCATCAGCGCCGCTCGCTGTCTGCGTTTATCCTTTGCGCACTGCACCAATGCAGAAGCGCATTCCATGGTCTGGGTAGGATTACCAGCCCTTGCCGGATAAAATTCCGCCAGAGAGAATGTCTGGATACTGTCCAGAATGATCAAATCCGGGTCTACTTCCCCAACGGCAGATAATACGGCATCCATGGAAGTATCTGCCAAAATCCAGATATTATCCGCAATATCTCCCAGTATCCTGTCTGCTCGATTCTTGATCTGGCTATCACTTTCCTCCCCTGTGGCATATAACACACGATAGCCTGCATTTGCCAGTTGGTATGCCACCATCAGGCACAATGTGGATTTCCCACCGCCGGGAGGGGATGTCAAAATCGTTACAGAATCCCGAACGATGCCGCCGCCCATAACACGGTCAAACTCCCCAATGCCTGTCAGAAGGCGCTGACTTTTGCTGCTCTCCACTTCCTTCAAACGGGAAAGGGTCAGCTGTACGGGCTTTGTGCTGCTTTTTTCCTTTTTGGTTTCTTCCTGTTCAGAAAATGTGTTCCACTCTCCACATTCTGGGCATTTTCCCATCCATTTTGAGCTTTTATATCCACATTCACTGCAAATATACGATGTTTTTACTCTCATTCTTCCACCTCGACGATAACCTTTTCTGTTGTCATCACAAAAACAGACAGATAAACAAAAATCGATAAAGCCTTTTGCAAGACTCTATCGATTTTCTTTTCATCATGTACTGAAAAATCAGATTTTAGCCGATTTTTTCAATTTTTACAGGTGTTGCATTTTTCTGGATTTCTACAGAGAATGTCACTTTACCTGTCATATTTGTTTTCATTTTGCCAACGTTTACATCGTCAACCAGAATTTTGTATTCTGTTTCTGCTTCCAGTTCCAGTGTCAGCTGAACATCTTCTTCTGCTTCTACCAGGAAGGAAACGCCTCTTTCATCCTGTACAAAGTTCAGAACAGTTGCGCCGGGTACTGCTTCCAACAGCATTTTACCGTTCTTTTCCAGTTTTGTGATTTCTTTAAATGTTTTTACTTTATACAAATCGCCCTGCACTTCAAAGTCCAGCACTTTTTTCTTTTCATCCATCAGGTAGTTGCCGAAACTGATGCTGCCGTCATCTTCTTTTCTAATCAATTCCTCAATTACTGCCATGTTGCTTACCTCCCAAGCGTCCTTTCTTTATTTCCTTTTCCGAACAAGAATATGCACGGTAATGTTCCTGATAATATATCAGAATGATTATATCACAAAACCTGCCGCAGGTATATACCAAAATTCTGCTTTTTTCTATCTATTTGTTCGTTCATTTTACCACACGGAAGAGGAAGCCGTTTGTTTTTACACCAACAGAAACTTTATCCCCTGCTTTGAAGTTGCCCATGAGATATTCTTCTGCAAAAGCATCCTCAATGCGGGACTGGATAGCACGGCGAAGGGGTCTTGCGCCAAAGGCTTTGTCATAGCCTTCTTCTGCAATTTTTTCCAGTGCTTTATCCGTAAAAGTAACGGTAATGTCCATATTTTCCTTGATGCGTTTGGAAACGGTTTTGGTCATAAGTTTTACGATTTCCAGAATATCTTCCTGTGTCAGAGAATGGAATACAATCATATCATCAATACGGTTCAAGAATTCCGGTTTGAAGATATGGCGCACTTCTTCCATAACGTTTTTCTTCATGTTCTGATAACTCTGTTCTTCTGTTTCCATGCTGGTAAAGCCCACACGTTTTGGTTCTACAATGCTTCTTGCGCCGGCATTGGAAGTCATGATAATCACAGTGTTTTTGAAATCCACTTTTCTGCCCTGACCATCAGTGATATGACCATCGTCCAGCACCTGTAACAGTACATTGAATACATCAGGAGATGCTTTTTCGATTTCATCGAACAGGACTACAGAATAAGGATTCCGGCGGACTTTTTCACTAAGCTGACCGCCTTCTTCGTAGCCCACATAACCCGGTGGAGAACCTACCATACGGGATACGCTGTGTTTCTCCATATATTCGGACATGTCAATACGAATCATAGCATCTTCATCCCCAAAGAGGGCTTCTGCCAAAGCTTTGGACAATTCTGTTTTACCAACACCTGTAGGTCCTAAGAACAGGAAGGAACCGATGGGGCGGTTAGGGTCTTTCAAACCAACTCTGCCGCGGCGAATGGCTTTTGCCAACGCTTTTACAGCTTCCGACTGTCCAATGACACGCTGATGGAGTGTATCTTCCAGATGCAGAAGTCGCTGACTTTCTTCTTCCTGCAAACTCTGCAAAGGCACACCTGTCCAAACAGAAACCACTTCTGCCACTTCTTCTCTGGTGACTACCTGTGCCTGATTTTCATGGTTGTTTTCCCATTCTTTTTTGGCTTCTTTCCACTGAGCACGAAGGGCGTCCTGTGCCCGTTTGATTTCCGCAGCCTTTTCAAATTCTTCTGTCTTGATGGCTGCTTCTTTTTCTTTTTCCATTTCTGCCAGTTTTTCTTCCATTTCTGCCACATTATCCGGCGCGCTGAATGTTTTCAGACGCAGGCGGGAAGCAGCTTCGTCAATGAGGTCAATGGCTTTATCAGGCAGGAAACGGTCAGATACATATCTGGCAGAAAGTTTCACAGCCGCTTCGATGGCATCATCGGAAATGGTTACCTTATGGTGCATTTCATATTTATCACGCAAAGCCTTCAGCATTGCCACTGCTGCCTGTTCATCAGGTTCTTCCACTTTTACAGGCTGGAAACGACGTTCAAAAGCAGCGTCCTTTTCAATATGTTTCCGGTATTCTTCCAATGTGGTGGCACCAATGAGCTGGATCTCCCCACGGGAAAGAGCGGGCTTCAAAATATTGGATGCGTCAATAGCGCCTTCCGCAGCCCCTGCACCGATGATGGTATGAATTTCATCCACAAACAGAATGATATTGCCATCGGCTTTTACTTCATCCATGGCTTTTTTCATACGTTCTTCAAATTCCCCACGGTATTTGGAGCCAGCCACCATGGCAGACAAATCCAGACCAACGATTCTTTTATTTTTCAAAGTATCAGGCACATTGCCTTCAGCGATTTTCTGGGCAAGACCTTCCACAATGGCAGTTTTTCCGACACCGGGATCACCTACCAGACAAGGATTGTTTTTGGTACGACGGCTCAAAATCTGCACAATTCGTTCAATTTCCTTATCTCTGCCAACAATGGGATCAAATTTATTTTTCTTTGCCAGTGCCGTCATATCACGGCTGAATTTATCCAATGTTTCTGTGGCACTTTTTTCCTGTTTTTCCCCTTGGCTGTTCATGCCGCGGGCATTGCCGTTCTGGTCTTCCCCTTCTCCCAGCATATTCATGATGTCATCATACAAACGCTGGAGATTCAAATCCAGAGATACCATAATCCGTACAGCAATGTTGTCATTTTCTCGAATGAGGGCAATGAGGATATGTTCTGTACCTACATAACCAGTGCCCATGCGGAATGCTTCCTGCACGCTGCTTTCCACCACACGTTTTGCACGAGGTGTAAAGTCCGCAGGAATATAGTAAGCAGAGGTGCCCCCTGTCATAGACTGGATTTTGTCCATGACCTGATGATAGGTCACGCCCTGACTTTCCAGCGCCTTTGCGGCTACACTGTCGCTGACCAGCGTCAGTCCCAGCAAAATATGTTCTGTTCCTACATATTTATTACCCAGCTTCAAAGCAGCCTCCTGGGCTCTTTTCAGCACTTCCTGAGCTTTATTTGTAAATTTTCCTTGCATTGTCATTCACCGTCCTTTATTTTGTTAGCCAATCACCTTTGTGATTGCTAATTTTATGATGAAAATAAAAGAACATTGCTGTTCTTTTATCTGTTTCTCTATTTTCAAGAACATTATAATACACATTGCAAAAAAAAGCAAAACAACTTTTTTACAATTCTCCCAATTTTTCCGAAAAAAGCGAAAATGGCATATCACTTGGCAAAGAACGAATGGAAAAACCTTCTTTCTGTTTTTCCCATTTTCCCTCTAACTTCCATGACCACAAAGCCATATTGCCAACGCCTCTCATGGGCTGCAATGTATTATATTTTCTATCGCCCCAAATGGGTGCGCCGTGATGGGAAGTTTGGACACGAATCTGATGGTGCCGCCCTGTTTCCAGTGTGATTTCCACCAGAGAAAGGGGCTGTTCATTCCACATGGTTTCTGCAAGTACCTGATAGTGCAAAATAGCTTTCTTCGCGCCTTTTCTGGAAGCGGACACCACTTCTGACAGATTGGTTCTGGCGTTTTTGAAAAGATAATCTGTCCATGTACCGCTTTTTTCCTCCAACGTGCCCCAAAGGACAGTCAGATAAGACTTCCGCCAGCCGCCTGCCTGCATCATTTTGGAGAGAGCCGCTTCTGCCTGTTTTGTCTTGGCAAAAACCATAATCCCCCCAACAGGGCGATCCAGACGATGTACCAATCCCAATTCTTGTTTCATCTGGGCTGACAGCAGGGAAAGCAAATCCGCATCCCCTGTTCTGTCCGGCTGGGCAGGCATGCCCTGTGGTTTTTCCACAGCCACCATATCTCCATTTTCAAATAATATCCGCAAATCCATGCCTTACACTTCTTTCATCAATATACCGCTGTGTGGCGGCATTTCCAGCTGTATCATGCCATTTTCCACTGACAGCAGTTCTTTTTCTGTAAAAAAATCCATTTCTTTTGTCTTGAGCAAAACTTCCATTTTGCCGTAGGACTGCACACCAATCTGCCATACAGGCAAAGAAACCTGTACAGCTTCCTCTCGGTTGTTGCAGACAATCAGACAGCGTTCTTCTTCGCAGAAACGTCCGTATGCCAGAATACCATTTTCTGTATCCAACGCCTTCAAGGAGCCCTTCCGCAAAGCAATATGCGCTTTCCGCAAACCGATGAGTATTTTATGATACTGTACCAGTTCATCATCTTCCCGATTCCAAGGGAAAGGTCTGCGGTTATCCGGGTCTGTCCAGCCAGTTACACCAGCTTCATCCCCATAATATACCGTAGGTGCACCAGGCCATGTCATTTGCAGCAGCACCGCTTCCCGGAACACCGCTTTATTGACACCACGATTGGCTGCCTGTGCGCCATCTGTGTGAAGCCGTCCCGTTCTTCCGTTTGTTCTGGTCAGAAAACGGGAATGATCGTGGTTAGAAAGTTCATTCATGGCAACCCCTGCCGCCTGGGCAGGCATTCTGCCCATTTGATACCGAATGGTATCCCAGAAAACGGCGTTATTGTTTTTCAAATCCGGTCGGGATTCTGTACTATGTTTGGAAATACCTGTGAAATACCATGAAACTGGTTCCATGAAAGCATCATAGTTCATAACGCCATCCCATTGGTCACCTCTAAGCCATGCTTCCGCATCCCCGTAATGTTCCGCCAGAATCAGGGCTTCGGGATTGGCTTTTTTCACAGCGCTGCGGAAATCATGCCAGAATTTATGGTTAAATTCTTCGGATTTGCCCACATCTGCCGCTACGTCCAAACGCCAGCCGTCTGCGTTATAAGGGGGAGAAACCCATTTCTGCCCAATACGCATAATTTCCCAATACAGCGCAGAACAGTTCTCCATATTCAGCTTTGGATGGTTGGGATAATCCCACCAACCTTCGTAAGAGCCATCTTCTTTCCAATAAAAATAATCATAATAAGGGCTTTGTTTGCAGTAATAAGCGCCTTTTTTCTGATATTTATAAATTTCTTCCCGATCCAGCCATTTATGGAAGGCACCACAATGGTTGAATACACCATCCAGAATGACGCGCATGCCTCTTTTGTGGGCTTCTTCCACCAGACGAATAAAAAGCGCGTCACTTTCCATCAGATTCCGTTCACTGGTGGTTCTAGTAATATAGGCTTTTGCTTGACTATTTTTCTCACCGGGCTCCACCACTTTGTCATAATCCTCTACAATCACACCAAAGTGCGGGTCAACGTGGTCATAATCCTGAATGTCGTATTTATGACTGCTGGGGGAAACAAAAATGGGATTCAGATACAATACTTCCACACCCAAATTCTGCAAATAATCCATTTTCTGCAAAATCCCCTGCAAATCGCCGCCATAAAAATGGCAAAAATCGCCATCTTCCGGCTGCGCATACCAGTCTTTCACGCCCTGCACCTGATTTTCCAGATAGTTGTATTCCCCCGTTTTCACATCATTGGAAGGATCTCCGTTGCAAAAACGGTCTACAAAAATCTGGTACATGACTGCGCCTCGTGCCCAAGCAGGTGTCTGGAAATTCCGCAGCAACCGAAAATAGCCGTCCATGGGAAATTCCTGAGATACGCCGTTTCTTGTATAATAATAAGATGTTTCATTATATATGATCTGGAAAAAGTAGTTTGCCGCTTCTTCCGTCGGCGGCAGAACAACACGGTAACGGTCGAACACACGACCGTTTTCCACTCGTTCCATCAATAATCTTTTGTCATCTACACATAAGCATACTGCAGACGCATTATTGCGTCCGGTCAGTATGGAAATTTCCACAAAATCTTCGGCTGACGGTTCTGCCGGTTTCCGGAAGTTTTCCGATTCGTCACTGAACACAGCCTGTGGCAAAAACGCTTCCTTGCAAAGTCTGTATTTCTTTTTTACGCTTTGCACCAAGTCCAAATAATAATCCATATTTTCACCGTCCCTGCACCAATTATAATATGCCAGAAAATTCATGTCAAACACTGACTCTTTTTTCGGACAAAATGAAAATGAGCAACCTGCCGATGGCTGCTCATTTTCACAAAGAGAAGGTATTTCTTATTGGGATTGCGTCTTACCGCAATGTGAAAATATTGGGGAGTTTTCACAGTTGTTATTATAGCATGTGGGACATTAAATGTCTAGCCCATTTTTATAATTTTTTCAAAAAATTTTTCTTACAGATAATGAAAAACAAAGGATACTTTTTATCATTTTTTCAAAAATCCGTCTGTTGTCAAACATCCCTCCGTGATTTTGAATAAATAATTTCCATTTCACACTAAAATTTTATCATTCTTGTCAAAACACCATTATGCAGGAAATCCACTGTAATTGCACAAAATCCAGCATTTCCCGCTTATTTTATGCTTTTTTCCTTCTCTTTATTTATGGAAATCAACTCATATAATCCGCTAAAACTCTGGCAAGATTATCTTCCCCCAATATCCGTACACCTTCTTGAATCTGCTGACGTTCTATCTCCGGCAATACAGATAAAGGCACATCTGTACATTCATATAATGTTATTTTCCCATCGGCATCCTCTCGAAAGACAGCCAGCATGCCATCCTGTTCACCCAACAGAAAACTTTCGTCACTGCGCCCTTCCACTGTGCTGCGTAAAATCACTTTATCCGGTGAAAAGAAAACCACCTGCCATCCATCATAAATACTGCGCACCTGTGCCAGATTCAAACCCAACAGATAATTCTGCACAGGTTCCACCTGTTCTGCAGTTCTCTGATCTTCCGTATAGTAATACTGATACACGATTTCCGCATTTTCCCCAATGACCGCTTCTTCTTTTGCAACGGGTTCTGTCTGTTCTATATGTTCTTCCTGTACTTCAGGCTCCTGTATTCTTTGGATATATAAATATCCTGCCGCTGTGCAGGAGAGAAAAACAAGAACAGCCAAAAGCGCAATCCCTCTTTTCATACCTACCACCTCGATGAAAAGTATGGACGACTTTTGGCTGATTTATACATTTTTTTGCTATGGATTAGGAAAGATGGAAATGCACAGGCACACCATTTTCATAAGCACAGGGAATTTCGCCCTGAATCAATGGAATGAGGTAATCCATCATTTCCTGTGTGATGTCATTGCCTTCTTCATTGATCCATTCATCGGGCACCTTTTTCACACGATTGAGCACCTGATCCACAGGAATGAAGAACACTTCCGATGCATAAGGCGCCTCAGAAACTCTGCGCAGGCAAGCCATTTCGCCGCTGCCGCCTTCCAGTGCATAACGCACAGCTTCCCGTCCCATGGTGCACGCTTCCTGAATATCTGTTGCACTTGCCACATGGGATGCGCAGCGCTGCATGAGATTCAGTTCCACACTGCGGACTTTGCAGCCGATTTCCTGACGCAGGATTTCCTCTAAGAAACGGGAAACCCCTGCCAGAATCCGATGACCGAATTCATCTTCCACACGATTCTGGAGGCTGTCAGTCAGATAAGCTCCTTCTTCATTGCGCAGACCTTCGCTGACTGCCACAATGACAGAGCGTTTTTCCATCATCTTTTCACGCACGTCAAAGAGGAACTGTTCTACGGAAAAAGGACGTTCACTCAGATAAATCAAGTCTGGTGCCGCATCTCCGTTCAGTCTTGCCAGCGCAGAAGAAGCTGTCAGCCAGCCTGTATCCTGCCCCATGATTTCCACCACTGTAATGGAAGGCAAAGCATATACATTGCAGTCGCAGGCAATTTCTGTCAATGTGGTACCGATATATTTTGCAGCGGAACCAAAACCGGGAGAATGGTCTGTTTCCGGCAGATCGTTTTCAATGGCTTTTGGCACACCAATGATTTTGATGTCATTGATATGATGGTTCCGGCAGTATTCGGATAATTTATGCACCGTATCCATGGAGTCACTGCCGCCGATGTACATAAAATAACCGATATTATATTTTCTGAAAATGCTGATTGCCTTTTCATACTCAAAGGCATTTTCTTCCCATGGAGATAATTTCATATGGCAGGAACCCAATGCGGAAGATGGTGTCTGGCAAAGAAGCTGACGGGCGCTTTCATCCGCCAACAATTCTGTCAGGTCCACAAACCGTTCAGACAACATTCCCATGATCCCGTTTTTCACGCCATATATTTTCTCAATCTCCGGATGCTCCAATCCCATTTCCACCACACCGCAAAGAGTGGCATTGATCGCAGCTGAAGGACCGCCTGATTGGGCTACCAGCAAGTTTTTTTTCATGTTTGTTCCGCCTTTCTGTTGCTCATTGCATTTGCTATGCGTATTCGCTATGGTACATTATAAATAGAATTCCCAAAAGATACAATAGCGAATTTTCCCGAAGTTTTTTTACCCATACAATTTTGAAAAATATTCTTCATACCAACCAAAAGAAAAAGCCGCTCTTTCCAGGAAAAAGCGACTTTCAAAATCATCCGAAAATCACGGACAAAATGGTAAAAGCAATGATGGATAATATGGTATAAAGTGAAATGGTCGTTGATGTATACACCTTGTCTTTTTCTCTGACAGCATACAGAGGGCTCATAAAACAAGGCGGCATAAATGCATACAGGAACACCGCAATCTTCATTTCCTGTTCTGCCACAAAATTCCGCAGTACAAACCACACGCCCATCAAAAGCACCCCTTGCAGCACCAGACGAATGGCAGCAGATTTCCCCGCAGAAGAAAGTACCCGATGATCCAGTTTCAAATCATAACCAACACACAGCAGAATCAATGCGGAAACGGGTGTTGTAATCATGGAAATCAAAGAAGAATATACATCCCCCACCCGACTTCCTGCAATCTTCGGCAATATGCCTGTAACGCCCAGCAAAATACCAAGTACAACCCCGTACATGGCTGGTGCACGCAGTACTGTGGAAAGCAGCTGTCCGCCGCCACTTCTCCCTTTGCCTGTGGCAGTAATCAATGCCAGATAAACAGTAAATGTAAAAATGCAGTTTGCCATATCCAAAGCAGCAATATTGGAGAGCATTTCTGAGCCGCACAACGCTATATACAATGGATATGCCATCATACCGCCCTCAAAAGTCGCTGTCAGAAAAGGCAGATATCTGCCCTGACTGCCGCCGACCAAAGGTCGCAGCAGATAGCCGGCGCCTGTAGCAATGAAAAGCTGTACCAGCATCACAGCCAACAGCAGCAGTGTTACCTTGTTATACTCTGCCATCCCCAATGCGTCTACCAGAACAACAGGCAGCATGATATTGGTTGCTACCAATTTAATGCCATCCATACCGGCACGGCTAATCCAGCCAAAACGATTGGCAGCCATACCAAGCCCAAGCATACAGAATACCGGCAGAACAATAGCCAATACATTCATATTCCTTCCCCCTTTTTCCCTATTGACCTCAGTATACCGCAAATCAAAAAGGGGAACAAGAGAGAACGGGGAAATATGCACAGAAAAAAAGACAACTTCCATAAAACAACTTCCACTTCAGAAAACATCGCTTTTCCTTGATTTCTTAAGAGAATTGTGACAGCTGTCTTTGGAAGAAAAAATTTTGCTAAAAATAAGAAAGCCGAAAGCCTCTATATAACAAGGATTTCAGCTTTCTTCGTTTTTTATGAGGATGCCCCTAAAGCAGATTCCCCTGAAAAAGCATCTCTTTTTCTCAATTTCTCGCCTTCCAAAAGAATAATCCTATAAAAAATGGCTGGAACCCTTACAATACAAAGGATTTCAGCCATTTTGATTTCTTTATGAAGCAGCCCCTAAGAGGCTTTCTCTTTTTCGCTGAGAATTACAGTGTCAGTGTAGGTGCAGCGTAAACTCTTGCTGCCATTTCGGAATCCAGCAGATACAGTGCTTTGGGATCTGTACCGAACAGTTCCATTTTTGTGATCAGGTCGTTTGCGTTTGTTTCTTCTTCGCCCTGCTCTTTTACAAACCAATCCAGGAACTGCATGGTACGGAAGTCATTTACTTCCTGTGCAGCTGCATAGATGTTGTGAATCAGGCTTGTTACATAAACTTCATGTTCCAGACCAGCTTTCAGAGGGTCCATCAGGCTGTTCAGAGGCACATCGGGTTTGCCGATCGCTTCCAGTGTAACAGTTGCGTTGTTGTTATGCAGGTACTGATAGAACAGCAGAGCGTGGTCGCGTTCTTCCTGTGCCTGGATTTTATACCAGTTTGCAAAACCTGCCAGACCTTTAGATTCATAATAGTTCGCAAAATCCAGATACAGATATGCAGAATAGAATTCTTTGTTAACCTGTTCATTAATGAGCTGCGCTACTTTTTCATTTAACATAATCCTTTTCCTCCTTGATGTTCTTATGCTTCATCCTCTGCGGCATCCTCTGCCTCTTCTAAGGCTTCCGGCTGCCGCAAAGCATAAACTTTTTCAATGCGTTTTTCTTCAAACTGTTTGATTTGGAACAGCCAGCCGCCCACAGCAATTTCCGGCATTTCATCATCTTCCGGAATTCTGCCCAGACGACCGATCAGATAACCGCCTAATGTGTCATAATCCTCGTCATCTTCAAAGACGATGCCAAGCTGTTCTGCAACATCCTGCAGATCTGCTTTCCCGCTGATGGAATAGCTATTTTCATCAATGGGACAAATGTCTTCCTCTTCTTCCAGATCGTATTCATCAAAGATATTCCCAACAATTTCTTCCATGACGTCTTCCATGGTAACGATACCGGACGTGCCACCGTATTCGTCAATGACGATTGCCATGTGCACTTTTTCCCGCTGCATTTCCTCAATGAGCTCGTCCGTTTTCTTGGAAAAGGGCACAAAATAAGGCTGCATCATGATGTCCTCCAGATGGAAATTGCCTTCCTCCATTCTGGTAGAATCGGTCAGAATATACTTGACCAGATCCTTCACATGGAATACGCCTACAATATTGTCGATATTGTCTTCATAGACCACAATACGGGAATACTTTTCCTCCATCAGCACTTCCTTAATTTCTGCCAGTGTGGCTTCCAGAGGCACCGCAACGATATCTGTACGGTGTGTGGCAATTTCTTCCACAGACGTATTGCTCAGCTCAAAAATATTGTTGATCATCTCTTTTTCTGATTCATCAATGGAGCCGTTGCTGCCGCCTGCATCTACCATCTGGCGAATGCCTTCTTCTGTTACCGCGTGCTGCGCATGCTTTTTCTGCAAAAGCATGATCTTCGCAATCAGCACGATATTCAATACAACGGAAACGCCTAGACCAATTATGGTTTCCAAAAATAATCTCCCTCCAAAATGTCAAAGTTTACATATTTACACTTCAAAGTTTATCCCGAAACCCCCTCTATGTCAAGTTTTTTCCGCCCCTCTCCCCAGTCCCCTGCCGCTTCTAAGAAGAACATTTCTCCCTTTTGCCCATGCTTGACAAACAAAAAAAATCGTTATATTCTGTTACTGTAATTCTTATGTAAACACTTTTTGAAACTAAATCAGATATAAAGGAGTGAGTGAATTGGCAGAAAAAAAACCACCTCGCATTGATACCAGACTGCGGAAGCATATCGTTACCATGCCGGAAGAAATCTGGGCAGCCAGCGGCATTGTTATTTGGGGCAGACGCATCAAATCCCTTGTCTTTTCTACGGATATTGCCATCATCCGTAACTGTAACGCTGACGCTGTGTTGGCAGTATATCCCTTTACGCCTCAGCAGGTCATTACCAATTCAATTATCACCGCGTCTAGCATTCCTGTTTTTGCAGGCGTAGGCGGCGGTACAACCACTGGCCCTCGTGTAGTCATGCTGGCAAAAGACGCGGAAGCTCTTGGTGCTATGGCCGTTGTGGTAAATGCGCCCACCACCAATGAAGTCATTCATGAAATCAGTAAAATCGTTGATATTCCTGTTGTCATCACAGTTCTGGATGAAAATACCGACATTGATGCCAGAATTGCGGCAGGCGCAGGCATCCTGAATATTTCCGCTGCTGGAAAGACACCAGAAGTCGTTGCAAAAATTCGTGAAAAATACCCTGAAATTCCGATTATTGCTACTGGCGGTCCCACCAGAGAGAGTATCAAACGCACCATTGAAGCAGGCGCAAATGCCATCAGCTTCACACCACCTACGGCAATGGATTTGTTCCATGGCTTAATGTCCAGATATCGTTCCGAACACGAATCCAGAACAAAAGAACAGACAAAAGAATAAACAAAAGAATAAACAAAAGAATAAACAAAAGAATAAACAAAAGAATAAACAAAAGAAAGGTGAAACCTCTTATAAAAGAAGTTTCACCTTTCTTTTGTTCAAAATATCATCACTGCTTAATCTTCATAAATGGGGAAACGGTCAGTCAGCGCACGCACTCTCTTAGCCGCTTCTTCTTTGGTACCTTCGTAATCCTTCAGTACCATTGCTATGATTTCCGCAATTTCTTCCATTTCCGCTTCTTTCATACCGCGGGAAGTTACAGCAGGTGTGCCAACACGGATACCGCTTGTGACAAAAGGAGACTGAGGGTCATCGGGAATGGTATTTTTATTGACTGTGATTGCCACTGCATCCAGCACTTTTTCCGCATCCTTACCTGTGATATTCAAAGAACGCAGATCCAGCAGCATCAGATGGTTGTCCGTTCCGCCAGAAACCAAATCCACACCATGTTTCTGCAGCGCAGCCGCCATAGCTTTTGCGTTTTTCACAACCTGTCCGATATATTCTTTGTAAGCAGGCTGCAATGCTTCCTGGAAACAAACGGCTTTAGACGCGATAATGTGCATCAAAGGACCACCCTGAATACCGGGGAAAATAGCCTTATCAATCTTCTGGGCATACTCTGCTTTGCACATAATCATACCGCCTCTGGGACCACGCAGTGTCTTATGGGTAGTGGTTGTCACAAAATCCGCATAAGGCACGGGAGAAGGATGGTATCCAGCGGCAACCAGTCCTGCAATGTGGGCAATATCTACCATAAAATATGCCCCAACTTCTTTTGCCACATCACTCATATATTTGAAGTCGATGGTTCTGGCATAAGCACTGGCACCTGCCACAATCATTTTGGGCTTCACTTCCAGAGCTGTTTTGCGGAAAGCTTCATAATCAATATACCCTTCATGGTTCACGCCATAAGGTACAAAGTGGAAGTATTTCCCGGACATATTGACGGGACTACCGTGCGTCAGATGACCGCCATGATCCAGATTCATCCCCATAACCGTATCCCCTGGTTCCAGCATAGCAAAATATACTGCCTGGTTTGCCTGAGAACCGCTGTGAGGTTGTACGTTTACATGATCGCAGCCGAAAAGTTCTTTGGCACGTTCTTTCGCCAGATTTTCCACAATATCCACTTTTTCACATCCGCCATAGTAGCGTTTTGCAGGATAACCCTCTGCGTACTTATTGGTCAAAGGGGTTCCCATTGTATACATGACTGCTTTGGAAACAATGTTTTCAGAAGCAATGAGTTCAATATTATGCTGTTGTCTTTCCAGTTCCGCAACAATGGCATCCGCCACTGCGCCATCAATTTTTCGAATCTCGCTAAAATCTAACATCGTCATCTCCTCCTTGGAATTTGCTGTTTTTTGTCATTTTCAGATGTAAAGCTCCTTTTTCTATGAGTTACAGTTATTATAACACCTTTTTTACAAAAAAACTCACCAAATCCACTACAGAAAAACAAATGTTTTTCTACAGCATATTTTTTATGCCTGTTAAATGCACCCATTTCACACAGCCACATAGTATATAAAAGAATCCAATCACAATATCCAAAGGAGGCTGTCTTATGGGAGCTTTTGAATTTGAAAACAATGCAGAAATCACTGCAAGATGCTGTGGCTGCAACAGCAACAGCAACCAGAACGAAGCCTGCATCATCGCACAGAAAATCTTCGACCAGTGCAGAGTTCAGAAATGTCTGAGTCCTGACATTTTGGGTCCTGCAAGAAGTGTTTGCGGCGGCATGAATGGCTGCAACGACATGATGTGCGACGGCGACATCATCATTCCCCCCGTCAATGCAGCAACTGTTACCATGCACAATCCGGAACTGAGCAGAATCGACATTCTGCGCAAATGCCCCAACACTTTCCGGGAAGGCTGCTGGGATCTGGAACTGCGGTATGTGTTTGACTACACACTGGAATTCCGCAGAGCTGACGGCTGCCCCATCGGCTGCACAGATGCTACCAGTTCCTACACACTGAAAGTGACACTGTTTGGTTCCACAGAATCTGACGTCACCACAGTGTCCGATTTGTTTGACTGCTGCGGCAATTCCCACGGCGGACCTTTTGTAACAGCAGAAGGGAAAGCCGTTGGTCTGGCAGCAGAATTGAAATACCCCGGCTGTGGATGCAGCGGCAACTGCTGCAATAACTGCGGATGCAATAATTGTGGATGCGGCAACTGCGGTTCCAACAACTGTGGCTGCAACAACTGCGGATGTGACAATGGCGACGCTTCCATGGGCGCACCCATTGCCGTTAATGTCACATTAGGTCTGTTCACCATCATCAAACTGTTCCGTACCGTAAATATGCTGGTACACAGCTTTGGCAACTGCGTGCCCGAACCTTGCAGCATTTCCACAAACGGAGATGTAGATCCTTGCCGCAACTTCGACCGGGTACCTTTCCCTCTGGATCTGTTCTCTCCTTCCACACAGCCCCGCTCCTGCTGCGGTTTCGGTGACACATACGGCTCCGCAAGCTGTCGGGAAGAATGCAGCTGCAATGACAGCTGTGATTCCGGCTGTGGTTCCAACTCCCGCAGTGGCTGTGGCAATTCCTGCGGTAACAGCTGCGGCTCTAACTCCTGCGGCTCCAATTCCTGCGGCAGCAACCGCAACTCCAATTCCTGCGGCAACAGCAATAACTGCTGCAGAAGATAACACACATCCACACAATAAAACCTCCCCCTCATTGATATCATAATCAGGACCACCGGCTTAGCCGGTGGTTTGCTCTGCCCCTAGAAGGGGCTATTATCAGCTGCGCTTGCAAGCGCATTGAAAGTCCGCCAAGTGCTCTACTTTCTCAACTGCCGCCCTTGGCGGCTATTTTTATTTGTTCCCTTTTACTTTTTCACCCGTGAACGGGTCAATGTACTCACTTAAACTTATTTGATCCGCCATCCAATCTTCTTTTAACTGATTATTGATATATTCCCGGATCTTTTTTGTATTCTTTCCTACTGTATCAACATAATATCCTCTGCACCAAAATGTTCTATTTCCATATTTGTATTTTAAATTTGCGTGCCTGTCAAAAATAATTAAAGAACTTTTCCCTTTCAAATATCCAACTATTTCTGATACGCTGTATTTGGGCGGTATGCGAATCA
>NZ_FRAH01000022.1 GCF_900142265.1 Anaerotignum lactatifermentans DSM 14214 | reverse complement strand
AGCATTGCTGAAAGCCCTGTATCTGGCTACCTTTGAAGCCACAAAAAAATGGACAACCACCATCCGGAACTGGGGTCAGGTCTACGGAGAATTAAGTATTATGTATGAAGGACGGCTTCCAGAATAAAAAGAACAGATTGGTTAAAACAGGCGGAAAAGCCGCCTGTTATTGACATGCCATCTTTTGGATGGTATATATAAAACAAAGGTGGAGTGCTTCATTTCAAAGCATTCCACCCAGTCTTATCATAGAAGAATCTTATTTACAGACTTTTCTTCATACCCTCGAAAATATCCGAAAATCGCGAAATCCTGGAAAGACAACTGGGCAAATCTTTCGACTTATTTCAAATATCCGGAAGCGGTCCGCCGCCTGATCTATACCACGAATGCCATCGAGGGATTTAACCGGCAGCTGCGGAAGGTCACGAAATCCAAGACGGTATTTCCTTCGGATGAAAGTCTCCTAAAAATGCTGTATCTGGCTATGATGGATATCACGAAAAAATGGACCGGACACCGACAGGATTGGGGCCAGATTCATTCGCAGCTGGAGATATTTTTTGAAGAAAGGCTGTCAGGATTATAAGCAGCGGTCGGGCTGATAGGGCTGGACTGACCAGCCCTGCTTGACATGTCCGGAAACTGCATTATAATACAGACAAAGGCAGAACCTCAAAAAAATAGGCTCTGCCCAAAGTAACTAATGACATATCTTATATCAGTTTATTCACTTTACACAAAACTTGAAACGGTCTCTTGACATGCCATCTTTTGGATGATATATATAAAACAAAGGTGGAGTGCTTAATTTCAAAGTATTCCACCCAGTCTTATCATAGAAGAATCTTATTTACAGACTTTTCTTCATACCCTCGCAATTTACAGACAACAAGCCCTTCTGGCTTCTTGAACAATTTTAATTTGAAAATATTGTCTAACTTTTTGGGTTCAGTTCAAAAGGTGGAGTGCCTAATTTTAAAGCATTCCACCCAGTCTTATCATAGAAGAATCTTATTTACAGACTTTTCTTCATACCCTCGCAATTTACAGACAACAAGCCCTTCTGGCTTCTTGAACAATTTTAATTTGAAAATATTGTCTAACTTTTTGGGTTCAGTTCAAAAGGTGGAGTGCCTAATTTTAAAGCATTCCACCCAGTCTTATCATAGAAGAATCTTATTTACAGACTTTTTTTCATACCTTTATGCAAGTAAAAAGTAAAGGATGGCATTATACAGCATCCTTTTTCATGTTTCAAGGCAACTTATTATCGACCGCTTACAGTATACAACACAGAAAACCATTTCACTTTAGTTTGTCAACAGGTCCAACTTGAAACGGTCTCCTCATAGAAGAACCTTCAGTCATATATTTACAGAAAAAGTTTCTCAATATCGACTCTTACATTCATATCCAAGCATTCACTACCTTATATTTCCTAGTTCTAAACATCTCAAGTATCAAATTATCAAATACCTGCTTATCCTTTCGGCTTAATGCGTCATTATTAAATGAATAAGTAATACTTGCTTTGTTGTCACTAAAGTTAAAGATTAACTCAAGTGATGCAGCTTTTTCTGTATAAGTACAAACCGTAACATCATCTAGTCGCTTGGTTATTCTTCCTTCTCCGTACAATTCCATTCTTTCAAGGAATCTATTAAATACTTTTTCATATGCCCCTGTATCTAATAAATTTCTATTTAATTCATACACGTAGCCAATAAAAACTTCCCAACTTGGTATGTCTGTAGAATTGATATTCCTGTTCACAGATAGCCCATGCATTTCCAAATAGTCTAAGGCTTGTTCTTCACGGCCCCTTGGAATCGTAATTATAAATGTAGACGGCATATGTATTGATGCCAAAATACCTTCTTCTCTAGCAAACTCAGTAATGCAATCATTATACTTTTTCAAATCAGCATACAACTTTTCATTCAATTCAACACCAATATCTGCAAACTGAACCGGGCATCCCTCCCTGTGATATTCAAAGTACTTATCTCCAGTAGAATTAATTCTCTTGATTACAATATTTTCTCTTCTAAAAAAGTTCTCAATATCCTTTGCAGACATATCAATTAAAGGTCTAATAACCTTCATGCCCTCTGGCAAAACAATTCCCATCTCCGATCCAAAATAAGCACTACACAACAAATTATCTTCTGGATGTCCATCATTTATAAATTGCTTAATTCTGGCAATTGTCGTTCTATCATTTGAATTATCGCCAATACACAACCAACCAAATTCATTATTTTGTAAATAACTTAACAAAACTTTATACATCTGTTTTTTGCAAAGTAAGCATGGTCTCCCCGCAGTATATCCATTGACCGCATTGCAAAACTCTTCTGTATAGTCTTTAATAATTAATGGGATCTGATACTCTGCACATATTCTCTTTGCTTCTTCAGTTGGAATAGCAGCTCCCCATTTATGAACAAAGTGAATAGCAGTTACATCAATTCCACTCTTTTTTAATAAAATAACGGCAGCAATACTGTCTTTTCCACCTGATAGCATTGCTATCACTTTAGGATTATTTGATTTCTTTACAATGCTATACTTTTCCATATTGTCAGCTCCCTTAGCTAATAAACTCTATTACCTTATTGCATAAAGCATCAAATTCGAATCCGATATTATCAGTATTAATTTCCAATACATCCTGCCCAAAAGTAAACTCCTGAATACCTTGCTCTATTCGTTCTACATCATCCTTTGTAATTAATGGATGGAATTCACTTACTTCCTCAATAACCGGATACTGATTTAGCGTATATAATGCCAGATGTCTATTTCCGCTACTTATTCTTTCATTATATCTTTTCGCCAAAACATCATAATCAGCAATACAGTACACACACTTTATCTCTACATCAACATCAGCTTGATTTAATATCTCTCTTATGTCATTAAAATTCTTAAAATTATTATCTACAATCAAATCTACATTATGATTCACATAGTTTTTGATGGTTTCATTCATTATCTTTTCACCTTCTATGCTTAGTTTTTTCTTTTCTGCATGATTAGTGAATCCATACTTTTCAAACAACTCGATTTTGAATCCGTCTTTAGATATCACATCAATACCCAGCTTTGCTCCCACTGCTTCTGCAATTGAACTTTTCCCACTAGCAGGCGCTCCTGTCAATATTACTAGTTTCATTTTCTATCCTCACACCTCTATTTCCATTCCATCATAAGAAACAATATATCCAAGACTCTTTCCAACTTCGTTTGCTTTATTATAATTGGCAAGTCCATTGTGTGAAATATGATTTGCAACTATCTGCGTATTTACATCAATGCATCCTTCTATTCTTAGTCGCTCACACATATTCTGCATTCTCTCAAAATTCATATGCCCCGTATACTCTATATGCTTAACTCCTTCGGTACAATCTAATGAAACCGCATCAAAATAGATATTGTTCTTCTTTAGATATTCCCACACATTTTCTTCAAAATAGTCAGTATCATGTCCATATAAAAATGTTTTAGTATTACTTTGAATCACATATACAAACGGCTCATTTGATGTATGAACAGCAGGCAAAGCTGTCACCTTATATTCATTAAGTATTTCAACTTGTTCAAACGGCTTGATTTGACAAAAAACAACACTATTATCTTTTGTTACAAATCCGTCATCTTTTGGTTTTAGAATCTCCCTTACACCCTGTCCACCGTATACTTTCAATACAGGAGTCCCAAGTCGCAAATTCGCTCTACTTCTTCTTCGTGCTCTCAAATCCTCTAAATACAGATGGTCATCATGTGAATGCGTCACAAAACACACTTGAATATCAGCAAGTTGGATATTATATTCTAATGAATGAAGAAATGTATCTGGACCAAAATCAAGTAAAAGTTTCCCATCAATCAGGGCTTGGGATCTGGTTCTAATATTTCTTCCTTTATTAACCCTTGCATGATTACATACTTCGCAATGGCAAAAAACAGCTGGAATGCCTTCTGCCGCACCTGTGCCTAAATATTTAACAATCACTTATCTCTCCCCTTTATTCTCATAGCATGTGCCTCATTTGACAAACTTGTCCTTAATGCCTTAGCGCAATAAAATGGAACAAAACCCTCTTGATTATTTAGAATCTCTAGCCTATAGAAGAAATCAATAACATCTTTTGTAGAAGGGACATCACAATCCAAAGAGTTCCCCTTATCCAAATGCAATACATTAGCACTGATAACAACTCCATCTGATGTCAACTCTGCGCATTTTTTCAAAGTTTCTTCAACCGTTTCAAGCCCAAATACTAAATTTGTCCACACATTCCCTTTTCCGAAAACATCAATGGCATATCTCAATCTATCAATAAAAAACTGATAACCTAATTCTGCCTTGCCAGGGCAATATTTTTCAAATCCACATTCGGTTATAGCTTCTAAATTGAAAACAACTTTCTCAATACCTGCTTTTTTCAATTCATCAATATATTTCATATTATTTGGAGGAGTTATTACTACAACCACGCCTTCTTCAGAAATATCTTTCACCAATGGAGATACTCTCCTTGCTATACTTGAAAAAATTTCTGATTCAAAATCCAAGTTATTATTATCTAAATTACCTGCAATCAAAATCACATGAGCATGCTCTTTATAACACTCCGATTTTTTAGCAATTAATACGGCCTCTTCTAAATTATCTAAGTACTCTTCATACACTTGTTTCCATTCATTGCTATCCCTTGAAATTCTATGTGCCGATAATTCATCCGGCTTGACAAAATTATTAATTCCACAGAATCTGCAACCTCTTGAAATTGCACATCCCTTCCATGGTATAATGTTTAATTCATCTAAGCCACAAGCAGATACATATTTTTTGACAGGTTCTCCATTTGACAGATTCACAGAATAATAATCAGGTTCTTCAACAAAATGAATCTCTATATTATCCACCTTCTCACCTTCAACTAGTGCAACTAGCCCCCCTTCTTCATTCACATCTAAAACAACAGGATTACTTGTAGGATTCCCTGTAACACAAGATACTACTACTGAGTATGAATCTCCCACATTCTTTATAATTAATTCCTGTGGTCTTGAGCTGGTTGCATTCAATGGCATGTTATACACTAAATTCTGCCCTTTTGCTTTTTCCAAAACAGACACTTTTAACGCTTTTTCAGAAAAAACAATACCTCGACTCAATATTAATGCTTTTACGTATGTTTCTTCTTCAACATTGTACTTATCATAAATAATTGACATGCCTTAATCTCCTTTTATCATTTCACCAATAAATGTAATTCCCCACCTAATATGAAATATCGGAAACACAAACTGATAAACCACGGAATACAATAGCATGCGAATATCCTTCTTCGATATTAATAGACTAATCAGAAAAACATATCCGATTGCCGCAGGCCAAAATAACATAGTTAACAAGGCAATAATCATCCAATTAAATAACCACGAAAGATGATAACTTATACCATGAATTACAACCCTATCCTTATAATCCTTCTTGTTTTTTACAGCCTTCAGAATTGTCGAATATCCTATTGCCCATCTTGATCGTTGTTTCCATAGCCCAGCAAACTCGCTGTTTGGTTCTTCCTCTCCTAGAACAGTAGGTATTACATATTTTCTGCTCTTATTAATATTTACATATAAACCCAGTGCCAAATCATCTAAAAAAGTATCTAATTCAATTAACTTACCTCTGAACGACTCTCCTTTTATACAAAACACCTGTCCTGGAACAGAAATTCCAACACCTATTTCCCACAACAATGGACGGATAATATTATGCGAAAGAAGTTTATCAACAGCGACCATATTAGAAATAAAACCACATTGCCTTTTTCCTCTTATTCGCCCCCAACCCACTTCATAATTCTTGGTACTCATTTCATTAACAAAATCTAACAACTCATTAATTTTTCCAGTAATATCATTATCTATGCTCAAATAATATTTTGAATCATCCTTTTCCATTAAACTTATAAGCCTTCTATACTTTGTGCCACCAAATTTCATAAATTCAATTAAATATTCTTTGTCACTTATTTGAAAACACTGTTCGCAGCAAATTACAACCTTAAAGTTATTTTTATATTTATCATAAAAAGCTTTAGATATTCTATCAAGTTCATCTGTAAAACCTTCTGTGCTTCTTGTATAAGTGACTAAACATATCTCTCTCATCTCATCACTCCTCTCCTCAATACAACCAGGTATCTTTTCTTGCCTTCATAACATAATTTAAATTGCACAAAGAAGTATCTATTCCCAGTGTATTCATTATTTCCTCTATTTCTGTATTTAAAGTTTCTCTTCCTATTTCTGAATATCTACTGTTCTGTATCAAAAACAATCCTATTGGCAAAATTAAAATGTGTTCTCTACGAAACATACTCGAATCAATATTTATCAGTTCTTCACTCCTCAAGTTATTGACATATCTATTAAAAATAACAATAGGGTAAAGATACACTCTCTCATTCATAATATGATTTAATTCATAATATTTCTTTGTTGATATTTCTCCCTGTCCACCACATATTTGATTAATGGTTTCTTTCAATCCGACATATTCGCCAAATTGCTTTTTATTTAACTCAAACATATCTCTAGCCTTAATATAAAAATGAGATTTTCTCGACATAGGCCATGAATCAATTCTTTTCTGAGAGAATTCAACTGTACTTTCAATATTAATCTTTGTGTTCAACTGCAATTCTTTCTCCAAAAAAAAATATGCAACCTTGAACAAATTAACCAATTTATATTTTTCTAGCTTTTCACTTAATAGATTCTGATTCAGTTCAGGTGATTTCAGAAGATAATATAGGTCATTAATATCTTTCATAAATGCATGTTCGTGCTTAAACAAGTGCGAAACTGTTATACAAATTAAATCTTCAAGTTCAATTTTCTCAGCTTTATTACACTGTATTATTCCTGTTCTTCCCAACGGAAATCCGCCCATATTTACGTCAACAACAACTTGATATCTATTTTGTAGTATTTTCTCAAGATGAATATGACCTGTTAATACTTCTTCTTTATCCGTGTTTAATAATGCCTTCAATGAAAATGGCACTGAACCACCTATTACCAATTTAAAGTGACGCTCATTGACCAAATAGGAAATGAACTTAAATGCATCATCAAAATCTGCTGCCAAATAATCAAAATCCATATGTGTTCTGTAACAGCCTTCTGGGTAATATCGATTTGTTTTACCGCCCTTTACTGCATCAATTCGCAGATTAGACTCCTTTATATATGCATTTACTATTCTGATTTCTTCATTAGCAACATTCAAGCTAACAATTTGCTTTATCGCTAATTCTTCAATTCTTTTATCCAAGGTCAGATTATATTGTTTTGCATTATTAAATAACAAAACTGCCAGACGTAGTTTCTTAATTAGCTTAAAATCTTTATCAGAAACATTTGCAAGCCTATCAGAAAAATATGCTTGTTGATATTCAGATAAAATGCATAACCCTAATCTTTGTATTTCACTTTCGATAGAATCATCCATTATTTTTAATTCTCTAGCTATCGCTTGTAATCCAGTTATTCTTTTATCTCCTTTTTCTGGCTTCCAATTAATAGGCTTTGTATTTACACAAGCATCACAAGCCAAAACAGATTGTTCTCGTGTGTCAATTTCGCAGGAATTATTTTCACTAAGTATTTCATATAACAAACCTACTGGTGAATCCACACATGATTTTCTTTTTACTGCCAACATGCTTATCCACTGTTCTTCTTCTGTATATTGTCCAAACCTTAGTCTTTTAACACACTTAAATACTTCTCTTTCCTCTTTACCCGAAAAAGAATCTATCAAATAATCAGCTACTTTTACTGCAACCTTACATGCTTCACCCGAGTAACAAAAATACAATTTATCATCATCTCGATAAGCACTTATGGACAAAGTATCACCACATGCGATACCGTTTGACTCTTTAATAATCTCTGGAGCCCATAACAAATGACTTTTATTTATCATGTAAACACTCCTCCTCAACAAGGCATATAAAGGCCTCTACATCTGAAATATCACTTCCTATACCCCATGATAATCTGCATAGACTTTTATATCCTAAATTATCAAGAGTGCTTTGTGCACACATATGTCCCGTTCTAATTTCAAAATTATGTAATGAAGCCATTTCGGCAACATCGTGTGGATGCACCGAATTTACCATAAAAGAAACCATCGAAGAATTATCATTTCCTCCCGGAACTATAGAAAAAATACGCCTATCCATTCTTTTCTTTACATATTCCCATATCCTTCTATCAGATTCTCTCACTGCATCCATTCCTATACTATTCAAATACTTGCACGCCTCTGACCAAGCACTCACCAATCCAACGTCAAATGTCCCTGCTTCAAATTTCTTTGCACCTAACTGCCACGTAGGACCTGCACCTAACGAATTCCATACCATGCCTCCTCCTACTAGTACTGGGTTCATTTTTTCTATAAGTTGCTTTTTCACTATTGCAGCACCAATATTCTTCGGACCATACATTTTATGTGCCGACATTATATAAGCATCTGCACCGATTTTCTCACAATCCAGTTCACAATGTCCTACTTGTTGAGATACATCCAAAATTATAATGGCATCGCAATCGTTTTTTACTGCCTTTAGCCACATAGTATCAATGGCGTATGAATTAATATTTGATACCATAGAAATGCTTATAACCTTTATTCTTTTTTTGTCTAGTGAATCCCAAAAACTATAATTTATATTTCCACCTTCCAATAAAGGTAATTGAACTAAACAAGCCCCTGTTTCTTTTGCCATTTTTTCCCAAGGAAGAATATTACTATGATGTTCATATGGTCCCATCAAAATAACATCTCCTTGATTAAGACAATCTCTTAATGAGTACGCAACAATATTCAGACATTCTGTAGCGTTTTTACCAAATACAAAATCATAGGTTTCTTCAGCCGAAAAAAAATTCAAGATAATTTTTTTTGCTTTATTATATTCATTCTCAGCAATATCTGATAGAATGCCATTTCCACGATTGTAGCTCACTCCTGTATTCTGTTGATAATGCACCCAGCTTTTAATCACTTGATCTGGCATAAATGTTGTGGCTGCATAATCCAAATAAGTAATATCCTTATTGTTCCTAAACAAACTAAAATCTAGTCTTCTGTCTTTCATCCAATCATTCCTTACAAGTATTTTATTGCACTCTCATAAACCGTTTCAACTGTAATACCATCCATACATTCGTGTTTCTTATCACATACCCCATTCCATACATTAGGACATTTACAACGAAACGGATTAAAAATTGTCTCACCTATTCCATAACTCCATACACCATTTATTATCGGAGATAGCGGACCACAAATCTCAATCGTAGGTATATTTTTCCATACTGCAAAATGCACATAAGCAGCATCGTTTCCGATTACAAGCTTTGCATTACTTATTTCTTCATCTACCTGAGACCACTTGGAACAGATTTTTATATAACAATTTGTTTCATTCTCCAAATCAAACTTTATATCCTGTTCTTCTATCCCTAATATAAAAACCACTGTAGAATCTTTGCTTAATCTATTAGCAAGTTGTACATAATAATCGGTTTTCCACCTCTTTAATATTCCATTTTTACTACTTCCAGGGAATATTACAACTTTATCTCCTGATATTTTCTTATTTGGCAACGGAACAATTTCTGGAAACAATTCATTTGTAACTACGAAATGTCGTTCCATTCTATTTAATTCTTTTTTGGTAATTTGACATATATCCGTATAAAACAATGTAGCTCCATCTTTAGATGTTTCTTCACTTCTTCCTAGTCTTGTTTTTATGTTACACATTGCACCAAATAATGCACTTTGAAATACACCATGTAAATCAACATACACATCAAATTGCTCTTTTCTGACTTTCTCAACTGCATCTCTAAAAATAGCGCAATCGAGAATTCTTGTACCACCTTGCGTATCTGTCACAGGAGAAAACCGCGGCTGCGGAATTATAATATCAATGTTATGATTTAACTCGCATGTTTCAACCATATCTTCAAAGCAAGTAAATCCTATATACCAATCTGGGTGAATATCTTTAATCGCATCTATTAGCGGAAATATCCTAATAACATCACCATGATTTCTTAATTGACACAGAAGAATTCTTATAACACTCACCCCTTAACCAATTCAAATTGCAGATTCATAAACTGTTCTAGTTCTGAAAGCACAACTAGTTTTGAAAGCACCTCTTGAACTTCTGGCAACTTCATCTCAACAGCAATGCAGTCTTCTTCATGTATTATGCCTTTGTTTTCTACTAGATACTGACTTAATTTTCTTGCAACCATATAATGATTTAATGTCTTCTTATCATCATGCATCCTAATTTCTCTCTCAGCTATCTTTTCAATCCTATTTCTCCATACATATGAAGCTGTTACCACATAACATTTCTTACCATAAATATCCTTCTCACATATGTTCGGCATTTTATTACACAATAAAACGTCTAATTTGAAATATTCATTATTTGATTTCCAAAACGCGGTAATAACTGTGTCACCAAAAGTGTTCTTGTTAATGAAAACAACATCTACTTTTTTTAAACAAACTAATATATCATCCATTTTTTCAACATAAGCAATCATGTCCAAATCTTTTAATAAATAGTCCGTTTCATTTAGCAAGAACACAAATGCTAATCCACCCCTAAATACAGCCAATTCTTTCTGACTCAACTCTAAAAGAATTTCTCTTATTTCATTTGGAAGCTCATGTTCGTAAAATCTCTTTAATGAATAGAAATTCGAATCATATTGTCCATAAATCACATTCTTCATATTGATAAATGTCCTTCTAATTTTTCTATAATCTTCTTTGTTACTTCCTCTTCTGTACCTGTTGCATCTATGTAATATACTGGAACATTAGGCATTTTAGCCAAATAATTCTGAAGTTTGATTTTGTCTTTTTTCATTTCATCAACCTCATCCATTTTTCGCAATGGACCGCGATTTCGTTTTACCACTCTCTTGTACGCAACTTCTTCTGGAATATCCATAAATACAATCGCAGCGGGCATATAAAATGCTTTCATATGGCTTTGCATCATATCCCACGCTTTATTTTCATCCGAATTATACGCATCTAAATTATAGTAATAAGTCGATAATACACCTCTTGACATAAATGCATATCTAGCCCCCTCATCGACTGCTCTACTAATTGCAAGGCGCAAATCTGTAGAAATCATTATAGGATTCAGCCATGGCGTTTGTTCCCTAACTCCATTCCAATGTTGTTCATCCGAATATAGCGATTTCATAATTTTTCCAATCGGTGATTTGGTTGGCAAATCAATATAATATGATTTACCATATTTCTCTGTTAGTGCTTCAGATACAAGCTTTATCTGAGTTGTTTTTCCTGCCCCTGGTAAGCCTTCAAATGAAAAGATAGGAATCGGAGACTTTTCATAATCCAAATTTCCATGAATAATCTGAAGTGCTTTATATAATTCCTCTAATTCGTTCATACATTATCCTTTCCATATTCAACAAATGATGAATAATAATCTTTAGGGTTCCCTAAGTCATTACTATCACCGAACAAAGACTACATACATATCTTGTTTCTGTGCACATTCATTTAAAAACTCTGAAAAGCCAATTTCTTCATCATCCCCAATCAATGACCTCTTTCTCAAAATATCGTTATTGATAATGTATTACCCTAAAAATACAAAACCATATCTATTCCCTTGATACACAATCATCAGATTTTCTTTTGCATAATCAGTTTCTTACTTTTCTACAATCTTCATAATATGAAGTACTTGATCATCAATCCATTCACCACAAACAACACCAAATTTTGTAGTTTCAGTAACTGGTATTACTTTAATTCCAACTATTGATTTATTATTCTTTCTTAAAACCTCAACCGCTTGAGTGGTACACTCTCCATAACTGATTCCTTTACAAATATAATCTCCTAAGCATACCATCGAAAAACCTAGCTCCTTTAAGAATTTTAAACTTGCCATTGCACCTCCAAATCCTCTCTGTGTCTGTGTACTACATAATAAAGAAACATCAATTTTATCTGATAATAGCAAACTTCTAAGTTTATTAATTATTTCAGCGTGCTTCTCATTAATTATCAAATTAACATTTTTATCTGCTTGCTAAAATACAACTCTCTCAAAATCATACTCAATACAGGATAAACATTGCCCGAATCAATAGCCGGGAATATAGCTTTATCTATAATTGTTGTAGATGGATACATTCGAGTACCTATTCCAGTAATAGGGATAATAACATTTAAATCGATTTGTCCAGTTTTGAAAGAATAACATTCCATGTCCAATGTATCTCGAATACCTTGCATAATTTCTTCTACTTGTGAACCACAATCTAAAAGAATTTGAGCCATTCCATCTCCTTGAGATCCTATTCCCTTACAAGCAATAACGCCCTTTATTCCCCTACTGTATTCTATTAATCCATGTAATTTGGGTGCTCTCAATTCTTCAGAATAACAAGCAACATTTAACTCGAAATTCTCCTGAAACTTGTTCATTATTTGACCAAATCCCAATATATCATTATCAACCAGTTTTTGAGTAGCTTCATTAACACAAGAACTGTTAAACACGCCTAAAGAACTAATTAGTCTTCCTTCATTTGTATTCATTTCTTTTACAAATTCACTATTCAAGTCAGATAATATTTTCTTAGTATCTTTTTTCCCCTGCAAATTCACTAGTATGAATTGCAAATTACTATTTGTATATAATGAAGATATTTCAATTTTGTCAGAATCAAAAATTACCTTTCTTAAGCCCTGTCCATATGCACATATCTGATCCAATTTTCCACACTTTGAACCAGTTGATATTTCAGCCTCATAAGCCAATTCCATTTCAGCTTCAACTGATAACTTCAAATCAAAAAGCAAATTATATACTCGAATTACTGCAACACAGATTGCTGCGCTAGAAGCTAATCCTTTTTTCATTGGCAGTGTCATTTTATCGCATATGATTTTTACACCAGATACTTTATATTTTGACTGCATTACTTTAGCACTAGCAACTACATACTCAAAGAAATCTTTATCATTTCTAATCAATAACTCATCATATGATAAACACAATTTTTTATCATCATATTCGTAATAAAATCCTTCGTTTTTGTACCCTCTTAAATAGATCCCTAGGTTAATCCCCGCAACAATAGCATATCCTTTTTCAATCTCACTATTGATTGCTCTATATCCAGCTGCCCAATCAGAATGCTCTCCTAAAATGCACAACCGACCAGGCACGAACACTTCTACTTTATTGTCCATCTACTTCTACCGCCCTTGCAATTTTCTTGATAAGTTGCGTTGTTGATGTTCCTTCTATCATTGGCACATATTCCACTTTTTTAACATACTCTGCCTCTAATAGAGCCTTACTCTTATACTCTTCTCCTTTAACATAAGTATCTGGTCCAATTGCCTTAATCACGTTAATTGCAGTATCTTCCTCAAAATAAATAACCATATCAATCATACTCAAATACGCAAGTGTACTAACACGTTCTTCAAGATTATTAATAGGTCTACCATTCCCTTTTAATCGTTTAATTGAAGAATCAGAATTTACAGCAACAACCAATTTATCACCGAATTTCTTAGAATATTGAAATGACTTAATATGTCCTAAATGCAGCAAATCATAACATCCGTTTGTAAATACAATCTTTTCTTTCTTTTGTTTCCATGCGGATACTATATCTTGAGCCAAAGAAATATCTACAATTTTGTTGATGCTATCATCATTAATCCAATGCTTATATAACGCATCAACTAAATCAAATTGCCTTACCACATAAGTAAGTTTGTTTTCTACGGCTAATTCCCCTGCTAGATTAGCAAGAAGGAGTAAATCATCAATAGAAATGTATTTCTCGCCATAAAGAAGTGAAATTATTGCCAATACAGTGTCTCCTGCACCTGAAACATTTACTGAATATTTTTTACTAGCTTTTTTCTCAGCTTTCTTTGTTTTCGATAAAAAACTAATCCCCTCATTTCCTTTCGTAATAAATGCTCGGGGACAATCATCTGATTGATTCCACAGATTCCATTCTTTTTGATTTGCAACAACAATAGGATAACCACCAATGACAAATCTCCCCAAATCTCTAGAAGTATAAAAAATAGGCACTGATTTTTCCTTACAAAAACTAGTTGTGATATCTAGTACTTTCTGTGATACAACTCCATATAAATAATCTGCAATTATAACAACATCTACTTTGTAGTCTGATAATACTGTTTTCAGTTCTTTAGCAACCGATTTTGAAAACGCATTTGTATCCAATCTAGATACCTGTTGATTATCAACATATATTCTCTGTTTTACGACAGTCTTTTCGCTTTCGAAATCCATTAACTTTACATGATATAACTCACACAATTGTTTAACTCTATTCCCAGAATCATCCTTTGCACATCGTCCAATTAGTGTTGTATGATTGCATAATCCTGCAACATTAGCTGCAACATTGGCTGCACCTCCTAAACGATATTCAACTATTTCTTTATCAATAATAGGTATCTGAATTCCAGTTGATACCTTATTTACCATACCATATATATATTCGTCTAGAAGAATATCCCCAATAACAATAACATGTTTATTTCTAATATTACCTAACACATTTAATATTTCATTTATTGAATTATCCATAGTAACAACAACCCCTTATCCACTTTCTGTGATTAATATTCATCACAGCTTTCAATTCACTAAGAAAAGCACCAATAACTTCAATAACATGAGCCATATTTTCATTTTGCGTAAAAACATTAGTAATGAAACATACATATTCCATGTAATTCTTCTTTTTTTATTTCAATAGCACTATATGTCTGTTTACTGATGCCAAGAATATCAATCAATTCCTCTTGTTTTATTCCGATTTTAGCCCTTAATACTGACAACTCATCTGTAAGAATATCAATTAAGCAATCTCTGTCTATTTGGTTAACAACATTATTTTGAGTATCAACCATAATTATTTCCCTCCAAAAGACCGGATAGAGTGTACGCGGTCGATAATAAGGTGCCTTGAAACATGAAAAAGGATAGTATAATGCCATCCTTTACTTTTTTTACTTGCATTCTGCCTGAACTGCCTCAGCCCATGGCATCAGATGCTCCAGTTCTTCCGGATGATTTCGCCAGTCGACATCAGACATGTATAACAGTAAACAATGCAGATATGTATATATGTTGATTCCATTTGCTTTTGCTGTTTCAACAATGCTATATACGGCAGCGGATGCATAAGCACCTTTCGATGTATCAGCAAAAAGCCAGTTTTTTCGACCACCATGAACGGACGGATCACATTTTCGGCAGCATTTCTAGAAATACAGCATCTGCCGTCAAGCAGATAGTTTTCCATATATTTTTTCTAATTCAGTGCATAATGTAACTACTTTGCCCAAAACCGAACCTTTCAATACATCCAGATTTCAAGCCAGCACCAATAAGCCTCCAGAACAGTTTTTTCCAGTTCAAGGCGCTTGATCCTGCGTTCCTCGGGAGAAAGATCTTTCAGGTCTCTTTCAATCATAAAAAGTTGGTCACAGTAATTCCTGCCAATCTCTGCATTAGTAAGACTTTCTGTACTTTTCTTCTGAGAAATAGCTTCGATAAATTTTCTTCTCAGATGAGCCCAACAGCCACAACGGATGATGCCAGTCAGTTTGATATAACTAGAATAACCATCCGAATGGACATATCCTTTGAAGTCCTTCAGAAATGTTACTGCATGATCTCCATTTCTAGAAGGTTGATAATCATACAGAACAACCGGATTCTTATCATCGATTCCTGTACGATAAAACCACATATAAGATTTCGTCTGCGGCTTCTTACCGTCTTCCTTCAGCACTTGAACAGGTGTTTCATCACAATGGATGATATCCCTTGCCAACAACTCTTTTCTGAGGTATTCTGCAACAAGCTTCAGATAGTCCTCTGCACATCGAATGATCCAGTTTGCCATCGTTGCCCAACTGAGTGCCAGCCCATCTGTTCCCAATCCTTTTCCTGGCGGTACAACGGAACTGCATTAACATACTTCTGATACATCACATAAGCAACAGAACTGGGGGATGCCAAAGAATGATTCATCAAAGATGTGGGTGTGAATGCCTTTACGATATAAGGCTGTCCTATGTGTTTATAAGAAGAACAACCATAAGACCAGCATACATAACGCACGATTTGCAGTTTTGCAGGAATGTATTCCATTTCTTCTCGAACAGTTTCTTTCCCTATGCGTTTCAATGTTTTGCCACAACGAATACAGATCTGTTCTTCCATAGGGACATCACATTCGATCTCTATAACAGGAAGATCCTTTAAAAGTTCTTCTCGTTTTGTTTTTGTTTCTTTTCTGAGGTATCCTTTTGCAGTTTTTGTAATTGGTTCATCGATCGTACCATCTGCTTCGACTTCAGCTTCATTAAAAAGGGACAACTGTTCCTCACTGGGTTTTACTGTCTTTTCGCTGGAAGGACCAAACTTTTCCTTACGCAGGAGCATCACCATTTCTGTCAGATTGCTTACCTGATTCTGTAGATTTTTAATTGTATTTTCAAGCTGTTCAATGTAAGCGGGTAGTGTCAAGAGTTTTGCGCAAATTGGTTTGCAGTCTCTGGCGTGAATGCAGTCAGCCAGCAATGGAGGCATCCTCAATGGAAACCTCCAGGTGCTTCATATTCATGTACTTCTTGTTGCCCCACTGGGTACCAGCCACGTGGCGCAGTCGGGCACAGACCAGCATAAGAGCAGAGTTTCCGTCTGGGAAGCTGCCCACCACACGGGTACGGCGGCGAATCTCCCGGTTCAGTCGTTCAATGACATTGTTAGTGCGGATGCGAGTCCAGTGTTCGCTTGGAAAATCGCAATAGGTAAGCGTCTCTTCAATGCCGTCCTCCACCTTCTTAGCCGCCTCTTTCAGCTTCATAGCACGCAGTTCTTCTACCACCGCTTTGGCCTTCTCTCGGGCTGCTTTCTTGCTCTCCTGAGCGTGGATGACCTTGAGCATCTTGGCTACCAGCTTCACCTTGGAGCGAGGTGTAACAGAGAACACATTGCGGTAAAAGTGGACGGTACACCGCTGATATTTGGCTTCGGGGAATACTTCGCCCAAAGCCTCCAGCATACCGAGGCACTTGTCGCCAACAATAAGTTTCACACCGTCCAGACCTCGTCCGCGGAGCCATTGAAAGAAACTTACCCAGCTGGCCTTGTCCTCTTTCATGCCCTCAGCAGCACCTAAAACCTCACGGTATCCGTCCTCATTGACCGCAATCGCCACTACATTTTCAAACTCTCCACCCCAGTTGCGGCGCAGATAGATCCCATCCACATAGACATACGGATAACGTCTACCTTGCAGAGGACGGTTCCGCCAATCTTCAATGTGGACATATGCCTTTTTGTTTAACTCACTGATGGTGGAGGGAGAGACTTTGCTGCCCCAAAGGGCCTCTGTAATGTCCTCTACACGCCGGACAGATACTCCAGCAAAGTACATCTCAACGAGAGCCTCTTCCACACTGCTTTCCCGGCGACGGTACCGCTCAATAATAGCAGTTTCAAAAGAGATTCCCTTGAGCTTGGGCACCTTGAGAGTGACATCTCCGGATGTAGTGGTGAGGTTGCGGTTGTAGTGACCGCTGCGGTAGCCCTGGCGCTGCTCATTACGCTCGTACCTGGCTGCCTGTGTCAGTTTCTGCACCTCGGCTTCCAGCAGCTCGTTGAGGGTTTCCTCTACGCTGCCTCGTACCAACTCTTTGATTTGACCCTTGATTACTTCTTCGTTAAGCTGTACAATTTTTTCAGGCATGGTTTGCTATCTCCTTTCGAATGGTGTGTCGCGACTTCATTCTACCAGAGATCTGCGAACCATGTCTCTTTTTATTTTTTTAATTTGCGAAACTTATTGTGCTTTATCTGTAAGCGTCTCTGGAATCTATAGGTGTATCTCCTTTGATTTATAATAGTTTTATTATACCACAAAAGACGCCAAAACCCCAGTAAATTCAATGGTTTTGACGTCTTTTTTCTTAACAGAATGCACTTGGTCTTGCAGGCAGGATGGCTGTTTTCTGTTCCAGTTCCAAACCTTCCATCAGCCATCGGAACTGTTGCCAGCTGATCGATTTTACCTCGTTTGCACTGCGAGGCCATTTGAAGTTTCCGTTCTCCAGTCTCTTATATAGAAGAACAAATCCATCGCCCTCCCAGAGAAGTGCTTTGATTCTATCGCGGCATTTTCCACAGAAAAGATACAATGTCGGAGAAAACGATTCTAATTGAAACTGTTCCTGCACAAGGGCAGCCAGTCTATCGATAGATTTACGTATGTCGGTATGACCGCTGGCAATGTAGATATCTTTGGCTATCCTGATATCACCTAACATACTGTTTTCAGTGCTAGAAGCGCTGCCTCCACAGTCTGTTGATCCACGTCGTTTTGAACTTCTATTGTAGCATTAGATAGATGAATTATTACTGCAGCCTGTGCATGAGGTGCCGGTGTTTGTACAGTGACCTTCGAAAACTGAACTGACTTTTCGGGTGCCGCAACAGGAACTGGTAATGAATTACAGAGTTCCTGCCGAAAACGTCTGAGATATTTATAGTATGTCTGCTCAGATAGATTGTTTTGCTTACACCAACTCCTAACACTCATCCCGCTGGCCTGGCACTCAGTTATATATTTTCTCCATTATTCCATACGGAACTGTCTTTTCACCTGAGAAACCTGATCCATATTTTCTCTCCAATCCGTAGATACTACAAAAACTATAAAAACTTATAACTATAAAAAATATACATTTTCATAAAAGTAGTATCTCATGGATCGGAAGCGAAGATAAGACACCTTGTTGTTAAGCGCTTACGTTTGTCAACAGATCCAAATCAATGAATAAAAGCAGAGTTATCCTATTGCCTCCAGATATTGTTTCTGATGGAGATGTGCTGCTTCCGATAGCTTATGTATGCCGGGTATGCAAGAAAATTATAATTTCATATGATATAAATAAATGGTATTAAGAGAGCCTAAAATTCAATGTAAGCCCCAAAAACTAATATAAAAAAATTCTTTGGAGGATAGGAATGATTTTCTAAGGCTCTACCCTTTCTTACATCCATAATACGATTCCAATCATAACCAACTTAGAAAGACGGATGTACAGATGATTTCCAGAAATTATAATCTATTGTGTTTTTCCTAGAAATACAGAATTCTCATCTGTATCAACAATACCATCGAAAAGCCATCTATCTAGCCTCTTTGAAATTCTATACAATATGAAACTTTTTTATAGTTAAGAACATTCACACAAAATTGGCTTCTATAAATATAGTTTCTCTTGACTATCAATTAACTTTAAACAGATATTTACTTTCGAAAATAATCATAAATTATTTTAAAATATTCTGGATTATCTTCGATAATTGATAAAATCTCAGCCCATTTTCCCGTTTTTGTATGTATGTTAGTTGTTATCATATACAAATTTTCACGTGCTCTTGTCATAGCAACATACATCCTATGATAGTCAATTTTTTGACTAGATGTAGCACGTATTAAATCAATATTAGGAATAATAACTACATGAAACTCCAAACCTTTCATAGTACCAAATGATACAATCTTAACATTATTTTTCCAAAAGTTTAATTCGTTTTTATTTGTATGGGACTTATAAGCTTCAACTTCTATAATATCTCCTAATTCCTCTCTTAAATTCTTTAAAGTTCGATCTAAATTCTTAAAATTGACAATCACACCAATACTTTTTCCAAGATGTCTTCGGATAATTTCTCCCATAATGTTTGTTTGTTCTAAAAATATATCTTCATTACCAGAACAATAAATTAACTGAGGATAATTATCATGTTTTACATTACAAAAATCATCTCTTTTCTCAGCAAAACATTTTGCGGCATCTCCAATTTCTCGTGTATTTCTATAGTTTATAGTTAGAGAATATGGTGCTTTTTCACACAGTTCATATAACAAACTATTTACGTCAAACTGCCCTTCCTGAATAATTTGATTCGGATCAATAAAGGCAATAATATTTTCAGACACCATAGATAAAATGTGTATAAGCTCTTTGGGAAAATCTTGGGCCTCATCAATAATAATTGTGTGATATAACAAATCTAATTTTCCCATTGTTTTTTCTATACGATTCCAATCGGGTTCACGATTAGTCTTCGTTGGCATTGAACAACCCAATATATTAGCATAAATCGAATAAATCCAACTATAGTATGTCATAACATCATACTTAACATTCTCATGTTCTACATAATTCTGTTGTACAAACTGCATCAAAGGTCTATTATACATGATGACAAGCACTTTTTTTCCATCTTTAGCTAATTTTTCTGCCATAGCTATTGCTAAAACAGTTTTTCCTGTTCCAGGACCTCCTTGAACAACCCAATTTTTGCTTAAATCCATATTTATTAACTCGTATTGAGTTTTTGATAAATTAATTGTTTGTTTATTTCCAGAAAATATTCCCATCGTTATTACCTCATTTTAATTCACTAATACATTTTTTATACATATTCATAAATAAGCTCAATGCAAAATATTACAAACAGCATTAAGACCTGATTTTTGAATCTATAAAATACAAACAGTAACGTTTTAGCATAATAGAGTAAAAATTCCAAAAAGAATACTTATTTTCGCAAACAACGACAACATCACAATGACAAAAGATTTCAAAAAAACGCACGGCAATATATATCCTTTCAGCGCCATAATACAAACAGTCTTTATAAATCATGCTGACTATCCTAAACTACTATATCAACTATCGTAAACAGAGCGAAGCATATTGTGATTTTCACATTAGAATCCGAGAAATATACTATCTAATAAAACGATAACATCGTTATTTATCTTTCTACACACATGTTTTTCAACATGCTATACTATCTCTATCAGATAACAGTTTTTTCCCATAATTCACCTTCTTTTAAAGTGCTTTCATCACATCCAATAAACTCTGATAACTGTCTACATCATGATACTTCACTTTATTGGTTGACATCTCATTGAATAACTTTTTCGCACAAGAAATTTTTGCCTGTTCTATTGGTCTCAGATTAAGACTTTCCATTGTGCCTTTCGTTTCAGCCACAAAAAAGATATGCTTAACTGTACCTTCATAGAAAGCAATTGCCCAGTCCGGAGAATAATTGCCAACTGGTGTAGGAATATGGAATGTTCGAGGGAGCTTAGCATATACGCATACTTCCTCTGCAGCATCCAAGTCTTCCACAAACTTTCTTTCAATACTTTTTTCAGCAGAACCATCCGTAAACACATAATCCTGAATTGCTTTCTTTGCCAGGAACGCTTTATCAAAACTTTGTGTATTCTTTTCTGCTGTAAAGATAGTACTATCATACTCCCCATCAATGACATCATAGGAAATGTGTTCCACAATCATAGTAGCTTTCTGTTCTTTAATCAGTTTAGTTACTTTTGAAATAAATTCCTCCGGGTTGTTCTTAAACATAGCAAGCTTGTCCACTCTTATTCCACTTAGAATTGCTGCAACGGTTTTTCGTGTAAGAACTGTTCCTTCTGTAATTTTACCAATCAAATCGTATTTGATTTGACTTGTTGTGGTATGCTTTAATGTTTCTGTTCTTGTCTTTTCCCCGCTGAATGATGCGCCACGTTCTACTTCATACTCATCCATTTTATCTTTCTGGCGACCAATTGTAGCAGTATATTTCAACTCTGATACAAACAAGTTTTTATCAATATGTGCAATTGATTTTGCAATAAGCTCATTGCTGTCAAATTCTACCGTATAAGCATATTTATGGTTAATCTGTTTCCAAAGTGCTTGGAATTCTGCTTTTGCAAAATTTTCATTCAAAGGATTCTCTTTTACCTTTGACTCATGACCATCTTTGAACATATCTTTCAGAATACTGTCATCATATACCGCCTGCACCAACATATGGATTCCCTCTGCCATAGGCTGCAATTCTTCTGGCATAGGAGCAAATGTATTCGTAACCGCATCATTACGATACTTATCCGTTACTTTACGCTTCAGATCCACGTATCCATTTTGAATCAGATAAAATTCAATCATATCTGCCGTATTTTTGTCGATAAGCGTAGGAACATCATTCACTTTAATATACTTACCAGCAAAGTACTCACTGGTAGCAACTGTCGGTCTGTCATAAAGAACTTTCTTGATGTCGTCTTGCAGAAGAGATACAAAATCTTTATAGCTCTCACTTGCTATGACTGTCAGCATATTGATGTCATGTACCGTATCCCCGCAACTTTCCACATCCATCCTATTCCCTTGCTGATTGACGCAAAGACGAAGTCCCCTGCCTACTTCCTGTCTTTTGGCAGTATTGCTATCTGAGTGCTTTAAAGTACATATCTGAAAAACATTTGGATTATCCCAACCTTCACGGAGTGCAGAGTGAGAAAAAATAAATCTTGTAGGCTCTTCAAAAGATAACAACCGTTCTTTATTCTTCAGAATCAAATCATAGGCAGAAATATCATCAGAAAATTCACTACCACGTTTCAGCTGGCTGTCAATGCTATGACCAGTTTTTTTATCAATACTGAAATATCCCTTATGTACAGCTGTAACATCGCTGCAACTTTCTTTCAAATATTTTTGATATGGGGTGTCCAGAACAGTGATATATTGATTCAGAACATTGTTATATTCTTCTTCAAACATTTTGCCATATTCCCCTAAAAGCTCATTGCCATCCTCATCATATTGACGATACTTTGCCACCTCATCAATAAAGAACAAAGAAAGGGATTTGATTCCCATATTGAATAATTTTTCCTCTTTTTCAAAATGAGAAAGAATGGTTTCTCTGATTTGAATACGACGCATATCACTTTCTGATACGTCACCATTTACCTCGCCCGCTTTAATCACTTCTCCATTGGTAAACGTAACTGTTCCATCCAACGGATTGATTTCTGAAATGGTATATCCTTTATACTGCTCCATTTCCTGGGAAATATAGTACAAATCATCCCCCACATTACAATTACGGGTTTCACGGTTAATGGATTTCTGATACCCGATTTCCAGTTCAATCCTTGCCATGGGCGGTTTTTTGGAGGACAACACAATCTGCTCCAAATACAGATAGCTATCGGTTCCTCTAAAATTTTTCACTTCAAAGCCTTTTACTTCAATTTTCTTGACCAAGCGTTTGTTGTAAGCGTCCAACGCATCCAGAACATAAACGGTGTTATGCTTTACTGTATGTGTTGCAGAATAATTCAGACAAAACAGCGGATTAAAATTTTTCAAAGCTTTTTGGGTAACATTCCCACCCATTTTTTGGGGTTCATCCAAAATGATGATCGGTCTGTTGGCTGCAATGACATCAATGGGGCGGCGAGAACCAAATTCGTCACGCTTGTCATAAATAATCAGCTGTTCTTTCGTTTTTTTCTTTCCTTCTTCCACTTCTTTGAAGGAACGTGCAAAAGCTTGTGTATTGATGATCATGACATTGATCCCACTACTCTGAGAAAAATTATCCAGCTGATTCAGATTGGCACTGTTATATACAAAGAAACGGGCTTTTTTGCCATAATGCTCCATGAAATGGTCGGCTGTAATCTCAAATGACTTTTTGACACCCTCTCGAATGGCAATGCTTGGCACTACAACGATAAACTTACTCCAACCATAACGCTTATTCAGTTCAAACATGGTTTTGATATACACATAAGTTTTCCCTGTACCTGTTTCCATTTCAATATCAAGAGAACATCTGCCCAGATCCTTTATCAAATTGGGAGAAAGCTTGATATTGTTCTGGCTTTGTAACTGATGAATATTCTTGAGCAAAGCTTCATCAGAAAGACTGACCATTTCGTTTTTATAGCCAGTATCATCATAGAGGTCGATCTGATCACCAAATTCATCAGGCGACAATAATTTCATCTGGACAGGCGAAGCAGGTTGTTTCCCCATATCGCGGATATAACCAACGCTATCAGAATAATTCTGTCCCTGAAACACCCGAACGACTGCATTGACTGCATCTGTTTGATATTGTTGTATTTTAAAATTAAACTTCATAATTTAACCTCTATTTATAAAATATTGATTGCAGTTTTTACAATAAAATTCATTATTATCTCGTTCTAATAAGCATAGTTGGTCATCTTTATTATAACAATATGGGCAAAAAACATGTTTTGAGTTTTCTGATTTTTTCACATAAAAACCAAATTCATTCAAAACAATATCTTCTTTTTGACTAAGTTTTTCTTTTAACTCTTTATTTTCATCCTTAATGCTTTCTAGCTCTTCTTTCAAATCAAAATATTTATCCTGAATATCTGCAACAAGTGCAGATACTTCTTGGTTTTGTATTTCTTTTGCAAGACTGCGTAATTCTTTTATAATATCATATATATCTTTTAATGTAGCCATTATAACACCTTCCTTACTGTATCAGGGCTGTATGTAGCGAAAATCTGCTCGAAATTCGTAGCTACGCTATCGTTTGCCAAAGAACTATCCCGCATAACAAAATAATAAGGCTGCTGTTTTGCAATGGCTATTATGGTTTCATCGGTGATATTTTCATCAAAGCAAGCAATCAGGAAACCATCTGCAACATTGAATACCTTCTTGCCAGCAATGACTGTTTCTTCTATCTTGCTGGACAGCAATACACCTAAATCCAGCATCACCTGGAACAGCAAATCTTCCGGTGTTCTGTCTTCTTTGATGTTATCTACCGATTCGCCAATTTTCGGAAGGTCAAATTCATTCGGATTATAATACACATCTTTCATATTGGAAGTATCACACTTGAGCACACGGAAACCTGTATCTAAACTCTGTGTTCCCAGAGGATTTTCTTCTTTGATTTTCTTTCCCACTCTACGAATACGCTCTTTTCCAATTTCACAAATATTTTTGTAACCGGCTTTGTAGGCTTCACTCTTTTCATTAGTTCTATCTGAAACCTGTACCATGATAAACTTGCAGTGCCCCCCATTATCTGCATTTAACTGCATAACAGCGTGAGCAGTGGTGGAAGAACCGGAGAAAAAATCCATGACTATATCATCATCTTTTAGATTTGCAATTACTGCAAGGGTTTTCAGCAGGCGTACTGGTTTTGGGCTATCAAAAACTCCAACATCATCAAAAATCTTTTTTAACTCTTGTTTTCCCTCTTGATTATGACCAACATCTGCTTGAAATAGTAGTGTATTTGGTCTTAATCCAGGTTGAACTTCAGACAAAAATGTTTTCTTTCGTGGGGAACCATCTCCATTTACGCCAAACCAAATACGATTATCATTGTTCCACTTGTTAAAGGTTTCTTGGCTACAACTCCAAAATCGTCCGCTTGGTGGTACAACTTTACGTCCACTTGGAGTTGTAATTTCATACAAAAGACTTTCTGATCCTGACTTAGCAGACAAAACTACTGATGTCCATGGTCCACGAGGGTCATTATCCGGATTAGAGTATCCTTCCGGAGTTTCATCCCCCCTCGGTAAAAGTCCAATTTTCCATCCATTTTCGTTAGAATGCAAATTAACTTTACAATAACATAAGATGTGATCATGCATTGTAGAAAAATATGTAGCATCGTTGGAACGAGAAAATTTCTTTTGCCAAACCAAGTTGGCAATGAAATTGTCTGCTCCAAATGCATCATCACATATTTTTCTCAAATTAGATACTTCCACATCGTCTATGCTGATGAAAAAAACACCGTCCTCCGCAAGTAAATCCTTAGCAATCTTTAAACGAGGATAAATCATATTCAGCCAATCCGTATGGAAACGACCGTTGCTTTCTGTATTTATAACAAGTCGATTACCTTCTTCATCATACTGCCCACTATTTGCCATGTAATCCTCTGTACTTTGTGCAAAGTCATCTTCATACACAAAATCATTTCCTGTATTATAGGGAGGATCTATGTAAATCATTTTGATTTTTCCCAAATATGTTTCCTGTAAAAGCTTCAACACCTCAAGGTTATCCCCTTCAATATAGAGGTTTTCGGAGTCAAATCCTCCAGGGGTTCCATCTTTGCCGACACTTTCTTCTCTGCAAGGACGAAGGGTTTTGGCAATTGGAGCGTTTGCCAGCAGCACAGACTTTTTCTTGTCCGGCCATGTAAACTGATAGCGTTCTTCTTTGCCGTCCACTACCCTTGTGTTGATTTCCTGCATCAATACATCTTTGTCTATGGCACGCACAACTTTCCCATTTTCATCAATGGTTTCTGTAATTGCGTTGGGGAATAGCTCCGCCAGTTTTTTGTAATTTTCATCCGCCTTGTTGGGCGTGTGCATTTTCAGCTTGTCCATTTTCATTTTCCTCCTATTTTATAACACATCCAAACTTGCAAGATATGCTCTGACTTTTTTATTTAAGTCATTCAATTTATCATATATTTCTTTCGTCATTTTTTGTTCTTCATCTGTTGGTAACGCATCCTCTTTACAAATAGCACAAAATGATAAATTCCATCGTTGCTGAAATACATGAAGTTGATAATTGCAAAGCTCTAATATTTTATTATACCCATTATAGATATCTTCTCTTATAAAAGGAGCATTTGCTTGTAAATTATCTTGTGCAACGAAAAATGCTTTCACTGCCGTTTTATAAATTTTCTTATCATACTCATCTTTTTCTTCTTCGCTATCAAATGCTGGTGTACTAATCATACCATAAGGATTTAATTTAGATGTGTGTTTTATCATAGCAAAAAAATCTTTTGAAAGTTGTCGGTAGATTTCAAATTCTGTATCGAATCTGGTTTTACTTATATAGTTTTTTCTCTCATTGACACTTTTTTTATCTTCCAGTGCCTTATCTAGAGATAATTGAAACTGTTTTATAACAAAATCCCTCACAGGCGGAATGAAAAAACCTGTTATGATTATGATCCAACCCAAATTCATTGTAATAAAATCAAGTATATTAGTCATTATATAACTCCTTTTTGAATTGATTAATTTTCTGCACCAACTCAAACTTCTTCTTCGGCTGTTTTTCTGCTCTCGCCTGCTTTTCCAGCTTCGCAATCTCTTTTTGCAACTTTGCTTTCTGCTCATCCAGTGCAATTTGTTCTTCCAGGGTATTTCCAGCATCCATATTGATTTCCCCGATCTGAACAATAATATTTTCCCAAATCTGATTCAGGTCCAGTCCCTTTAGCGTAACTGTAATGTCTTCAGTTTTCTGCCACGGTGTCATCATCAGTTTTGTGTGATAAACCGCCAGCCTTGCTTCCTGTTCATACTCCAATACCATCAGCATATTCTGAGGAATGATCTTTGAAATGGTAACGATGTTCTTTTCGTCAAAATCCTTATGCTTCAAAGACACCAGAAGTACATAGAACGATTTGACACTTTCCCCTTCCGAAACCTGCACGCGGGAAGGGGAAATTTCATTTACAATGGAAAGTTTAGAAATATCATAGTCGATTTTTTCTTTCGCCGCTGTATTCATTTGAAATTTAGTATAGATCGCTTTTTTCGGAAGCTGCTTGTTCATTTCCGTATTTTGAGGTAATCCAAGCATTTTTTCAGCCCCTTCCTTGTAATATTATCAGATGTTCGTTACAGATGAAATGATATATTTTTTGCAATCTGGGTTCAAAGTAACAAAGGTTTTGTTCTCTTATGACTTCTTCTGCGAAATAGATTTTGGCAATTCCTTAATGACCAAAAAGCAAATCAATTCAAAATCATCCAAACCTTTGATTTCATTTGACAGAAAACTGATCTGTCCACCACCTAAAAAGGCATCAATATCACTTTCCTCTTTTACTTCTATAATAGAGGAAATGGCTCTTTCCAAAAGCTTTGATAACTCTCTCATATCTTTACCATCACGGGTTTCTTTATTGAACACCTTACACAATACTATATTGGGTTCCGATTTTCCCTTGCAAAGATAACGCATTTTATCCAGCATATCTTTGGGTGACAAATGATCACAAACGATATCCCCATCCTGACTGACATAAACCATATAAAATGGATGCAGCCGATTTTGATTATCAATATTAACGCTGTTTGAACGATTTTTCAAAACATAGATCACTCCTACCGGCATTTCTTCCGATGCCGGGACTACAGCATGTAACCCAAAAGGTGTTTTATCCAAATCTGCATGATTTTTGATATACGCAAGCAAATCAAGCCTAAACTCATTCAATCCCAAATCCATAATGGAAATACCTGTGGTCATATCTTCAATATCTACCACTTCTTCTTTCAGCCGTTTCAACTGATTTTTTCGATATTCCAGGTCTGTTTTCTCTTCATCGCTCAGTAAGTTATCATCACCTGTTGCAGTCATGTCCACAATTTTCATACGGGTTTCAACCTTCGCTTTCAGGTCGATATACTCATCAAGCGTTACATCCGGCCAAAAATTAACAAGCTGAATATAAGCATTACGGCTTCCAATACGGTCAATACGCCCGAAACGCTGAATGATACGGACCGGATTCCAATGGATATCATAGTTAATCAAATAATCACAGTCCTGCAAATTCTGACCTTCGGAAATGCAGTCGGTTGCAATGAGTAAATCAATCTCTCTGTCATCATTCGGCATCAGAAGCTGTTTATCCTTTGAAATCGGAGAAAAACAAGTCAATACCGTATTCAAATCACTACGAAGCTTTGGAATTGTTGTACGTCCTTCGATAGAACCGGATACGATTGCTGTATTCAACCCAAAATTTTCTTTTACGTACTTGCTTACATGATCATACAAATAACCTGCTGTATCTGCAAAAGCAGTAAATATTATAATTTTCTTATTCCCCTCATTGATTGGATGTTCCATTTTGTTTTTGATCACCTGAAACAATTCCTGCAGTTTGCTGTCATACTCAGGTGTAATATCTCCAACCATAGAGGTCAGGAGTTCCAGTGTTTCTCTATCTTTTGCAAGACTGATTCTCCATGACTTGTAGTCCATATCACCAATTTCAATTTTTACTTTTCTGCCAAATGTAAAAAGTTCATCATCGTTCTGATCTTCACCATCGAACTCATCCAAATCTGTGATATCCACTAGATCCAATTTCACCGAGGACATTTTATCATAGCTATCAATGATTTGTATTGTAGAATCGATCAATGCTAAAATTCTTTTCAATGTGAGATTAAAAGAAAATACAGAACTTTCCATTCGTTTCATCAAGTTGATAGCTGTTAATCTACGAATCCCCTGTTCACGATTTGCCTGTGTAAAACCAATATTCACTTTATTGTCGCCATATAACTCAGCATACTTTTCCATTTTGCTTGGTAAAATAAAATGTGTTGGCGTATAGATCGTCAATGTCAACAGCATAAGCTGCTCAAAAATTTCATTATAATTGATTGCTTCCTTTAGATTTGTAAAACGTGGACTTAATGATATGGGCTTCAATCTAGTTGGAAATGTTCCGATATCCGCTGTATCATAATATTTCTGAATATGTTTACGGGAGCGAGCTATGGTTACAGAATCCAAAACCTCAAAAAAGTCAAAGTCCAGCATGCGGAGTAAGTTTGCTGTTGTACGATCAACGGCTTCCCACTTGCTCCATGTATTAAATGCTCTTTGGGCATTTTTAAAGATATCATCAATACTACGAGTGGTATTCAATTTATCGTCAATGAGTTCTGTGTTTCCTTCATAGGCAAGAGCTAGCTGATTTTTTAAGTCATTAAAACGATTGTTTACCGGAGTTGCAGATAACATTAAAACCTTAGTCTTTACACCTTTACGAATCACTTTATTGAGCAGTCTTAAATAACGGTTTTCCTTTTCATTATCTTCACCAGATAACTTACCGCCATTACGGAAGTTATGGGATTCATCAATGACAACCAAATCATAATTGCTCCAGTTCAATCTATCTAAGTCAAGTCCATTTGACGTACCCTTTGTACGACTCAAGTCCGTATGATACAATACGTCATAACGTAAACGATCAGATGCAATTGGATTATTTACATAGTTATCTTTATATGTATTCCAGTTGTTTGTCAACTTTTTAGGGCAAAGGACTAGTACAGACTTGTTTCTATTTTCATAGTATTTGATAACGGCTAACGCTGTAAAAGTCTTGCCAAGCCCTACGCTATCAGCTAAAATGCAGCCATTATATTTTTCCAGTTTACTGATGATCGCAAGGGCTGCATCTTTTTGAAAGTTATACAGCATTGACCAAATTTTACTTTTCTTAAAACCTGTAGCTTCATTTGGTAACATATCTTCTGAAATATCTTCCAAAAATTCATTGAAAATATTATACAGCGTTACAAAATAAATAAAATCTGGAGAGTTTTCCTGATATGCGGCGGTAATACTATCAATCACCTCATCTGTAACAATCTGAAGCCTTGTGTTATCCTTCCATAAACTATCAAACAATTCAATATAGGCTGTGGAAAATGGCGTTTCTGTTTTTTGGATCATATTATACGCATTATTACCTCGTTCACATCCCATATCCACAGTGGTAAACCCATTGATAGGCATATAATTTTTATCATCTAGATTGATAAATCCCATCATATTATCATTTGTAGTATTAGATTTGAAGGTAACCTTTTCTCTGATCCATTCGGCACATTCTTTTGCAATAGCTTTTTGGGTCAGTTCATTACGGAGTTTTACTTCAAATTCAGTGCCATACAAACTCCGTTCCCTGTTTAATCTGGGAATGTAAAATTCTCTTTTCTCTTTTTTTGCTTTTTCTGTCACAAAAGTTGGTGATGTGAAAATAAAACGCAGTTCTTCTATGCTTTTCAACTGCTCTTTCAGTTCCTGAAATGCGTAAATTGAAAAACAAGCTGCTGCAATAGATAACTTGCTCCCCTTTTTTATTTCGATAGCTAAATCATCCTTTAATGTTTTTGTTGTATTATTGATCAATTCCATATACATTTCTCCCGAAAAGACACTACCTTAAAAAACACTCATTAAAAACATAGGCAAATATTCTTTGTTAATATCATTATATATCTTAAAACATTTTTTTCCAACTTACATACACTATCTTCTAAAAATAATATCACAACATCTAACATATACCTATAATCTGAATGTACTTTTTCCCGCTTCTTGACCCATTGAATATCATTCTCATCTTATTTTAAAGGCATGAACAGTATCATTATGAATATCTATATTTCAAATGTATCGTACTTAATTATCAAACACTTTATTTGACCATAATAAAATCAAAATTATGTAATTTTGTATGCATAACTTCTTTTCCTCTAATAGAACACACGGTACTATCCTCTGAAAGCAAAAAACATCCCGAAGCACTTTTGTTCCGGGATGTTTTTATCGAATAAAATTACAACTCATCATAATTCAATGCCGATTCCATCTGCAATTCATATCTTGTTGCACCAGAAATATTATCCTGTATATAGATCTCAAACACTTTCGTTTCTCCTGCACTCATGTTCATAACAATACCGTTTCCTGTTCCTTTTAAACTTGTACCATTATAGAAATTCAATTTAAATGCTACAAACTCAAAATCTCTGTCATAGTGGTTTGTGATTTCCCCATATACACGATAAGTCCCTGCAAAATAGTCTGTCTTCAAATTCGAAACAGTAAAGCAATCTTGACTTGAAGTTTCCTTTTGATCCGGTTTTGTAGACTCTACTACATCAGAGTCATATAATCGTACAATTTTCTTTTCATTATCCCAGGAAACCTTTTTCCCAACAGCTTCCGCAACATCATGGACAGGCAGATACGTTGTCCCGTTATAAATAAAAGGTTCGTTTGTTGTAATCAATTCTTTATCATCTACAGTTACTTGTATATTTTGATAAATAACAGATATCTTTTCCTCCATCCATTTACCGTATGCAAATGTGCCACATTGTAATGCAACAACAGTCGCCACAACACCTGCTGCAAATGCTTTGAAATTCCCCATTTCTATACCCCTTTCATGATGTCGTTTCTTATGCCGATTTTACCAGATTATAAATAACCATAACAGGAAACAGAAAAATTAAAAACGTAATCTTTAAAAGCGCCTTTATCATCATATACCTCCATCCTTCTATTACTTCTTTACATCCATAAAACTTATGAAAACAATAAGTCATCTGGATGTTCTCTCCACATCAACTTATGCTTGTGTCAGTTCTGTGCCATAATGCTCTGACCAAAATCCATTATCCAAGGCAATAGTAAAAAACGGTGTCATTTTATTATAGATTTCTGTGTCAGCAGGTTTTGGTATATTCAGAACATAGTTTGTAAATTCCGGTGTTACATTGCCCTGAATGATCTTTCCATATTTCCAGCAAGTTTCTTTCACTTCTCCAAATAAAAGTGCCATATTGATTTCCTCTTGCTCCATATTCCAGCAGTGTATCTCAAAGGTCTTTGCTGTTTTCAGCTTTTTATACATCATTTCTTTCCAACGCAAGTTATTCCTTTCTGTTACATCGAATTCTATATATTCCATTTATCTTTCCTCTTTCACGAAAACAATCTCGAATGTACAAATTCTCTCTGAAATCATCATATCTATTTTTCTAGAAGCTGTAAACAGCTGTTATAAAATACCACCTAAGAAAAAAACGATTTTATAATCATAACAAATTTAGTATTTCCTTTTCAGTTGCTTCTACATAAAATGCCGGAAGCCTTTTGGCTTCCGACTTCTCGTATAGAAAAACATTTTATTCTACGATATTCTTACAGAAATTTAGTAGCCTCTTCAAATCTTGTTTTTTAGCTTCCTGTATCCAGCGTACCATCATATACAGTGCCTATGATAACTATACAAACCAATCGCATTGCAGTATATGTATACTCTGTATAGTTAGTATATCAGCATAGAAAAATATATCAAGTGTAATAACACCGGCACCATTCACTACGGATAATATTAATAGACTTGGGAACACAATGGTATCCAAAGAGCTAAGTCCTAATATTCGTTTAGACTTTTTTGGGACTTCACATGCTATCTCTATACAGATTCATCAATTAAGTAATGGCTTTACGTTCAAACTACGTGCAATACCAATTAATGGAGTTGGGTATTTCTTATCTCCGATCTTTGAAACCATATCTTCAAGGTCAACCATATTCCCAACAAAAACAATGTCAAGATAATGTTTTGCTCGAGAAGCACCGACATAGAATAATCTCCTGCTCTCTTCATCAGCAAAGGTCTTTGCATCAGCATCAATGATGATGATTGCATCAGCCTCAAGTCCTTTAAACTTTCTGGCTGTTGTAAAGAGCACATTTCTATTATCACGTATTGTCTTAATACCATGGTTACCAATCTTTTCAACACCGTGTAGAATGGATGTTGTTTCAGTTTTTACAGTCAGAACACAGATTTGATTGTAAGCATATCCATTATTTCTATATTGATCAATCAACACAGAAATCTTTTTAATTCCCGCAGCCTTATCATCACAAACATAGAACTTCGGCATATCCCCCTTTACACCTTTATTTTTTACTTTAGGTTCAACACTAATTGGTTTCCCGGAAGTATCCGCAATAGAGAAGGTATTTCTACAGTTAACATTCAGAACTAATCTACATTCAGAATTTTTTAGCCAGTTCGGAAATTCACGTCCTTGCACAAACTGGTTTTTATCAAAGAAAATATAGAATGCACCTTCCTGCAGTAATGCAATATCATACAGTCTCTCAATTTCATCATCGTTGAAGTCCTGTCCCTCGTCAATGATAATATGCTTGTACCCCCAATCATATACATCATAATTTTCTAGAAATCGGATAATATCATCTACATCAACAGAAGGCACTCTGAGCTTCTGACAAACTAACTGTGGTAAATTGAAGAATTCAATATTCTCGTACTTCCTAGGATTTTCATTCTTCAGATCCTGTAAATAAATACGCAAAAACTGATTAAAGCATAGAAACAGAACCTTGCCACTAGATGCAAGTCTTCTTGCTTTCTCAATAGCAAGAAAAGTCTTGCCGGTTCCAGCTGCCCCTTGGACAGCCGCTACCCTCTGCTCTTCCAGATAGTCAAGCAGTGAATTCTGCTCTTTAGTCAAACGAATAAAAATTTCTTCCTGCTCTAGACGCTTTGATTTAAGACTAGGCATTGCACGATACAGAGGAGAGAATGCATCAAGAATCATCTCTTCAGATGTATTATCAAGTCTAGTATGTTTACGGCCCTCATAAAAATCATAAATGCCATCTATATATTTCTTTGGAGAATCCAATGCAGTTTCAAAAAGTACGATTTCCGGATGGAATTCCATCGGGAGAGTTCCAATCACATCACGCCTACTAATAGAAGGGAACCATACTGCGGATTCAACCATACAGTACTGAGGTCTGCCAGTATACTCTGTGTCCTTCAGTAAATCCTCTAATAAATCCAAAAATCGATACTTACTTCTGTCAGCCTGTTTTAAAGGATTTTTCATGGGATGACGCTCTCCATTATCAGTACGGATATAGGACCAAGTGTTATTTATGCACTCAATTCCACCTGACTTAACTTCAATTACGATAATGCCCTTTTTAGGATGAAAAACTGTGAAATCAGATTCTCCATATACCACTGTGTTCTTTGCATTACGATCATTCCATCTTACAGAATGAAAGACCGTATAATCATCCGATAGCTTTTTTAACGCTTCAAATACCTGACGTTCACCAAAACTGTTGTTATCCTCTTCCATTGTTTGAGGAATCATTTGTGCCATTAATATTCCCCCTATTTAAAATACCCCGCAAATTCCCGTGGCTTTATCTCACTTACAGAAAACGATGTCCATCCCTGAATCTCTACTTTTTCATTGTCATTATCGAATACAAGAATCTTTTTATTCTTCCAAAAGAAAAGCACCTCAGAAGAAATATTGGTTCCGATAACATTCAGCTTGCAATAAGACTCTGATGGAATCGGAACATGGAGCATATCCATATCTGCAAAGGCATTCATGTATTCTTCAGGAATCATTGGCGCAAACTCATTCCAATTTTGATAATCTGTACAGCTATATCCATCAGCAAAGCGAACCTTGTCTTCGGTAAGTTCTTCTCGCAAAGAATGATGCTGTTCTTCGAAATGATCATCCGGAATAGCAATTGTCGGTCCATTGTAGTGCTCAAGGAAAGAATAAGCTTCAATTCGGTTTAACTTATCATGAATTGTCTGATTGTAATAGTTTCTTAGGCAGTTATAGCAAGAAGGATTGCAATTGCAAGTCTTTGTCAGACTAATCGCCTTCTGAATAACCCTCTGAAATACTCCGCAGTCATCGGAAACAAGACGACGTACATGCCCAGCACCACCTGCCACTGCATCATAAAGTATAATTTCATATACCATACTGCGTTCATAACGAACCTTATGTAGGCAACCCTTAATGTCGGTTCTTTCAATATCCAGAACACTAGAAACCGCCTCAAGCAATGCATACATTACAGAAAGCATTGTTGACTGATTCTTTGCTCTGGATGTACCAAATGTAATTCTTACCACATCAGTTTTAAAGGAATGACATAGTTCCTTTCTGTACAGCAATCCGTTACAATCTTTGCCCCATGGTGACTTATGCTTCTTCTCATAGCTCTTTGCAAAAGAGTTAAAATCTTTTTCTTCCTTACCGGCAGTAGAACTAATAGCATATCCACAACGATCACAAACATAGAAATGATCATTACAAACAACCATCAGAGAATCATTTGCTGAAGTCTCCATCTGAATTTTCTCATTATCAAAAATCCTGAAGGTCTTCTTATGCATTACTTTGCGCGTCGGATCTCCGATATAGTAGTCGTCACTTCTATATGAACGGTCTGGCTTACGCAACGGAACATCTTTAGATTTTGACTCTGCGATAAATCCTTTACGAGGTTCAATCGCTTTTCTCCAACGAGCCCTCTCAATCGAATTACCACAAGAGATACAAATCTCCCCACCTTTTGATGGTTCAATAATCTTATGGTTCCACGTCATGCAAGAAGGGTTACCACACTGTGCAATATACACTTCTCTCCAATCTTGACCAGTAGCTTGAGGGAGCTTTCTGATATATCTACTTGTATAAAGCTTTCCATCTGCAACAACCTGTGCATCTGGCGCATATTCAGCAATTGCGAGCTGTAAATCCCTTACCATCTGAAGCTTCTTTTCCTGATTGAAATCTATTCCTTGATAAAGTTCAACGGTATCAACAGGAAAACCATACTTGGGAAGAACATTATATCGAACGAGGAACTCAATCAATTCATTGCGCCCTCTTTTATCTTCCTGACCACGACGGAATTCTTTCAATTGCCGTTCACGTCTGGCAGCAGTTTGAATATCTCCACGGCTTTTCAGACGCTTAAATTCTTTTTCATACCAATTTACCGTTTCTCTGAAATCCATTACGGCAATGTTCAATGCACCATCACTGCCTACGAGCTTATCTACCCATGACCAGTCTGTAATTCCCATTACAGTATGCATTGCTCTGGGAATAGACTTCAGCAACAACGCTTCCAGATTCTCTGGATTTTCAAGCAAATAATCTTTCAATCTCTCATACCCATCCTGATTTAGCAGAACATCTGCATCATTACCATTGTAGACATCTGGATTATTGGCAAAAAATTCACTTAAAGCAACAGCAAACACATGGCGCAGAATAACCTTTTCGTTTGAAATCGAAAATATTGGAACTCCAATTTTACCAGAAATCATTTTTTCCGGATGTTCGAAATACATAAAATCATGTGAACTCAGTTTTGAATAAGTTAATGAATACGCAGCAGAGTGAATGCTTCGACCCGCTCGACCCGCTCTTTGGACATAATTTGCAGGTGATGGAGGCATATTCCTTAAGTAAACAGTTTCCAAATCACCTACGTCAACCCCCATCTCAAAAGTAGTTGAACAGCTCAGTGCGTTAATTTCTTTGTTAACAAACATTTCCTGATATTTTTGTTGCTCTGCACGACCTAGCTGAGCAGTATGTTCTTTGATATGTAACGGAGACATAAGTTTTTCCGCATACAGTCTTGCATAATGGTTGCCATCAAGAAGCACCTCTCGAGTGATCGGCTTCAGATGTCCATCACATTTCAAAGCTGTACAGCAATTTTTGCAGTTAACCATGGTAGTCTTTCCGCATTTTTCGCATATGTAAATCGGACGATCCTTATCGCCTACAACAATGACGAATTTATCAGTTGAGAAGAAATATTCCCCATCACCCGCTGGAGTTAATCCATAATCACCATGTATAAGCACTGCATCCCAATACATTGTCAGCAGTTCTCTAGCGGCATCTTCAGTAATATCCAGCATTGCCATAAGACGGGTTATTCTACCATTCTTGAATGGTCTTCCATTCTCACGGACACGCGGAATCCAACCATTCAGATAATTCTTCTTCCTATCTGCATCAGATTCCTTACATTTTTTGAAGCGACGAGGATGTGCTGCATAATATATATACTCTCTCTCGTCATTTGTCAAAGCACAATCTTCACCCTCAAGAGCTCCATTATAAACGATATCCATAACCAGAAGGTTAAACAACGCATTTATATCCGAAGCCTTCTGACCGTATTTATGTGCAACAGCAGCCATAATCTCTTCAGAGTTTCCTTTATATACAAAGTCCAAAATGCCTAGAGATACTAGACTAGTACTTCTTCGCGCATTCACCATTTCATTAAGCACAGCAATCCACGCCTGCCGTTTACTTATTACCGTAAGGTTTTCTGTACCTTTATCACCGGGAGAAGCAAATGTTCTATTTGAATCAAAATAGGATGTCAATTCCTGTACAAGCGTTGAGATTTCCCATGGATGCTGACTGATATTCTTTCTATTATTTTCAATTACGTGCCAGATTCCACGACGTCTCAAGAACTCTTCATAGAAAGAAGTCATGTAACATGCATAGAATGCAGCTTCACTCCTACTATCAGAGAAGGTAAGGAACTGCCTTTTTTTCTTAATAATGTTAACCGGCGTCTTTGGTACTGATGCCATTGCAAAAAGGTTATTTGTTGCTACGATTGGAGATTTATTCGTTTCAAGAACTTCCTCAGATTCAGGAAGCTGTTCAAAAAGCTCTGTACCAAGAACGGCTGTTGCAACATCATAACCGATATAAAACAGCTTCATATGCCCCATATTACAGCAAGGACATGTGTTTTCATTTCTTACACCCTTACGCTCTGCCTTACGAACTCGAATCAGACTTCCCGAACCATGACCACATGAAAAATCTGCTTTCTGACTTTCATGATGAATTTCACCGCATTTTGCACAAAGTATATAATCATCTTTGCCAATCCCACTTTCATCTTCAGCATCGTCATCATCATCTAAATCCAATTCTTCACCTTGATTTCTCAGAAGATATACCTCCATATCCTCGTCATAACGATTTGCAGCGGGCACAAGGCGATCATTGATTGTTTTACCAGCAACACCAATACGGCCACAGTCATCACACACAGCCGCCTCAAAAACCCTCCATGACTCCCCATCAATTTCTGCATAGTTCTGACGTGTCAAAAAAAGTTTTTTGTTTGGATTTAAAGTGATGAATGTACCTTCCAATGCACGCACAAACATATGATATCTAGCTTTCATCAGAACAGTTTTATTTTTTTCTGCCTTCGACGCTACATGAATAAAGTTTACCAGATCAGTATCTCTCAAATCCATATGAGCTCTCATTGCTGATGCAATTTCATGAACAGTCATCGGACGTACGGCACATTCCCGTAGAACCTTATATGCCTTTGAGGAAACGCAAAGATCATATAATATTTCAGAATCGCTTTGAGTACTATTTACAGTAATACCATACTGCTCAAGGATAGCGTCCATTGATGTGTCAGGATGTGCAAGACGCGCAAAAACCTCAAAAGGTATATTCTGTGATGCCTCTGGCAAAAGAGGCATTACAGTAGTAGAGCGAATGATATCATCTGTGTCAAAATGTGCATCACACAGAGTGCTAGCAAAGGACACAATATCGTTATCCGCCTCTTTTCCACCCAAAGTTGCACTGGTAAGAATATGCTGAACTTCACCAGGATTGCTGATACGCGCCTTCAGTCGACGAAGTAACAATGAAGTTTCAATACCAGTAGCTCCTCTATAAATATGAGCCTCATCCAATACAAGAAAACGCAGCTTCGCACCAGAAAATACCAAATCATCATTTGGTCTAAGCATCATATACTCTAACATAGCATAGTTAGTTACAAGAATATGTGGAGGTCTAGTCTGCATGGTCTTTCTAGAAATCACTTCATTTTTCAGAGGCTTTAGAGGCTTTCCATCCGGATCTTTAAAGACTCTTCCATATTCTGCAATACCATCAGATTCTTCGTGTCGGGTGCTACTGTTATAGACGCCAAAAGTAATATCTGGATACTGCTTAAGAATCAAACGTAGACGTTTCATCTGGTCGTTAGCCAATGCATTCATTGGATAAATCAAAATAGCTCGTACACCATCATTGAGCGTTCCTGCCTCTTTTTCACGTAAAAGGTGATTAATGATTGGTAGAATAAAGCATTCTGTTTTGCCAGAACCAGTACCCGTTGTAACTACGATGTTCTTGCCTGAGTTTATTTTACGTACAGCTATTTCCTGGTGCTTATACAGACCACGAACAAGCTTAATCTCCTTATCACATTCCTGAACATCTGGCTCCAGCTCTTGGAATAACGGAGACATTTCATTTTCACCAATTAGTGTAGTAATACTCTTTCCAGATTCGAAGGAATCGCTAATATCAAGGTACGGACCTTTTGATACCGCACTTTCTTTTCCTAAAGCCTCTGCAAATTGTCTAGCATATTCCTGATCTGCCAGATGAAAGCTTGTAGAAATGTAACTTATAAATTCATCTCGTATGTTATTTGAAGCTTGAATAGGATCAAACATGGAATCAAACCTCTTTTCTATATGAATATAAATCCGCAAGGTAGTATTTGTCTTTATTGAACCTTGTAGGCTCCCAATCAGTTAACTGGTAAATATCAACATTTTTCCACCTGTCAAAGTAACGATAATAATAAAATCCATCACCAGGATCTTCGGGATCACCTGTTTCATGGGTAATGCTTAATGTACTATCATTAATATACACGATTCTAACTGGATTGATCTGGTAGAGGCGATGCCCCTTTTCATCAATTGTATCTTCATATGAATACTCATGGCGTTTTCCACTGTCGTTCACAAAGTACATAACACCTGTATATACCGGACACTCTCTATCTTCGCTTCCAACATAATGGATTCCTTTATACTCGATTTGATCAATGTAACAAGGTCGAATCTTTACATCTTCATACTTTGTATCATCTTCAAACGTAATTGTTTCAATCTTAATAATTTTCTTCAAAAATCTTAATTCGTTCGCATCACCAACAAAAAGACTACCACATATAATTGGGGTAAGCTGCATCGCAAACAGATTCCCAGATTGCTTGCTAATACTGTATTTATATTCTCCTATAGGAAGTTCAACATTTTCTGCAATTAGTTCATTCTCCAACTGCAAATTAAAGGTTCTCTCAAACTCAGTTCCTTCACAAATAGTAATTTGAAAACTGCCATTTTTATCACCAATAAAGCCATAACCAAGATTCCAACTAATCTTTCCATCATCGAACTTAACTACAGGCTTTTCAACAAACTGCTCTTTTACAGCGATTCTGGCTAAGTTATATTTCTGAGGTTCCTGACCATTTACAGCAACTGCCAGCTGAACCATTAACCAACTTCTGTCTTCAGAATTCGAAAACCCATATACAGCATTACCGAGAGCAAATGCGTTCAAACTCTCTGTACTAATACTATGACCATTCAGAGTCATTTCTACGTTAACACCTGTTGGAACCTTCACATAAACAAACCTTTCCTGTGGAATATCTCTAATCCAGTACAGATTTGATCCATTCCACTCAGTATCAGCATTATCGGTAACTTTAATTACTGGAACAGAAATTTCAAGTTCTCCGTTTTCATATGGAATATTGATGCATGTATCACCAGGAGTAATTGGGTATTCTCGAACACCATCATTTCCAATAGCAACCCTTACTCTTGCTTCACAATAATCTTCATCTGAGAAATAATATGCTCTATTAAAACGATAGTTAAGTGAGCGAATTATCTTCAGATTTCTTCTAAGTAATAAACGATTACTAGAGAGATCCATTAAGCGTAATGACACATCATCAGTGCCTAACTTGCCAATCTCAACTTTATATATTCTTGTCCCTTCCTTTTCTTCATATAACAAAGTATCAAAATCGACAAGATCAGTGTTTATTGCAAGTCGATATTTTTTTTCTTTTTCACGTTCAGAAGAAACTATATATATGATTTCTTTTCCAGAAACAACACTATAACGAACACCATTCTTAACATATTCAGCTAAGTAACTACCACTTGGAACCATAATACGAAGTTCTCCGCTATTCTGAACATTATCAAGAGCAACAAGTTCACCATCGATTTTAATTACGAAACCCTTCTGAAGATCAGCATAATATCCCTTAATATACGTACTTTCTTTGATGGTAGATACTTCTGCACCGTTAATATCTACCACTGCTGTTTTAGGTACAAAAAGAGAATAGCCACCTGTTTCACAACTACTTACATCCTTCTCTGACTTCTCCTTAAAAATCAGACAACCTCTATATAACACTTTTTCAGAGTTATAAATTTCAGTATCATCACAAGTAATAATGATCTGTGGATCAAATTTATTAGAACCAGAGCGTCTAAGATAATCTTCTAGATTTAACACAAATCCGCTCATTGTTTTTCCGAGTTCATTACCATAAAAACTCAGCGTTCTTTGTTCAACCATGTTACCTTCATGACATACTGTAAGCCGTAACGACGAAAACTCATTATGTGCAAGTCGAACATCAGGAAACATAATTCTAACCTCAGTTTCATTATGCAACTGATAGATGGGTCGAATCCGGGTATAATCAATTGCAACAGTTCGCCTTTCACGAGTTGTCTCTTTTTTCCTTACAGTAGTAATACCTTGAAGTTTTTTAGCCATCCACTCATCGCAAAGTTGTTCCTCATAGGTAGTTGCAGCCAGGTTCGTGTGATTCACTAAACTATCAATTCTCTTTATCAATGATGTAACCAACCGCGTTGCATATTTCGGTCGATATACAATTAGCTTGATAATACCTTCTCTGAAGTAGTAGACCTTAGAACTGATTTCAATATCTTCATCAGATGTTTCATCAGATGTATTCATCTTATTTCGAAGTGACAACACCATACGAGCAATCATCGGATCATCCTCAATATACTGCCAGTTAAGATTCGTTTTGTAAAAATCAAATAAGAAATCGCAGAAATACAACCATGACTTCTTAGTCGAAAACGCATGGGCAACAATGGTAGACTTAAATTGATTACCGCTGGCATTTGTTACAAACCATCTATTGTTACGAATCAACGCATTTTTTATGCAACTACACAGCAGATTTCTTAATTGACCACTCTCATCACGATATCCAAACTGTGCAGTAATATATCGCCAAAATCCAGATTCACCCTCAGTATTCCAGCCTTTGGCATAGTTAATTACTGCAAGTGCAATCTGCATTTCAACCTTCGGACTAGGCTTTGCTGATAAAGAATTTAATAATTGACCAACAAATTCCCTACTGTTCTGATACAAAATATCTAGATTCTTTTCTGAAAGAATTCGGCTACCTAAAAGAGGTGTATCAGCAAATAGTTTTTCAATATAATCCACTCCTGTTCCATGAATCTGCATATCCGGCTCGACAATATTAAAATCCTCAGCAGTAAAATCAAGTACAGCATTTTCTTCATTTCCTGCCACACTAAAACCATAAAATGATATAAATTCTTCAGTATTGTAAGGACTTCTCGAAATATATGCCCTAATCCACTGACTATCAGGAGTGGCTGGAATGTAAGTTTGCCCATTAATTGTGTTTTCCTCTAAAAAAGCAATTATACGATCATCAGTAATGGAAACACTCGCTGAACAAAACGGAAGTCCAAAAAGGAATTTTGAATATTCATCCAATGATAGATTTCGTATATTCGCAAGATTCCTAAACATTAAAGAATTATTTGGCATAAAATGTTGTTTTTTTAAAATAAAAACTTTTTTACCAAGTGTATCCAACACAGTACATTCATCCTCAGTAAATCTATGTAGATTCTGTGTTTTTATACGCACCTGTAATGCTTCGGGTAAATCAACGAGAAAAAAACATTTGATATCCTCGGCAGATATAATCAGATATGCACAGTTATCCTTCATATTATTTACTAAGTAATATTTAACATCATCTTTTTCAAAGAAAAACAGCCTCTCGTCAATCATTCTGGTAATAACAATTCTTTCTTCGGATAGAAGTTCTTTATTACACCAATGTCCTTTGTTCACTTTTTTTGCAAGTTTATTGTAAATTGACTGTTTGGAAAGACTGTACCACTCACTGAGCCAAGATATTTTAAGGCCATAGTTTTCCTGCAAAGTCTTTACAAGTGCTATATCTATTTCTCTCTTATTATACACCCGGCTTTTTGGATCATCCTCAGCCGCTCCGTTATTTAATGCAAAATAAGCTTCACCCATTTCACATAGTAATTCTAACTGCTCCTGTAGTTGTCGTGCAGATATCGCCCCTATATTTCGCATATGGCATATTGCTTCTGGTGTCAGTTTTAATGCCTGTTCGATTGTTTCAATCCCTTCACTCTGAAAAGAGTGATATATTCGTACAGAAACATGCAAGTCACTTGCTGGACGAGAAAGAATCCTCTCTGATAAAGGAACACCTTGAACTACCATACATTCCTCAGCAGCAGAGTGTACCGTGACATTAGGATACCCTTGAATAAAAGCTGAAATCCCATCCTGAGAAATCTTATCTAAAACCTCCTCAATTTCATTGAAACTCTTTACACCCATTTTTCGTATAGATGGTAAAATTTCGTAATTCTCGATAAGCAGATAAAGCGTATGGAAACCTGCACGCATCAAACAGTTGTATGTCCTCTTAGATAACTTTAGCTCAGCTATAGATATATCTTTATATTCTTCATTGTTTATAATTCGCATATCTTTGTACCTCAATAATTTACCCGTTTTATTTAGTTAATTTCTACTGTTTTTCCATAACAGAGCGAGCATTTTTCTCTAGGTTCATACTAATTTTTTGTTTCCTAAGTCTGTGATAGCCCTCATACATGTTCTTTACCTTAATAGCATACTGCTTAAATGGAAAATCTTGTTATTTAAGTATATCATGTATGTATTTATTTTGAAATAATTTTGAGATTTACATATCAGATTATTTTGTGAAAAAAGTCTCATGAATTCTAAGCTATTCCGTAATCTAACACAAAAAATGCCAAAAAAGATCCCATAAAATAAGAGAACTGGAATCTTTTGTATTGCAACGACTCCAATTCTCTTTTTTTTGATGAAAAATCTCATCACCAGTTTTCCATATATAATGCCAAATATATCAGATTAAATCTTATCTGTTGGACTCAATTTATCAAATACAATATTCCTGCTCAAATACAATGTTGCCACTGCTTCCAGAATCTCTCTATAATGGTCATAAAATCGCATAAAAAGTCCCAGATTATCGCAGGTACTGAAATCATCATCATACAATGCATCCAGAACTTTTTCACTGGTAGATACATCTGTCACACCTGTTTCGATACATTTCAAAATCTCTGCACTAGACAACAGCGTTTGCTTAGACAAATGGATTACTTTCTGCTGCATCTGGTCATAGGATTCTTTTTGAAAAACTAATTTTACTGCAGAAAATGGTACTTTCTCGCAAAATATCAAATGCAGAAACGCTTTTACTTTTGTAGAAAAGCTGCTTGTGATAGGAACCACATAAAGGTTCGCAAGAAGTTGATATAAAGCCTCATCGCCCTTTATCGCTTTCGCACTAGCAACTAGGTTTCTCCCTTCCATTCGCTGCAAAGTATTTTCAAAAGTTTTTGGATCTACTCCAGATTTCTCTGCTTTTCTTTTATAGCTTTCTTCCAGTTCCTCTTTTGTCAGGATGTTCCAGATCAGGCTAGACCAAAGGACCATCTCTTCTATGGTCAAAGCACATTCATTGATCCCAACAGTAACAATAGGTATTTTTTTGCCATTTGGCTGAACCTCAATATGATATCTTCCAACTGCCGCATATAATTGAATCATGTTTTCTTCCTCCTTTATTTATCTGATACAAAATCAAGTATATCAACTACAACAAATTTCGTTATTTTCCTAAGTCCGCGAAAAATGCCTTATCCTTCTTTAGATACTTTACAGCTCTGCAAATGCAAGCAGCGATATAATTAGGCTTTACCTGATACATTTTTGCGATTTCCGCACCACTGTATCCTTTCAGTTTCAGTTCTAAGGCTTCAATTCCGCATTTTGCCACACCTTGATATCGTTCCTTTGATAAGCGAAGTGCATCCAGCGCTGCTTGATCCGCTATCCTCTCTTCCGGTGTCTGCTCTGATGATACCAGTGCCTGTTTTTCCGCAATATCTGTCAATTTTGCTTTTTGTTTGTTTACAATACTGCGCAGATGATTATAAATCTCATTGCGTACCACGGAAAAAGCATAGGTTTGAAAAGACGCATCGCTTCCACTGCGATATGTCACTGCTGCTTTACATAGACCAATACTGCCAATCTGATAAATGTCATCATATCCCATCCCATCTACAGATTCATTGAGCATAACATGTTTGCTGATGACTTTTTGTATCACCGACAAATTTTCTTCTACCATTTTTCTTTGTTCTGCATTCAAATGTATATTCATTCTTTTTCCCTCCCGTTCCTTTGTTGTGTTGTTCCAATAATGCTTGGCTTTTCTCCATGAGTCGTTGACACATATATTCAGAGAAATTTCCGATATGAGCTTGCTCCCCTGTCATAAAAAATTGATCTCTCATCCAACGATAGGCATCTTTTCGGCTCATTATGCCTCTTTTCCAAATCTCATCAAAGACATGATGGGCATAGATTCTTAAATTGCGTAATTCTCCATTGGCTAACGTCCCTTTTGGTCCATTGCTATTTGGCAATACGCCTACATAAGCATCACAAGATGGATAGTTTGAGCAAACATAGACTTTCTTTTCCAAAGCATTTTTCCCGTATACAAAACTGGCATCACGTAGCATCACTGTTGCACCGCAGTATAGACATCTCATCTGTTTATGATTCTTTTTTGTCTTCATACGAATCACCTCAATCTTTGTAAATCCTTCTTTACTAAAATTGTAGGAAAATAAAATGATAAAATCTACAAATCTGAAAAATCAGTGGCTTAAATTTGTACCAACATTATGTAAACAAATAAAATCTGAAATAATTTAACTTATGAAAATTTCTACTTCCGCACAAAATTCTTGAAACAAAAAAAGAGCAGAACCTGATTATAGATTCTGCTCTTTGTATTCACTTTTTTCTCATTTCACATATGTTTTTAAAATATGCAGCCTATCCAGCAACATCTTGTATTCCTTTTCTTTTCCTGCAAACCACGCTGGATCGATTTCTGTTATCTGATTCATACCTATTTTTTTCACAGCCTCCACCGCGGCTTCCTTTTGAGAAATATGCAGTGGTAAAACTGTCTGGCATCTAGCTCCTTCTATGGTATCATACGCTTGGAAAGACTGGTTAAAATCCATCAACGGATGCAAACAGAGTAGTTTATTCTTTTGATTGTCGATCAAAAATCCCCAGTTACCCCAATGCCTATCCACATTGCCAACAAGATAATCCAGTATGTTCATCATATAAAAAGAATAGGCATCCAGCTTCAAAATATATTTCATTGGGTCAATCTCTTTATTTACCGCATAAATTTCAAAGGCTTCTCTGGATACGATAGATCTTTCTTTGGTTGTCATGATATCACTGACAGATACAGGTTCCCCATCATATTCTCCCAAAGTATATGTCACCTGTTTGCAGTCAAAGCACTGACAAACTTTACTCGCGAGGATTTCATTTTCCACTACTTCTCTCCCACCATCTTTATAAAGCTGAAAATTATCGTTATTTCTAATCCATGCTTTCGGGAAACATCCATTCGTAGAAAGATCCTTTGCAAATTCATTTTCCAAATGCTCATTATGGACAGTAAGCTGTTTTCCCTTTAAGGAAACATCTACCAAAGCATTGTCCAAATGATTCTCATAAAGGTTCACTTCGTCAAAGAAGATTTTTTCTTTTTTCTGGCGTACCCAATAAATATCTGTCAAGGACAGGCATCTGTATGTTAATGCAATTCCTGCACGTTCTTTATCTGTAAATGCCTGCGAAGCACCAATACTGTTTAAGATTGCCTTCGCATACTGACGGTCCAATGTCAATATCCTGCTTGCGCACCAATGATAAAAATTTGTGATATTATTTACCAATGTATCAATATCATTCTCTGTTTCCTCAAGATACAGGCTAAAGGGCATAAAACTTTTATAATATATTTTGCAGTGCCCCTGTGTATCGATCCAGGCAACCTTCCGATTTCCATGCATGATTTCATATACTGTTTTCACCCTTTACACCACCTCGTATAGTATCTTTAGATACCATTATTCTTATATAAAATTTAATAGTTACTTTGTTCAATAGGCTTCATTAAACCCATGATATAATTGTCCCAGTGTCAATCAGGCAAAAGTTCTAGTCACCCCTGTTGAACTCCCAGAGAGTTACTTCACCAAAAGTCTGTTCCCCTGACATGGAAGTTAGCTTCAAACCGCTGGCTGTTTGCTTAAGTGATTGGACAACCATCTTGCAGTGTGGTTTCGCATCTGTCCATCTTAAGCTGGATTCTTATATGCGAGGGTGTTGATGCTCCATGGTCATGGGTTTACCAAGCCGATTGAACACTTTAATTCCAAACGAAAG
>NZ_FRAH01000017.1 GCF_900142265.1 Anaerotignum lactatifermentans DSM 14214 | reverse complement strand
AGTTATTGGATTCTCTGAATGTTGTACAGTCATTTTCCAAGAAAGGATATCCTTTCGATAATGCCTGCTGTGAATGTTTCTTCAAGTACCTCAAAAAAGAAGAAGTTAACCGTAAAACATATCATTCTCTGCAGGAACTCCGGTTATCTGTATTCGAATACATCGAAGGATTCTATAATGCCAAGAGACCGCATAGTTCTCTCGGAATGATGACACCAAATGAAAAAGAAGAATGGTACTGGGCACAGCACTAAGCAGCTGTACTCGGCACTTTTCTTTATAAATTGTGTCCACTTTATTGACTATAGTCCACGGATCAAGAGGTCTTTCGGCTGTTTCTGAAAACTTTTGGGCACGAAAAAAGCGACTGATATATCAGTCGCTTTTTCATTTCTTTTCCCAGAAAAATTTAAAGTCCCATCACATAACAACTCATCGAATTCTTGAATCTGAAATAATTGCATAAATATAGGATGGTCCAACTACATCATTGTGAAGATCTGACGGCTTTTGAGGATTTAAAACAACGGCTTTTTCAAAAGCACTTTTTGATATCGCTACTTTACTGCGTGTGTGAATCAGCTTTTCACCAACAACTTGATAGGTAAATTCCAAACCAGATACGGTATAAAAAACTTCTCCCGCATGCCTCTTTATATTTTCCCAAATTGATTTCATTTTTCTAGCCCCCTCTTAATCATATTCATAATGACGCCTTCATCTTTTCCAATCTTTTATTAAAAATTCCCTATGTCATCTGTCCAAAGGTCATTTTTCAAGGGCAAAAAACGGGCAGTTTTTCATCCAAAAAGCTGTGCCACAAGATTTCTTTCCAGTATAATTAGCTTTTTTTAGGTAATTTTAGATCAAACTTTCCTCCCAAAACTCCAGCGCTAACCCCAGCAACCATAATCAATGCAATACTGATTCCTCCAACCAATTTCCAGTTGAATTCTCTCTTTTCAGAATCTTTCTTGTTTACTTTATCTTCAATTTCTTTTTCCTGTCCCCGAATCTCTGTATCCTTTTCATTCGCCATTTTAGCAAGTTCTACTTCTCGATTTAAAATCTCTATCATAATTTCTGGTGGAAGATTTGGATTGTCAAGGATCTTACTACAATCACCTTGAACTTGTTTAACAAAATCATAGAATTGCTTTCTACTTTCAGCAGCACTATCCATTTCCTTATTGGCAATACCATAGTACTCTTTAATACTTTCGTCATCACTACTGATAATAGTATCTAGCATTCCTTTATATTCAGTTAATGCTGATTTCATCAAGCCAACAAACTCTGGGAACTGCGCAAGAACTTCTTTAGCTACTTCAGGACGAAGTTCTCCAATTTTTGATGCAAAACTAATTACATCATCTTTTGATAAATTCTTAAAATCCGTTCTTTTCATCATGGCAAGAACATCTCTTTCTCTTTGTGTATATTCCATGCCATTACCTCCTAGCAGCGGTTTTTATTCCCTTATTCATGTCTAAATCAAAACCAATCTGCCAAAATCCCATGTCAAGTAATTTCATCTGTGGATATGGCATATCTTCTATTTTCATTTTTGATCTAGCACTTTCCAATCGTTCAGTATTCTTCTCGTAAAAATCTACAAGCAACATAATGGACTTTAGGTTATAATTGCCCGTTGCTACCTTTTGATTTTTAATTCCGGCTATAAAATATCTATCATATGCTGGAACACATCCTAATGTTCCCATCAATATCTTTGTTATAAGTGTATAGGATAACTGATTTTTAAGTTCTTGCTCTTTTACTTCATGTCTAATCTTATCATAGTATTTATCCAAAAATGCATTTATTTCTTGGAGTAGCTTTTGATTATTTTCTTTTCTAAAATCAACACATTTAATTCCTGCCAATGCATCATACTTTTCACTTAGCAATTCTTTTACAACGGGAATATGTATTCTATAGTCCTTCTGCAATAAAAATGATGAACCGCGATACATTCCCCAACTCGCTAAATAGAAAGCAAGCTGTAAGCTCAAATAATCATAGTCAATATCTTCATTGCCACGAGCCATCATAAAATGTGAATAGCAATGTTCCCATGAACGATATCGAGCATTTTCATCAGATTTCAACTCATCATAAAAATCTGTTGATGACTTAATAATCAAATCCACTGTGTCCATGCCAAGCACCTCCTATTCGTTACTTGTTTTTATCTGTTCTCCATCCGGAAAAATAAACGATTACTCAAAAATCACTTCCATAACATCTGTTATCTGTTTTACTTCCTCAAAAGTCACAGTATCTCGTTTCAGTTTCTTGCAAAAATTCTGCGGTGTCTAATCTATCTGTCTAGCATGTTCCAAAACACTTATATTCTTTTTATTACATAATTCTTTCATTATATCGGATATCTTCATCATAATCCTGTATATCTAAAATAAGCCTTAATTTACTATAAACCAAATGGTTTGCATTTTCAACTTTTCGTGCTTAAGCTCTGTATAAACAATCTATGAATGAAAAAACACCCTGCATTTCTGCAAGGTGCTAACCATAGAGAATCTTTTATTATCTTCTGACATCCACCGCTTATATCTGATTGAAACACCACAGATTATTCTGCTTCAATTCTTAAAACAGTGGATGTCATCTGTCAAAACGCAATTTTCAGAGGGCAAAAAACGGGCATTTTTTAGCCGAAAAAACCCTGTTTTTTTGCCTTCAAACCACAACTGGTCAGTATTTTTGCTTCGCAAAAACGGCTTCGCCGCCGGATTTCTTTCCGGTACGCATTGTGGTTTCACCCTTATTTTACGCCTGTCCACCACAACGTGTCATCAGTACCACCGATTCCACATGAACCGTTCTAGGGAACATATCCATAAGCCGTACCCGTTTCACCTCATATCCAGCCGCCTGGAATTCCTGCAAATCTCTTGCCAGAGATGTGGGTTTACAGGACACATAAACGATTTCCGGCGCGCCAAAGTCGATAATCTTGCCGATGGCTTTGGGATGGATACCTTCTCTGGGAGGGTCTACGATAATAACATCAGGCTTGTCTGTCAGTTCATCCACCATTTTCTGCACGTCCCCAGCTAAGAATGTACAGTTGGTCAAGCCATTTCTTGCGGCGTTTTCATTGGCTGCCACAACGGCTTCTTCCACCAGTTCAATACCCATGACTTTTTTGGAACCAGCTCTTGCCATAATCTGTCCGATGGTACCAGTACCACAGTACAGGTCGAATACCATTTTATTTTCCACATCACCGGCAAATTCCCGCACAATGCTGTAAAGCTGTTCCGCACCCTCTGTATTTGTCTGGAAGAAGGAATAGGCAGACACTTTAAATTCCAAATCAAAGAGTTTTTCCATGAAGAAATCTCTGCCGTACAGAATGGTCATTTCATCGCTGCGCACCACGTCAGCCACGCCGTCGTTGACGGAATGAAGTACGCCGCAGATTTCGCCCTGCAAAGGCAGCGCCAAAATCATATTTTTGAATTCTTCCAGAGAAAAAGGAACTTCAGATGTAGTCACCAGATGCACCAGGATTTCCCCTGTTGCTTTCCCCTTTCTCACAACCAGATGGCGCAGAGAACCATCGTGACGCATACGGTGATAGAAGGCAACGTTTCTTTCCTGGAAAAAGACCAGTGCGCCCTGTACGATGGTCACAAAGTCCGCATCTACGATATTACAGTCTTTCAGTGTCACCACTTCATAATGGCTCATTTTCTTACGCATACCCAGTGCCAGAGGACCATCTTTCACTTCATCCCCAAAGGAAAACTCGCATTTATTGCGGTAGCCTGTTTCCAAAGGAGAAGGTGTGATGCCTTCCCAGCTTTCCACATGGATGCCCGCATCTTCCAGCAATGTTTTCACCTGCTGTTCTTTCATATCCAGTTCTGTCTGACGTTTCATGGTCTGGTAAGTGCAGCCGCCGCAAATTTCATAATGGGAACAGCATCCTTCCTGTCGTTCCAGTTCAGAGCGTTCCACCACTTCCAGCAGACGAGCTTCCACATTGCCGCCGCGCTTTTTGATGACCTGTGCAGAAACAGTCTGACCGGGTACGCCATTTTTCACAATAACCTTTTCCCCTTCCACAAAGCCATAGGCTTTATTGGGAAAGCGCACGCCGTCAATTTTTACGGTAATGATATCTTTTTTCTTCATTTTTTCCTCCAATTGTAACATAAATTTATTTGTATTCAACTGTATTCTGTGTTATACTGTTCCCATATTGATTTTTAAAATTACCGAACAGGAGTGTATTACAGAATGTCTGAAAAACCCGAAGTTGGCAGTATCGTAGAAGGCAAAGTCGTTCGCATCAAACCCTTTGGTGCCATTGTTTCTCTGGGAGAACAGGTACAGGGTCTGGTTCATATTTCACAGGTAGCAAACACCTTTGTACAGGACATCAACGACCATGTGAAAGTAGGCGACATTGTCAAGGTGAAAGTCCTTTCCATTGATCCCGAAACAAACAAAATTGCTCTCTCCATGAAAGAAGCGCTGCCAAAGGAAGCGCGTCAGCCCAAAGGAGATCGTCCTTACAAAGGACACAAGCAGGAAAACAGAACCACCAATCCTGCCGAAGAATATTTCAAACCACAGACCGTCAATCCTTCTGCCGATTTTGAAGAAAAAATGCGGGAATGGATGAAACAGTCCAACGAAAGACAGACCAGTCTGAATAAGAGAGCCAACAAACGCTCTTATTGATTCTTGCTTATGATACCATGAAACGCTGTTTCTGGCAACGGAAACAAGATAGGAGGGAACCCCCATGATGCTTTTCTTTGTAGCAGGCATTTATTTATTTGCCCGGGGCATATTCGCATGGTACGGACAACCTATTTTTTACAGAAAAGGCACACTGGAAAACATTGACCCCGATCATCTACCCCAATATCTGCGGGAAGAAGGTGTATGGAACTTCCTGACCGGACTTGTTCTGGTGGGAAAAGCCATTCTGGACAAAGTCTTTCCCGGCAGCATGACACTGTTCATTGTCTTTATTGTGCTGCTATTGGTGTGTGTGGTATTTTTAGCCAAATGCAATGAAAAATACCGAAAAAAATAACAGAAATAGAAAGAAGCCGAAAAATCTATTCAATCTAAGGGGCTTCTTCAAAAGAAAACAAAGAAAGCTGAAATCTTTACAATTCAAAAGATTCCAGCTTTCTTATTTTGCCAAGATTTTATTAGGTCTGTTTTCTTTTGAAGACAGCCGTCGCAGCCTTCCTTAAGAAATCAAGAAAACGAAAAACAATGTTTTCTTAATGGCGGCTGCTTTTTCGGCTCTCTTTTTGCCTATCAACAGGAGGATAGTATGACCGAAATCATCTGCATCACTGACAAAAATCATCCTGCCCTGCCCGCTATCATCGAGTGGCTCTATGACTGGTGGGGAAAGGACGAAGATTATACAAAAGAACAGGTGGAAGCATACGTGCGCAATGCTGTATGCAAAGACCGTATCCCGCAGGTATTTCTGATTTTGCAGGATGGCGTACCTGCCGGCACCTTCCAATTTGCCATGTCTGATATTGACACCCGCCCCGACTGTTATCCATGGCTGCGGGATTTCTGGATAGAGCCTGCATTTCGCGGAAAAGGACTGACCTATACCGTTATGGAAGCCATCAAAGAACATGCTGCTCGCTTACATCTGACAGAGCTTTACCTCTTTACACGTCATGAGGGGTTATATGAAAAATTCGGATGGGAGTATGTGGAAACATTCCCCACCTACCTGACACCTGATGACAAACAGCGTCTTTACCGTCTGTCCATTTGTTAAAAACGAAAAACAGCATCCAAAATTACCTTTTGGATGCTGTTTTCTTTTTCTTCAATCTGCCCTAAGACAGATGAAACATTTCATATGTATCTGAATCAAACAGGATTAGCCCAGAATGATTTTTGTCAGTTCAACGGGTTCAACGATTTTGCCGTCCTTGTAAACACGCATGTTACCGGAAGCGATTTCGTCGATCAGGATAACTTCGTTGTTGTTGTAACCAAATTCAAATTTGATGTCGTACAGATCCAGACCTTTTTTCGCCAGTTCGTCAGCAACGATACGAGTGATTTTCAGTGTCTGTTCTTTCATGCTGTCGTACATTTCGCCGCTCATAACGCCCAGTGCGATCAGACCGTCTTTTGTTACCAGAGGATCGCCTTTTGCGTCGTCTTTGAATGTTGTTTCAACATAACCGCCTTCCAGAACTGTGCCATCAGCGATGTAATCGCCGTAACGACGGATGAAGCTGCCTGTAGCTTTCAGACGGCAGATAACTTCCAGACCGTGACCGAATACGGTTGCGGGCAGAACTTCCATTGTAGCGTTGTCTACATCAGCAGAAACGTAATGTGTTTTGATGCCAGCCTCTTTCAAAATTTCGAAGAATTTGATAGATGTTTCCAGATTTGCTTTACCGATACCTTCAATGGTCAAACCAACGGAGTTTTCACCGGGATCGAATACACCATCTTTACCTGTGCAGTCGTCTTTGAACTTCAGCAGCACATTGCCGTTTTCCAGTTTGTAAACGTCCTTTGTTTTGCCCTGATAAATCTTTTCCATAAATCTTTTCCATCCTTTCTGATTTAAGACCGACATAAAAGCATGCCTGTTATGAAATTTTCTCAACAAATAAAATTTACTGCAAAATCCGCTTGGATACAAGTATTTTTTGCAAATCTTTGAAATCTCGGCAAATTATGCAATTTCCAGGGTGCATGTGGAAATATTTTCTCACTAGATGTGTAAAAAATTTCCTGTTTTGCCCCCTCTGACCGAATTTTACTGCACAATCGGCATTAAAAATCCGTCATTTTTCTCTCATTTATTGACTTTTTCGAGATTATTCCACAGGCTTCGCGTCGCCCCAAACATGCTCCAAACCGTAGAATTCACGCTGTTCTTCATTAAACAGGTGAATCAGCAGGTTGCCGAAGTCTAACAAGATCCATGTACCTGTGCTGTAGCCTTCGGAATGATGCATTTTTACGCCAGCCTGGAACAGTTTCTGTTCCACTTCATCTGCCATTGCACGCAGATGGTTTACATTTTTACCACTTGCAATGACAAAGCAGTCTGCCACATTGGACAGACCTTTCAGATTCAGCACCTGAATGTCCTGACCTAATTTATCATCTAACGCAGCCTGTGCGATTTTTGCAGCTTCTAAAGCTTCCATGTTATTCCTCCTTGTAATCTTATTTATTCTTATAGTATTCCAGTGCCTCCAAAGACAGGGGATGCAGCAGTCTGCCCCGTTCTTTTACAAAGTCAATGGTCTGTTCCAGAATGAAGCGCATTGCCATATCCAAATCCAGATATGCCAGACGTCTTGCCTCATCCAGACCTTCGAACTGTTCTCTATTAGGCTCGATATAGTCCGCAATGAACACAATCTTTTCCAATATGGACATGCCAGCACGTCCTGTGGTATGGTAGCGGATAGCATTGAGGATATCTTCATCTTTGATTTTATATTCCCGTTTTGCCACTTCCGCACCCAAAAATGGATGAATCAGATCCGGCTGCTGTTCCAGAATCTCGTCCATTTTCACTTTATATTCCTTACAGAAACGCTGCCGCAGTTCTTTTGGATAATCCTTGGCGCAGTCATGGAGCAGACCTGCCACTTTGGCTTTCTGACGGTCTGCCTGTGTGCCGTATATTTCTGCCAGCCGCACTGCTTCTTCGGATACACCCATGGTATGGATATAACGTTTTACAGACAAAGCAGACTGCAATTTTTCCTGCATGACTTCAATGGGCAGCATAAATTTCACCTCGTCTTTTCTTTCGTTTTGATACAAACCGAATTTATGAATATAGTCCTCTACTTCCTGTGGAAGCAGGTACTGAATGGGCATGCCTCTTTGTGCCCGGGTACGGATATCCGAAGACGAAATAGCCAATGCCGGCACTTCCATGTAGTGGATTCTGCTGGCATATTTTTCCTGAATTTCTCCGATTTCCTCAAACATCTGATTTTTCTGATAACCGGGTCTGGTTACTGCCACAAAGTCGCAGAGGGACAGCAGACGTTCCGGTTCCTTCCAGCTCATGATCTGATGGATGGCATCGGCACCGGTAATGAAATACAGACGCACATCGGGACGGCACATTTTTTTCAGCTGTTCGATGGTGTCGATGGTATAGGTGGTGCCGGGGCGGTCGATTTCAATACGGGATACTTCAAAGTTCTCATTCCGCATGGTTGCCAGAACCGTCATCAGATACCGGTGTTCATTATGGGTTACTTCTTTATGAGATTTATGGGCAGGACGGCCTGTGGGAATGAATACCACCTTATCTACATGAAAACGGTGGCGCACCGCTTCTGCCGTTACCAGATGTCCATAGTGTATGGGGTCAAAAGTACCGCCCATGATGGCAATACTTTTGCAGTTTCTGAAGTTAGCGATTTCGTTTCGCATGATCTTTCCTCCCTCTGCCTGCTTATTTCTTCACAGGAGGCAGTTCGATGACAGGTTTTGTCTTGGAAGCACGGTACAGTACAAATTTATTGCCGATGACCTGTACGATGTCCGCACCAGTTCTGCTTGCCAGCATTTCTGCCGCTTCCGCAGGACCCAGCATATTATTGTCCAACACACTGATTTTTACCAATTCTCTTGCCTCCAGTGCGTTATGTACGGTATCACGCAATTCTGGTGTCACGCCGTTTTTCCCCACCTGAAAAATCGCGTCAATACCGTTTGCCAGAGAGCGCAGATATGCTCTTTGTTTGCTTGTTAACATAATTTCCTCCTCAAATTCGTCTTTTTTCAATCTATAATCCTAAACATCATAGCACAGACACCTTGATTTTGCAACGAAAGACGACGAAAAACGGCTGTTTTTTCTCATCTGTCCCCCTTTGGAATGGGAAAGGAAAAAAATTCCTGTCCCTTGTTCCCTTCCAAAAAAAATGATAAAATGATAAAAGTTTTCAAAAATCATTTCATTCAGGAGGAACCCATGACCCAATTCAACGGCAGCAAACTGCGTGAACTGCGCAACGAAAAACAGCTAAGCATCGCCAAGCTTTCCACCATATCCGACGTGAGCACAGGGCTCATCAGCCAGATTGAGCGTGATCTGGTGGTTCCCTCCGCCCTCATCCTCTTTCGGCTGGCACAGGCGCTGGAAACAGACATGTATGCCTTTTTTGAAGATACACCGCCGGAAGATACGCCTATCATCCGAAAAGGCAGCCACAGCCTCCTGACAGCACAGGAAAATAACTGTATCCACAAGATACTCTGCCCAGACAATCCGGGACGTATGCTGGATTTTGTGGAGCTGACACTGAAAAAAGGCTGTTCTTATGACTATCGCCCTTCTTTTGCCCAAGGAGAAACCTGCGGCTATGTGATCCAAGGCACCTTACAGGTCATTGTAGAAGGCAGAATCTATGTCTTACAGGAAGGGGACAGCATCACCCTGGACAGCACCCTGCCCCACCAATGCAAAAACACCAGCGATACAGATTCCGTATCTGTCTGGGTCATGACACCGAAATATTTCTAAAAATCAAAGGAGCCATGCTTCCTGTTTTCACAGGAAGTACGACTCCTTTTTTATTGACGATAACCGCCAAAGAATTCTTATTTTTCGTTAGGGATACCTTTGTATACAAAGCCCTTTGCTGCATCTACAGTGATGAGGGTATCGTTAGGGATAAAGTCGATGACTTTCGCATTGCATACCACAACAGGGATATCCAGTGCTCTTCCAACGATTTCCGCATGACAGTTTTCTGCGTGATCCATAGGACCAACTACAATGGCAGCGGCTTTCTGCAGATAAGGCATGAAGTCATTGTCTGTAGATGTTGTTACCAGAATATCGCCTTTCTTGAATTCGCGTTCCATTTCATCCCGTACTTTGATGACTCTTGCTGTACCGCTGACTTTCTGTGTGCCAACGCCGATGCCTTTGCACAGTACATCACCAACAATATCAACACGCAGGGTATTTGTGGAACCGCTTACGCCTACAGGCATGCCCAGTGCCATAACGATGGTATCACCGTTTTTCACCAGACCGCTCTTCTGAGCTACTTTCATAGCGGAGTCAAATACCTGACCTTTGGGGATGGGCGCTTTATGCAGTACAGGACGGCAGCCCCATACCAGGTTCATCTGACGCCATACCTGATCGCACATCGTACCTGCTGCAATAGGGCATACAGGTCTGTGTTTGGAAATCATTCTTGCAGTAAAACCAGATTTTGTGATGGTGGAAATGCAGGTTGTTTTCAGTTCTGCTGCTGTAGTGCATGCCGCAAAGCTGATAGCATTTGTGATATTGGTCAGACCTGTTTCCAGACTCTTTGTCAGGTTTTTGCCATAGTTGATGCTGCTTTCTGTTTTTTCAGCGATTCTTGCCATGGTTGCCACTGCTTCACAGGGGTATTTGCCCATAGCTGTTTCACCGGAAAGCATGATGGCATCGGAGCCGTCAAAGATGGCGTTTGCAACGTCATTTGCTTCCGCACGAGTAGGTCTGGGGCTTTTTACCATGCTTTCCAGCATCTGTGTTGCTGTGATGACAGGTTTGCCGCGTCTGTTTGCCAGTGCAATCAGAGCTTTCTGTACCAGAGGCACTTCTTCAGGAGGGATTTCCACACCCAAATCCCCTCTGGCTACCATGATACCATCGGAAACTTCCAGAATTTCTTCGATGTTGTCCACACCTTCCTGATTTTCAATCTTGGAGATAATCTGGATGTTTTCGCCGCCGTTTTCTTCCAGCACTTTCCGAATCTTCACAACGTCAGAAGCGGAACGGATGAAAGATGCAGCTACATAATCAAAATCATTTTCGATACCGAATTTCAGGTCGGAAATATCTTTTTCTGTCAAAGAAGGCAGATTTACCTGCACGCCGGGCAGGTTTACGCCTTTACGGGAGCTTACGTCGCCGCCAGTCACAACTTCACAGTGCACTTCGGGACCAACGATGCTTTCTACCCGCAGTTCAATGAGACCATCATCAATAAGCACACGAGAGCCTTTCTGCAGGTCTTTCGGCAAGTCTGCATAAGTTACGGAAACGCGTTCCTGTGTGCCGGGTACATCTTCTGTTGTCAGGGTGAATTTATCCCCCTGTTCCAGACGGATTTTATTGTTTTCAAAGGTTTTGATACGAATTTCGGGACCCTTTGTATCCAAAATCAGTGGAATGGGTGCATTCAATTCTTCTCTAGCCTGTTTCAGTTTTTTGATAATTTCTCCATGAGTTTCATATGTCCCGTGGGAAAAGTTTACTCTTGCTGCATCCAGACCATTGCGGATCAGCTCTTTCATGATCTCTACATCATCTGTTGCAGGACCCAGGGTACAAACGATTTTCGTTCTGCGCATGGAATACCTCCTCTTATTTTCATACCAATTAGATTGCCAGGATCTTGATTACTTCGTAAACTTCGCGATCCAGTGTTTTTTCCATCTTCAATGCTTTTTCCAGATCCAGAATTTCATATCTGCCTCTGTTGTAAGCTACCACTTTATTCTGATCCCCAGCCAGAATTGCTTTTACAGCATGGTAACCCATCATGGAAGCATGCATACGGTCTACAGCTGTAGGGCTGCCGCCGCGCTGCAGATGGCCCAGGATTGTTGCTCTGGTCTGAATGCCAGTGATTTCCTGGATTTCTTTTGCCAGTTTCTGTGTGCCGCCAACGCCTTCAGCCACAACGATCAGGTTATGACGTTTGCCGATGCTTCTGTTTTCCAGAATCTGCTGGATGACTTTCGCGCTGTCCACTTCACCCTTTTCTTCGGGGAACATAACGTCTTCAGCGCCGCCGACCATACCGCACCAGATAGCGATATAACCAGCATCTCTGCCCATAACTTCCACAACGGAGCAACGTTCGTGAGAGCTGGAAGTGTCACGCAGTTTATTCAGGGCGTCCATACCAGTGTTGACAGCAGTGTCAAAACCGATGGTGTATTCTGTGTTGTTCATATCCAGGTCGATGGTAGCAGGGATACCGATGCAGTTTACACCGCGTTTTGCCAGTTCTGCCATACCACGGTAAGAACCGTCGCCGCCGATAACAACCAGCGCATCCAGACCCAGAATTTTGTAGATGGCAGCTGCCTTGTTCTGACCTTCTTCTGTCATCATTTCAGGGCAGCGTGCTGTATGCAGGATGGTACCGCCCAGGTTCATGACATTGGAAACGTCTTTGCTGTACATTTCCTTGATTTCGCCATTGATCAGACCATTGTAGCCTTTGCGGATACCAATGACGGACACATCATGATACAGTGCTGTACGAACAACAGCACGGATGGCAGCGTTCATGCCGGGAGCATCGCCGCCACTGGTCAGTACACCGATTTTCTTAATTGTTTTCTGTTCCATGTTCATTCCTCCCAATAAGTGTTACGCCTTCTTCTTCGTCTCCACTGCGAATGATGCCGTAGTGGGTATAAATTTCAGCCTTCCCGCGGATTTTGATCCCGGAAGTGTGTTCGGTAAACTGCACGATCAGCACTTCATTACGGTCCAGTTTTTCTGTGTGATGAATCTTTGTCACTTCTCCCCTGGTGACGCCGATAATATTCACACCCTTTTCCAGTGCTTTCACGCAGACATACGGTGCTTCAGCATAGAATTTGTCATCTTCTTTCATCATTTGCCTCCTATCCGTTCTTTACCGCCACATTTTTCTCACCCAGCAGTTTTCGCAGTTCCTCCAGCAGTCCTTCTTCTAAGGTTACCCAGAATTTCCGGTCTGCTTTCATCTTTCGTTTTGTTTTTTCTTCATATATATACACAGGCGTGTCGCCTTTGTATTTCTCCAAAATGGCTGTGATCCACACAAGGGGCATTTCGTTGCCTGCCGCCTGTTTCAGCCAAAGGGACGCAGGTTTGTTTTCCTCCGTTTCTTCCATAAGGGGTGTCACGGAAGCGGCAATGACTTTCGCCTCGCCGTCAGCGGAAACATTTGCCCGGCCTTTCACCAGAACCACTGCCTCTTCATCCAGAAACGCACTGCACTGTTCCATGACTTTGGGGAAAACAATAATTTCCATGGTACCTTGCAGGTCTTCCAATGACAGGAAGCACATTTTTTCATTATTTCTGGTATATTTTACGGATTTTGCCGCAATCATACCGCCAACGGCAACTTTTGTGCCCTCAGCAATCTGCATGCGATCTTCGCCTTCTTCCACAGGAAGAAAATCAATGCTGGTATGGCTTACCTTCCGGCGCAGCGTTTTTTCATACTCCGCCAAAGGATGACCGCTGACATAAATTCCCAGCACTTCTTTTTCCATGGCAAGGCGGTCACGCTGGACATATTCGGAAATGGCAGGCAGTTCGTCTTTCTGGGCAACAGATTCATTTTCGCCGCCCAAATCAAACAGGTTCATCTGTCCGGCAATATTGTTTTTCTTCGCCTGACCGATGCCATCCAGAATGTTTTTATAAACCACCATGTACTGACTTCTGGCACCGCCGAAAGAGTCCACAGCACCGGACTTAATCAGGCTTTCAATGCCTCTCTTATTCCATTCGCCGTCACTCATGCGGTTACAGAAATCTGTCATGGAGTGGAAAGGTCCATTCTTCTCCCGTTCCGCCACCAACGCCTCTACGGCATTTCTGCCGATATTCTTGATGGCAGCCAGACCGAAACGGATTTTCCCATTGGATACAGAAAAATGTCCGAAACCTTCGTTGATATCTGGCGGCAGAAGCTGGATGCCCATTTTTTTGCATTCTTCGATGTAGCCGGAAACCTTGGAAGCGTTATCCATGACACTGGTCATGAGCGCTGCCATAAATTCCACGGGATAATGGGCTTTCAGCCATGCCGTCTGATAGCCTACCACAGCGTAGCACGCCGCGTGACTCTTATTGAAGGCATACTTTGCAAAGTCCGTCATTTCATCGAATATTTTTTCTGCCACTTCTGCGGGAATCCCGTTTTTCACACAGCCCGGCACTTCATCGCCGATGCCGTAAACGAAATTTTTCCGCTCCTCTGCCATCACAGAGGCTTTTTTCTTACTCATGGCACGGCGCACCAAGTCGCTTCGTCCCAGACTATATCCAGCCAAATCACGCACAATCTGCATAACCTGTTCCTGATAGACGATACAGCCGTAAGTATTTTTCAAAATCGGCTCCAAAGCCGGATGGGTATACTGAATATTGTCTTTGTCGTTTTTCCCTTTGATATACTTGGGAATAAAATCCATGGGACCCGGACGATAGAGGGAAATCCCCGCAATCAAATCTTCCAGACAGGTAGGCTCTAGTTCCCGCATGAACTGCTTCATGCCGCCGCTTTCCAGCTGGAACACGCCTTCCGTTTTCCCTTGGCTAATGAGCTGATACACCGCCGGGTCGTTGTCCGGCAGATGTTCCATATCCAGTTTCACACCATGGATACGCTCCACTTCCTGCACTGCATTCTGGATAACCGTCAGAGTTCTCAGCCCCAGGAAGTCCATTTTCAAAAGCCCCAGTTCTTCCAACAATGTCATGGTGTACTGGGTATTGACCTGCCCGTCATTGGCACTGAGGGGCACATATTCCATAACCGGTTCCCGACAAATGACAACCCCTGCCGCATGGGTGGAAGAATGTCTTGGCAGACCTTCCAGACGCATGGACATATCAATCAAATGGTGGGTATCTTCTTCGTTTTCATAAGCCTTTTTCAGGTCGGGGTTCATTTGCAGGGCTTTTTTGATGGTGATGCCCAATTCCGTGGGAATCATCTTAGAAATCCTGTCCACATCGGCGTAAGGCATTGCCAGTGCACGACCCACGTCTTTGATGGCAGCCCTTGCCGCCAGGGTACCGAATGTGACAATCTGTGCCACATGGTCTTCGCCGTACTTAGAAATCACGTAGTCAATGACTTCCTGTCTGCGTTCATAACAGAAATCCACGTCAATATCAGGCATGCTGACACGTTCGGGATTCAGGAAACGTTCAAAAATCAGGTCATATCGCAGGGGGTCAATGGTGGTAATCTGCAAACAGTAAGAAACCATACTGCCGGCAGCGGAACCACGTCCCGGACCTACGATGATACCATGGTCTTTGGCATATTTGATAAAGTCCCAAACAATGAGGAAATAATCCACATAGCCCATGGTTTCAATGGTATGCAGTTCGTATTCCAGTCGTTCCTTCCACTCTGGCTTCGGGTCCGGATACCGCATGGCAAAACCATCATAGCACAATTCCCGGAGGTACTCTGGTGCTGTTTTGCCCTCCGGCACATCGAATCGGGGCAGTTTCAAATCATGGAACACAAATTCCACATTGCACCGCTTAGCGATTTTTACGGTATTTTCCAAGGCTTCCGGCACGTCGCCGAAAAGGTCATACATTTCTTCAGGGCTTTTCACATAAAACTGTCCGCCCTCATACCGCATACGGTCTTCATCCTCCACAGTTTTCCCAGTCTGGATACACAGGAGGATATCGTGAGGCACTGCGTCCTCTTTATAAATATAATGGCTGTCATTGGTGGCAATGAGGGGAATCCCCGTTTCCTTGGACATACGAATCAGTGCCTCGTTGACACGTTTCTGTTCTGCCATGCCGTGATTCTGCAATTCCAGGAAAAAATTGCCTTTGCCGAAAATTTCTTCATATTCCAAAGCGGCTTCCTTGGCGTGGTCATAGGATAATGTCAGCACATCCCTTGCCACTTCCCCTGCCAGACAGGCGGAAGACGCAATGATTCCCTCGTGGTACTGCCGCAGCAGTTCTTTATCTACACGAGGTTTATAATAAAATCCGTCGATAAAACCATAAGAAACCAGCTTAATCAGATTATGATAACCTGTTTCGTTTTCTGCCAGAAGCACCAGATGGTAATAACCGCCGCCCTTGCCTTCTTTTGTCAGGCGGGAACCAGCTGCCACATAAACCTCACAGCCGATGATGGGCTTGATGCCCACTTCTTTCGCCGCCTTGTAAAACTCAATGGCACCATACATGGCACCATGGTCTGTGATGGCGATGCTGTCCATGCCCAGTTCTTTGACACGCTCTACCAGTTCTTTGATTTTCGCAGAACCGTCCAGAAGGCTGTATTCCGTATGGACATGAAGATGTGTAAACGGTCTTTGTTCAGTTGTCTGTACTTCCTGTTCCATATAAAATAGCCCCCTTCCGTATTTATCATCTAGGTATTATACCATACTCGCAGGAAAATCAACACAAAAAAAGGTGTAACCCATGAAATTTTTCCATGTTTTACACCTTTTCTATCAATTTGTTACATTTTTTTATTCATAACGCAGAGCGATAACAGGGTCTGCTTTGGCTGCCTTTCGTGCAGGATACAGCCCAAATCCCAAACCAACCATGGCGGAGAATGCCACTGCAATGACAATCACCTGTGGTTTCACCACCGTTGTAATGCCAAAAAGCATACCGCCAATGGCAACCACCGATATGCCAAGGATGGTACCAATGAGCCCACCTGCGGCAGAAATCATGGCAGCCTCGATCAAGAACTGGGTAAGGATATCTCTTGTTCTTGCACCAAGGGCTTTTCGGATACCGATTTCACGGGTACGTTCTGTAACGGATACCAGCATGATATTCATGATACCAATACCGCCTACCACCAAGGAAATGGCTGCAATGGCACCCACCACTGCGGACAGGGAACCCAGCATGCTGTCAATCATGCCCATTTCTTCAGAAGCGGAACTCATGACGATATATTCCGGTTGTAAATTCTTCATGCGCGCCATATAAGCTGTCACACGAGATTTCATACTATCCATCTGATTCACATCAGATACCACGAAATAAAGAGACCAGTTGTAGGAATCTTCTGTCACCATAAGGCTTTCGGGAATATAGGCAAACTCCATGCTGCCCCCCTGCAAAGCCTTCATCAATGCGGAATCCTGATTTTCATATACACCTACTACCAGAAATTCTTCCTGATCTTCATTGAGCTTCACTTTGACGGTTTTCCCAACAGCATTGGCATCTCCGAAAAATCCTTCTGCTGTTTCTTTCTGCAAAACGATGTGATGGCGCTTTTCCTGAAAATCTTTATCGCTGAGCATTCTGCCGTAAATAATCTTCAGATTTTTCATAGCTGTGGGATTTTCCGCCAGACCGCTTACATACAGTGTTTTTGTTCTTCTGCCAACAGTCATGTCCTTTCGCAGACTCTGATTGAAGCCCACATAAGCCAGATCATCGCCCATGGCTTCTTTGAGTTTTTCCGCGTCTGCGGTGGTGAAATATGTATTATCTCCATAGGTGTCATCTGGAGGATTGATATACATATATGCCAGCCCCAGACCTACATTCTTGTATTCATTTGCCACAACACTCCGCATGGTATCCCCCAGGGAAACAATGGCAATGACGGAGCTGATGCCGATGATCATACCCAGCATAGTCAGAAAAGAGCGCATTTTATTGGCACGAATGGAGGAAAGCGCCAAACGGATATTTTCAAAAATCAACATGAGCCCTTCACCACCTTTTTGTCACTGATGATCTGCCCATCCTGGAACCGGATGATACGGTCTGTATAAGCAGCGATTTCTTCTTCATGGGTAACGACCACTACGGTCGCCCCTTCTTTATTCAGATTGGTGAAAAACTCCATGATTTCATAAGACGCCTTTGTATCCAGATTCCCGGTAGGTTCGTCTGCCAGAATGATGGCAGGGTCATTTGCCAATGCCCTTGCGATGGCAACACGCTGTTTCTGACCGCCGGAAAGTTCATTTGGCATATGATGGATACGCTGTCCCAGGCCTACCTTTTCCAACAGGGCAGCAGCTTTCGCTTTTCTTGCGTCTGCCTTCATACCCGCGTAAATCATGGGGATTTCTACATTTTTTAATGCAGAAGTTCTGGGAATGAGCTGGAATGCCTGAAAAACGAAGCCGATTTTCTGGTTGCGGATGGCAGAAAGCTGGTTTTCGCTCTGCTGGGCAATGCTGATGCCGTCCAGTTCATAAGTGCCGGAAAACTGTCTGTCCATACATCCCAGAATATTCATCAATGTGGATTTCCCAGAACCGGACTGCCCCATGATGGCTACATATTCCCCTTCATGGATGGTCAGGTTGATCCCTCGCAGGGCATGGACCTGAATGGCACCGGTATCATATGTTTTATTCAAATTTTCAATTTTGATGATTTCTTTCATATGGCATCACCCCTACTGTACCGTTACTGCCATACCTTCTGTCATGGCTGCACCGGGATTGAGAATGATCGTCTGTCCTTCTTTGATTTCGTCAGACTTGATTTCTGCCTGCAAATCTGTTTCCAGACCCAGTGTAACAGGCACAATATGTACGGTTCCTGCATCTGTTACGGTATAAACGGCTGTGGTGCCATCTTCCAGTTCTGCCAAAGCTTCCAGAGGAACCACCAGTGCATCTTTTGCAGAAGCGATTTTGATGGTAGCGTTGGCGTTGATGCCAGCAATGAGTTTTTCATTTTCTTCTTTTACTTTGATGTAAACGGGAATGACTCTTTCGGAAGATGTGGAGCTTTTCGCTTCCCCTGTGGGAGAAATCCGTTCTACCACACCCTGTACGGTTTCTTTGCCCAGTACATCGGCGGAGATTTCCACTTCCTGCCCTACCTGCACACGGTCAATGTCATTTTCGCTCACAAGGACTTTCATCTGCAAAGTTTCCAGATTTTCAATGACAAACATAGGCTTGTTATCCTCGGATTCATCGGCAAAACGGCCAACTGTTGTATTCACTCTGGTAACGGTGCCGCTGATGGCACTGCGAATCTGGCAGTCGCTGAGGGTAGAGGACTGGATGCTGGCTTTCTGCTGGGCATTTGCCTTTGTCTGTTTTTCAGAGGAAGTCAGAACAGCCTTTCCATTTTCATTGGGAATGTCGTCCAAGGCTCTCTGTGCTTTATCCAGCGCATCTTTTGCCGCATCCACTTCTGCCTGACTGGCTGCACCAATGGCAAAGAGGTCCTGTTTGTCTTTATAATCTTTTGCCGCATTTTCTTTTTCCATCAAAGCGTTGTCAATCTGGCGCTGACGCTCTGCCAGTGTTTCCTGCTGCTGATATTCCAGAAGCTGGATGTCACCTTTTGTCTGGGCAATCTGGTCCTGAATATCGCCGCTGTCCAGCACTGCCAAAAGCTGACCTTTTGTGACTTTATCTCCTTCTTTTACCAGTACCTGCTTGACTTCATAATGGAGTTTGGAAGCCACTTCCGCGCTTTCTGTGCCTTCCAGCGTTGCTTTCTGCTTCAGAACTTCTTCCAGATCCTGACGCACTACTGTTCCTGTTGTCACAGGTGTTCCTGTAGGTTCTGTCTGTCTGCTGCCCAAAGCCACTTTCAACCCGCCGGCAATCAAAACAACGGCTACAGCTGCTATGATCATCTTCTTTTTCTTTGTCATGGTGCTTTCCTCCTCTTACATACGTTCACATATTCTGGTGCCCATTATAAACAGTAAATTGGAAGATGCACGGCAGACTTTTTTAATTTTTCTTTAATATTTATGTCAACAAAAAAAGACAGAAAAATGCGTAAGGGATATCTTCATAAGAAAACAAAGAAAGCTGAAATCCTTATCATAATAGAAGATTTCAGCTTTCCTGTTTTTTCGTATGTTTCCTTCCGTAGACAGCCGTCGTAATTTTCCTTAAAAAATCAAGAAAAAGGAAGTTTCATGTTTTCTTAAGTGGAATTTGCTTACAGTTCTCTGTCTTTTACTTTCTGGCAATCCAAACTTATTTCTTTCTTGCCAATTCTGCCACTTCCCGGATATTATCCGGTGTGGTACGGCAGCAGCCGCCAACGATTTTCGCACCAGCAGCAATCCATTCTGCCGCAAAATCACAGTAGCATTTACCATCTTTATTGCCATGCCATGTTTTTGTAACAGGGTCGTATTCTTCACCGCTGTTGGGGTATACGATGATGGGTTTTGTGCTGTTGTTTTTGATTTCTTTGATGAGGCTTGCCACAAAATGAGGGGCTGTGCAGTTGATGCCGATGGCTTTTACACATTCAAAGGCTTCCAGCGCTTTTGCACAGTCTGCAATCTTTGTGCCGTCGCTGATTTCTGTTTCATTTTTGCAGCTGAAGCTGATCCAGCATGCCGCGTTCATTTCCTGTGTCAGTTCCGCTGCCACAAGTGCTTCATCCAGACAAGGAATGGTTTCCACTGCGAAAAGGTCAGCCCCTGCATCCCACAACAGTTCCATACGACGTTTATGGAAGTTGCGCAAATCTTCTTTTGAAACGCCATAATTGCCGTGGTATTCGGAGCCATCAGCCAGATATGCCCCATAAGGTCCAACGGAAGCGCATACCAGAGGATAAGCTCTGCCAGCGTCTTTGCCTTCTGCCTGCCACCAATCTTCTCTTTCCTTCACCATGATGTCCACAGAACGGCGGATGAGTTCTTCCGCTTCCGCTTCTGTATAACCGCGTTTGCAGAAACCGTCGATGGTTGCCTGATAGCTTGCAGTGATACCGCAGTCTGCGCCTGCTTCAAAATAGCTGCGGTGTACTTTTCCGATGAGTTCCGGCTGTTCTGCCAGTACCTTTGCGCTCCAAAGAGAGTCGTTCAGGTCGCAGCCCATCCGTTCCAGTTCTGTTGCCATGGCGCCATCTGCCATCATAATACCTGTCTGTTTCAAAACTTCTTCCAATGTATTTCGTTTCATGCCACACACCTCGTTGATGATCTGTTCATAAGCCAATGCCACTTTTTTGATTTCATCCACATGAATCTGTTCTTCGGGACGATGGGACATGCCATTTTCCCCGGGACCAAAGTATACCACAGGGATGCCGTAGAGGTTCATGAAACCGCCTTCGCCCCAGCCAGTCATAACAGTCAGTTCCACATCTTTTCCCAATGCTTTGGAAGCCGCCTGCCAGATACGCAGGAAAATCGCGCCTTCTCTGTCTGTGCAGACATCGTTCCATTCGCCGGTCTTGGTAATTTTCACGGAAAAGTCAGGGTCTTCTACCTTACATGCCGCAGCCAGTTCCTGCAATTTCTGCAAAAACAGTTCTGATTTCTGTCCCGGCAGATACCGCAGGTCAATGGTCATTTTTGCGTAAGGGGGCACCACATTAGGAGTGCTGCCGCCTTCCATGACACCTACGCTCATGGTAGGTGCACCATAAAGGGGATGTGCCATTTGTTCCAATTCCGGCAGATATGCCTGTAATTTCTGCAAAAATGCTGTTGCCATATAAATGGCGTTTTTCCCCATGTGAGGCATGCTGGAATGGGCGCTTTTACCGAAAAATTCCACATCAATCCATGCTTCCCCTTTGTGTGCTGTTGCCATGGTTCCACCAGTCGGTTCCGCAATCAGGGCAAAATCCACTTTCGGCAGATAATCCTTTTCCAAAGCTTTTTTGATTTCTTCCCCAGCGTATTCCTCGTCTGTGGAAAACATCAGGTACAAATCTCCTTCCAGGGGTTTCTGGCAAGCATTCACAAATGCCGCCAGCATGGAACCGCAGCCGCCTTTCATATCCACGGAGCCACGACCATACAAAATGCCGTCTTTGATCTCCGCGTCAAAAGGATGTTCCATGCCTTCGGGAGAAACCACATCCAGATGACCTTCCAGCAAAAGCTGGAATTTTGGATTTTCGCATGTTTTCGCCGCGATGATATAAGGTTCTTCTGTATCAGCATCATAAACAGTGACATTCGCGTCACAGGATTCTTTCAGTATTTTTCCTGCCAGAAACACCGCTTCCCGTTTGCCTGCACCCAAAAAGCTGTTGATACGGCAAAACTGCTGTGTCCATGCGATAGAAGCATTTACATATTTTTCTTCCATCAGCCATTCCCCCATTTGTTTTCTTTGCTCTTATCCACATACTGACGGATAGTGCCATCGGAAATATCTTTGCGCAGGACTTTGCCGAAAGACCAGAACAATACGACCAGCGCTACCAACACAGGCAGAGAGGAAATGGTGATGAGGGACTGAATGGTACTAAGCACATTTAGTCCTTCCACGCTGTGTTCCAGCAGCAAAATGCCTACAGGAATGATCATAAACAGTACACACCAGAATGTTTTGTACCAGCTATTGGGTTCTTCATCGGCTTTCAGACCTTTGGATGTATACATACTCAAAGCAGTGCCGTTTGCTGTGGCAGAAGTTGCCAGATTGAAGAAAATCAGAATCATGAATACGAAAATGCAAAGTTTCGGCAAAGGCATGGTCTGCAGTACCAGCAATGTAACGCCGTTGTTGCCTACTTCGCTGATGACGCCGGAGAAATTCTGGCCATGGAACAGTTCCTGACCCATGCCATAGTTACCCAGAATACCGAATGTTACCCAACATGCCAATACTGCCCAAATGCAGTTTGCCACGGTGATTTCACGGAATGTTCTGCCGTAAGAAGTTCTGGCAATCCACAGACCGCACATAAATGTCAGTGCCACATACCAAGCCCAGTAGAAAATGGTCCAGTTCTGTACAAAGCCTGTCTGGGCAATGGCATCAGAGTTAAAGCTCATGCGGACAAATTCACGGATATTGGTACCGATTGCCATGACGATATTATTCAGAATAAAGCTGGTGTCCCCAACGATGAGTACGAAAATGAAAAAGGCAATTGCCAGCCATACGTTGAAGTCACTGATGCGTCCCATACCTTTTGCAATGGTTTTGGATGTAGAAAGGGTAAAGAACAGACAGAAAATGATGATGATGCCGATTTTCAGCGCAAAAGAGTTTTCAATGACCAGCAGGCTGCTTGCCAGTTCCCCCATAACAGGTGTACCGATGCCGACGGTGGTCATCATTGCCATGAAATAACAAAATACCATGATGGCATCCAGCACCCAGCGGAAGGCTTTTTTCCCTTTGGAGTCACCGCCGATGAGGTTGCTGCACAGGGCGGAAATACGCAAATCGCCGATTTTTTTATTCCAGTACAGATACCCGATGGCTACCCCTGCCACCAGATAAAACGCCCATGCAGAAAAGCCCCAATGGAACATGCCGTAAGCGGAAGCATATTCATAGACCTGCACGGAATAAGGTTCGATGCCGAAAGGCGTACCTGTTACATAGTACATCCATTCACACATGCCAAAGATCAGGATACCTGCTGCCAACGCGGAGCAAAGGTTCATAGCGATCCAAGTAAATGTTTTATAATGCGGCTTTGCATCCCGTCCCCCAGACGAATATCCCCAAATTTCGTCGTCAGGAGCACGATGGCACCTACTGCCATACCAAAACCGATGAGCAAATACAGCCATGCCATATCTGTTGTAATGAAGTTATAAACCTGTCCAATGGCTGCTACCATGGCTTCCGGCACCAGCACAATAGGAATGATGACAATTGCCAAAATAAAAAAGCCGCTGCGATGAGGGCTTTGTTCGCGTGTTGAAACATATTTACCTCCTCCTGAATCATGAAAATTTCATTATATATACAATATACAGTATATTTTATACCATATTCTGTATATATAATCTTCTTTGGTAATTCTGTGAACTCTCCCTGCTTTTCCTTTGTACCTCCTTCTTTTTATCCAGAAAAACACTGTCACTGTTCCCCCGCCATTTTGAATACATATGCAAAAACTATACACCTATTTTTCCACTGTTGCAATACAAAAGTGTACATTCACCAAAAAATATTTTGCTTGCTCATGATAAAAAAGCGTGTATGTCTTTTCAGACACACACGCTTTGTCTATCATCTTATTTCAGTTTGAAAGAGCTCTTCAGAGGCACGATACGGTTGAATACCAGATGATCTTCTGTAGTATCTTTGGTATCTACAATGTAGTAACCGTTACGCATGAACTGATAACGCTGGCCTTTCTGTGCACCGGCGATGGATTTTTCAATGATTACATTTTCCTTCACTTCCAGAGAGTTGGGGTTCATGATCATTTCGCCGCTGGGATCGTCAGGGTTATCCAGCATCATGTAGTCGTACAGTCTTGCTGTTGCCTTCACGTTGTCGGAAGCGCTTACCCAGTGCAGGGTACCTTTGACCTTTCTGCCTTCAAAACCACTGCCGCTTCTTGTTTCAGGGTCATATGTGCAGTGTACTTCTACCACATTGCCGTTTTCGTCTTTGACAAAATCGGTGCATGTTACGAAGTAAGCCCCTTTCAGACGAACTTCTTTGCCGGGAGCCAGACGGAAGAATTTTTTCACAGGTTCTTCCATAAAGTCTTCCCGTTCGATATACAGTTCTCTTGTGAAAGGTGCCAGTCTTGTGCCCAGTTCAGGATTTTCAGGGTTGTTTTCCAGTTCCATCATTTCTACCTGTTCTTCAGGATAGTTTGTGATAACCAGTTTCAGAGGGTCCAGAACTGCCATGACAACAGGCACTTTTGCTTTCAGGTCGTCACGGATACAGTAATCCAGCAGACCGCTGTCTACCATGCTGTTTGCTTTGGATACACCGATACGTTCGCAGAAATCACGAATGGATTCAGGTGTATAACCTCTGCGGCGCAGACCGCTGATGGTGGGCATACGAGGGTCATCCCAGCCGTCAACCAGACCGTCTTCTACCAGCGCACGGAGTTTTCTCTTACTCATAACAGTATTTGTCATACCCAGACGGGCAAATTCAATCTGTCTGGGAGGATTTACGGTATAACCAGCTTCTCTAACTACCCAGTCGTACAGAGGACGATGGTCTTCAAATTCCATGGTACAAATGGAGTGGGTAATGCCTTCGATGGCATCTTCCAGAGGATGGGCAAAGTCATACATAGGGTAGATGCACCATTCTGTACCGGTTGTATGGTGTGCCGCATGGGAAATACGATAAAGAACAGGGTCTCTCATGTTGATGTTGGGAGAAGCCATGTCGATTTTCGCACGCAGTGTATGAGAACCGTCAGGGAATTCCCCTGCTTTCATCCGTTCAAACAAGTCCAGATTTTCTTCCACACTACGATTGCGGTAAGGGCTTTCTTTACCGGGTGTGCTCAGTGTACCTCTGTACTGACGCATTTCTTCCGCTGTCAGGTCACATACGAAAGCTTTGCCTTCTTTGATGAGTTTCACTGCCACTTCATAATATTTCTGGAAATAGGAAGAAGCGTAGTACAGTCTGTCTTCCCAGTCGAAGCCCAGCCATTTTACGTCTTCCTGAATGCTTTCTACATATTCCACATCTTCTTTTGTGGGGTTGGTGTCGTCAAAACGCAGGTTGCATTTGCCGCCGTAAAGTTTTGCCAGACCAAAGTTCAGGCAAATGGATTTTGCGTGACCAATGTGCAGATAGCCATTGGGTTCCGGCGGGAAACGGGTATGAATTTTATTCAGTTCCCCTTCCAGGTCTGCCTGGATATAGTTATGTATAAAGTTACCGGTGGCACCCAGACCACTGTTTTCCATTGTTTTTTCTTCTGCCATAGGGTTTTCCCTCCTACTTCCTCTTACATTAAAAATACTTGTCTTTCATTATAATATAGCATGGCATCAAACGCAATAAAAATACATGATTTTTCCTTTCCGCCTCCCGCGCATTGTCAAAGAGGGCAAAAAAATGTATAATGACAGGCGAAGAAACCAAAGGAGGATACAGCAATGCTTGCTTTTACCATACCAGACACCAGACACTTTATGGCACTGCTCTTAAAGGGCGATGCCTTTGACGATTTTGCTTTTCGACGGGGAGAAATCTCCGCTTTTGCCTACGTTTCCATTGACGGCAAACGGGATCTGGATTATTACGACGAAACCGTCACAGAGCCATGGTGCAGCTGGAGCGAAATCAAGTCCCTTGTGTTTCAGGCAGTGAAAGGAAAGAAAACACCCAAGAACATGAAGCTCGTCCTTTCCCTTTCTCAGGAAAAAACAGCATCTTTCCCCAACACAAAGGCGCTGTTCTGGAATCTGTTATTCCGTGAGGATACCCTGCTGTGCACCCTTTCTGCCGCTCAGGAAAGTTTTTCTCTGGATAAGACCCACGAAGCCCAGTGGGAAAGCTGGGTGCTGGACTTTTGCCAGAGCCATGGCATTGCCATTCAGAAAGAAAATTAATATTCGAAATTTTGTTAGCACTCAATTTGATTGAGTGCTAATTTTTTCTTGACTTTTGTCCTCCGAGTGTTACAATATTCTTTGTAAAGCAGAAAATATATGGATTTTTCCATCTATCAATAGGAGGCTGAATAGTATGAATGAAAAAGGGAATCTTTCCATTAACAGTGAAAATTTCTTACCAATTATCAAAAAATGGCTCTATACCGATAAGGATATTTTCATCCGTGAACTGGTATCCAATGCCTGTGACGCAGTAACCAAACTGAAAAAGCTGATGATCATGGGGGAAGCAGACCACATCCCCGCTGATGAAAGCTTTTCCGTTCATGTGGTACTGAACAAAGACGAAAAAATCATGCAGATTGTGGATAACGGTATCGGTATGACCGACGAGGAAATCAAGAAATACATCAACCAGATCGCCTTCTCCGGCGCAACAGATTTCCTGTCCAAATACGAAGAAAAAGCAGATGGCGACAACGAAATCATCGGTCATTTCGGTCTGGGCTTCTACTCCGCTTTCATGGTAGCCGATAAAGTAGAAATTGATACATTGTCCTACCTGCCCGGCGCAGCAGCTGCAAAATGGAGCTGTGCAGACGGCATCGACTACGAAATGGCAGACGGCACCCGTACAGAACGCGGTACCACCATCACACTGCACGTGAGCGAAGACGGCGAAGAATTCCTGGATGAAAGCAAAATGTACGAAGCATTGCAGAAATACTGCGCATTCATGCCCGTTCCTATCTTTATCGATGTCATCACCAATGACGAAGAAAAAGTAGAACCCGAGAAAAAAGACAACACCATCCATATTTCTCAGGAAGAAGCTGCCACATTGACAAAGGACGAAATTCTGGCAAAAGCAAACAAAGATAAAGCAGAAGAAACAGAAAGCGCTGAAGGCAGTGAAAAAGAAGAGGAAAAAGAGGAAGAACCCAAACCTCTGAACGATCCTTCTCCCCTTTGGCTGAAACAGCCCAAAGACTGTACCGATGAAGAATATAAAGCATTCTACCACAAAGTATTCTTCGACCTGAATGACCCTCTGTTCTGGATTCACCTGAACATGGACTATCCTTTCCGTCTGAAAGGCATCCTGTACTTCCCTAAACTGGTAGAACAGATGGATGTTGTGGAAGGTCAGATCAAACTGTACTCCAATCAGGTATACATCGCAGATAACATCAAAGAAGTGGTACCTGAATTCCTGCTGCTTCTCAAAGGCGTTCTGGACTGCCCCGACATGCCTCTGAATGTATCCAGAAGCGCATTGCAGAACGACGGCTATGTGGAAAAAATGAACAGCTACATCACCAAGAAAGTAGCGGACAAACTGAATCAGCTGTTCAAAGCTGACAGAACTGCTTACGAAGGTTTCTGGGATGACATCGGCATGTTCTTCAAATACGGCTGCATGCGTGAAGAAAAACTCTATGACAAAATCAAAGACGCACTGCTGTTAAAGACCACCGACGGCGTATACGAAACCGTTGCGGAATATCTGGAAAAGAACAAAGAAAAACACGAAAACAAAATTTTCTTTGTTACCGACGAAGCACAGCAGGCACAGTATATCCGTATGTTCAAAGAACAGGGTCTGGAAGCGGCAATCCTCACTTCTCCTGTGGATAAACCCTTCGTTTCCTTCCTGGAATACAAAAATCCCGGCGTAAAGGTACAGCGTATCGACGCGGACATCACTGATACTTTGCAGGAAAAAACAGAAGGCGAAGAAAGCGAAGCAAAGAAACAGGCAGACGCCTTTGCAAATACCCAGATGGAAAATCTGTTCCGCGGCGTATTGGGCAACGAAAATCTGAAAGTCAAAGCGGAAAACCTGAAAGCGCAAAATGTATCCGCTATGATTCTGCTCAGTGAAGAAAGCCGTCGTATGATGGAAATGATGGAAGCTTATGGTGACAACGAAATGTACAAAGCCATGTTTGCACAGGTAAAACCTGATGAAACACTGGTGCTGAACAAATCCAATAAACTGGTGCAGTTCCTTATGGACGCAGCAGGCAAAGAAGACAAGAAAGAAGATTGCGACATGATCTGCCATCAGGTATACGATCTGGCACTCATGAGCCACAGAACACTGACCAGCGAAGAAATGACTGCTTTCATTGACAGAAGCAATCAGATTCTGGAAAAACTGGCAGAACTGGAAAAATAAAAACTATCGAATGCAAAATCAAAACCACTAGTAAACTAGTGGTTTGATCAACCCCTAGAAGGGGTATTACGTGCCGACCCCTAAAAGGGGCATCGAAAAATATCATCGCATTTATTTGCACTGCAACCTGTAAACAGGTACTATAATTGAGAATACAGTATTTTAATTTAATATTGCATATCTATCCTTCATTTGATAATTAGTAAATCCATAGTAATTATCATTCAAAAAAAATATACTAAAGTATTTTATTTACCCCTAGTAGAACTAGGGGTTTTGTTAAGCTAAAGCACCCAACAAAAGCCGAAACCTCTTTTTAGAAGTTTCGGCTTTTTCTTATGGTTTCACTTGGTAGCCCTCTTTAATCTTCCCGGTTAATCCCATGAACAACGGCTTCCGCAAATTCTTTCTTTTCTTTCGGCACATAAACGCTGTACGCATTTGCTGAGGTATCTACCCCAATGTTATTGATGATCAGCGGATTCCCCCCAAAGGCAACATCTCTGGACATTCTGTTTTGAACAGGATTATCCACACGCACTTTACATTCCACACCGCTTTCCCGCAGCGCTTCTTTGATACGTCCTACCAGAACAACATCATACCCCTCATAGATCTTTTTCCATCCAATGTACAACATAACCCATGCACCTCCGTATCCAATGAAAGATTCTTTTGATCTTACAAAGCAATATCCAATTCCACAGGGCAGTGGTCCGACCCCATAATGTCACTGTGGATTTTCGCGTCCTGCAATGCATCCTTCAGACGCTCGGAAACCACATAATAGTCAATACGCCATCCGGCATTATTCTTTCTGGCGTTAAAACGATAACTCCACCAGGAATATGTACCTGTCAAGTCAGGATAAAAATGACGGAAGGTATCCACAAAGCCTGCTTCCAGCAGTTCTGTAAATTTCCCTCTTTCTTCGTCTGTAAAGCCTGCGTTTCTGCGGTTGGTGGAAGGATTTTTCAGGTCAATTTCCGTATGTGCCACATTCAGGTCGCCGCAGACGATGACAGGTTTTGTTTTGTCCAATTCCTGTAAATATGCCCGGAAAGCATCATCCCAAGTCATGCGGTAATCCAGACGGGCGTTTTCCTGCTGGGAATTAGGCGTATAAACGGTCACATGATAGAATTTCTCAAACTCCAGTGTAATGACACGCCCCTCTTTGTCATGCTCCTCAATGCCCAAGCCGTAAGAAACGGAAATGGGTTCCTGTTTGGTAAATACTGCCACACCGGAATAGCCTTTCTTTTCCGCATAATTCCAGTACTGGTGATAGCCTTCTGTGGGCAGGTCAATCTGTCCTTCCTGCAATTTTGTTTCCTGTATGGAAAAAATGTCTGCGTCCGCTTCTTTGAAATAATCCAAAAAGCCTTTGCCTACAGCTGCCCGCAGACCATTAACGTTCCATGAAATCATTTTCATCTCAATCCGCTCCTTTTCCTGTTTCTCAAAGTATACCATAATCCTTCCCCCTTGTCTTGTGTCTTTTGCACCAAAGGAGTAAAATAAAATCAGCAAACCCCAAAGCAGCTTCCCCTCTATTTTTTCTTCCTGAAAAGGAGCTGCAACGGCTATCTTCAGAAAAATATTTTTCCAGAAGATGCCCACAGGAAAGGAGTTTTATATGAATATTCAAATTTACGGCGCAAAAAAATGTTTCGACACCAAGAAAGCGGAACGGTATTTCAAGGAACGGAAAATCCCTTTTCAGTCCATCGACATCCACCGTTTCGGCATGAGCAAAAGCGTATTTGAATCTGCAAAGCGATGCATCGACGTGGAAGACATGATTGACCGCAAAGCAAAGGCATACAAAGATTTATATATGGATTATATCGACGAGAAAAAACGGGAAGGCACCCTTTTTGAAAATCCTGCCCTTTTTCGGACACCCATCGTCCGCAACGGAAAGGAATTCACACTGGGTTACTGCCCGGACGTATGGAAAAACTGGGAATAACGAAGGAGGTTTTTGTGTATGAAAATCGCATTGGCACAGCTGGATATGGGTTTTGAGGATAAGGGTTTTGCCATGAAAACCTGTGTGGAGCTCATGGAAAAAGCCGCAGCAAAAGAGGCTGACCTCATTGTCTTTCCTGAAATGACACTGACAGGCTTTACCATGTCCCCTGCCACCTATGGAGAATTAAAGGAAAACAGCAAAACCATTATTTTCTTTCAGGATGTGGCAAAAAAATTCCAGATGGCTGTTGTTTTCGGCGTAATCTTTTTAGAAGATGGAACGGCGCGGAATCACAGCATTGTTATGGACAAAAACGGTCATATTCTGGCGGATTATGCCAAAATCCACCCCTTCTCCTATGGTGCGGAAGCCAAGTATTACAGCGGCGGCGATGCGCTGACATTCTGTCAGGTGGACGGCGTGCCCCTTTCCCCTTTTGTATGCTATGACCTGCGGTTCCCGGAAATCTTTCAGGCTGCTTCCAAAAAGAGCCTTGTTATGACCGTCATTGCCAACTGGCCCGTTGCCCGTGTGGGTCACTGGAAAACACTCCTGCAGGCACGCGCCATTGAAAACCAGAGCTTCATCGTAGGTGTCAACCGCAGCGGCAAAGACCGCACCCTCACTTACACTGGTGACAGCATGCTCATCTCTCCCACAGGGGAAATTTTAGCCCATCTGACAGGAGAAAATGAACTGGCTGTGGTGGAAATCGACCCCAAAGAAGCAGAAGCATATCGGGCAGAATTCCCCCTGAAAGCAGACCGAAAAGAAGACCTTTACAGCCGCTTTTTCGAGGAAACAAAGACATGATTTGGGAAACACCCCGTCTGTATCTGCGGGAATTGACAGAAGCAGACCTGCCCCAGCTGCTGGAAATGATGAACGGACAACGTAATTTTTATGAACGTCAGTTTTCGCAATCAGAACTGCAAAACTGGCTCACCAGACAGCAGCAGCGTTACCGGCAGAACTTTGGCATCTGGGGTGTCTGCCGAAAGGATGACGATACCCTCATTGGTCAGGCTGGACTGACATTCCAGCGTTTTGGCAGACGGATGCTCTGGGAAATCGGCTACGGCATCACACCTTCCCAGCGCAAGAACGGCTATGCCAAAGAAGCCGCTGCCGCCTGTGTACAGTTTGCCTTTTCTGTCCGCAAAGAACCTGTTGTCTATGCAGCCATCGCTTCTGACAATTACCCTTCCCTTTCCGTTGCCAAAGCCATCGGCATGGCACAGGAAGCGGAAACATTAGACCGCATGGGCAAATCTTATCTGCTTTTTTCCATCCATCGTTCAAAATCTATATAAAGGAGAATTGATATGAGTTTTTCACTGCGCCCCTATACACCGCCGGATTTCACACAGCCTTTTCTGGCTGACGCGCCGGATGTCTGTTTCCAGCCTACACCCTTTGACGGCGTGGCACCGGAACAGTATCACGCCATGAGCATTTTCCCGGAATATTTCAAAGTCAACGGTACATGGCTGCTGGCAGAAGAAAGCCGCATGGACTGCGTCGCTGTTTATGAAAATGGAAAAATCATTGTGCGTGAATTCCGTCTGCTGAAAAAAGGCGACCTCATTGCCATCGGACGCACAGAGGACGGTTCTCAGGGCATTTATGTTCATGCTAACGGCTTTTCCGAAGAAAGGGAATTGCAGGAAGTTTTTGCTTTCCGTCAGGGACGTTCCCGGGAAACAGCCTTTTCCAAAGATTATAATGAACTGTACGAAATCCTCCGTCATGACCGTGACCATGGGAAAATCGTCTGGGTGCTTGGTCCCGCTTTCACCTTTGACAAAGACGCAAGAGATGCTTTTTCCAAAATGATTGCAGGAGGATACGTTCACGCCCTCATGGCAGGCAATGCCCTTGCCACCCACGACCTGGAAGGCGCATATCTGAACACTGCTCTGGGACAGAACATCTACACCCAGAAAAACCAGCCAAACGGACATTACAACCATCTGGACACCATCAATCGGGTACGTTTCCACGAAAGCATTCCCGCTTTTCTGGAAAAAGAGCACATCGACAACGGCATCATTTACAACTGCGAAAAATACCATGTGCCTTATGTCCTTGCAGGCTCCATCCGGGACGACGGTCCCCTGCCGCCTGTTTTCGGCAATGTATATGAAGCCCAGAATGCCATGCGTGACCAGATTCGCAGCGCCACCACTGTCATTTGCATGGCAACCATGCTCCACACCATTGCCACAGGGAATATGACTCCCTCTTATCGGGTTATGGCAGATGGTACTGTGCGGCAGATTTATTTCTACTGTGTGGATATTTCTGAATTTGCCGTTAATAAACTGGCTGACAGAGGCAGTCTGTCCGCAAGAGGCATCGTCACCAATGTGCAGGACTTCATCTGCACCACTGCCAAGGCTTTGGGATTATAAAAATCTGCAGCTAAAATAAGAAAACGAAGAAAGCTGGATTCCTTACCATGCAAAGGATTCCAGCTTTTTTCATTTGGTATGTTTTCTTAAGAGAAATTGACTGATTCAGCTTTTTTAAACTTCAAATAAACCAGGCACCAGCAGCCACTTTCTGAATAGGATACTATAACTGACAAAATGAAAGCGGGGAGTCATCGTGTCCTTTTTTTATCATTGCTGCTGGAGAGGTCCCTTTCCGCCTCCCTGCTGTGTACAAATTTGCTGTATGTGTCCAACTGGCGAAACAGGCGCTACTGGTGAAACAGGTGCTACTGGCGAAACGGGTCCCACAGGGGATTCTGGACCAACAGGTATTTCTGGTGACACAGGTGAAACAGGACCTACGGGGGCAACAGGGGCTACCGGGATCACGGGTCCTACGGGGGCAACAGGGGCTACCGGGGTCACGGGTCCTACTGGACCAACGGGTGAAATCGGTCCTACTGGAGCCACGGGGGCTACCGGCGCAACGGGGCCTACTGGTACAACTGGTATAACTGGGCCTATCGGCGTAACTGGTCCCACGGGCATAACCGGTCCCACAGGTCCCACTGGAACAACGGGAGCTACCGGTACAATAGGCATAACCGGTCCTACGGGTCCCACTGGCGCTGTAGGTCCTGTAGGAGAAGTTGGAGCAACTGGTGCAACAGGTCCTACAGGTGAAGCTGGTCCCGCAGGGGCTACGGGTGAAACAGGGGCAACAGGTACAACGGGGGCTACGGGCGCGACAGGCGCGACAGGGGCAGCTGGCGCAACTGGTCCTACGGGTGAAATCGGTCCCACCGGCGCAACTGGTCCTACCGGTGCAACTGGTCCTACCGGTCCTATTCCCGATGATATTTTTGCATCTTATATCAACACCCAATTTCCCCTTGTCCGCGGTACGCAGCTCTCCTTTTTTCCTGATGTGCAGGATCCCACCGGAAACATCACGCAGACCAGCCTGGAGCAAATTTCTCTCGCACCCGGATATTACCTGATTTCCTACAAAATATCCGCGCTGTTTTCCACTGCCAACTATCTACAGATTACGCCCTTTTATAACGGAACCTCCCATTTGGAAACGGGCGTTTATTTTGCCACTGCTACCAATGGCTCCACCGCCTGCGGTTCTGCATATTTGATACTGTATGCCCCCGCAGCCACCACACTTTCCTTCTACTATTCCGGTTCTGCCAACGCCACAGATGGTGAATTCAACTTGACCATATTAAAACTCCGCCGTTTTGCATAAAGTCATAATCCTTCCTTTCATGGAACTTATTGTGTTCCCGTGAAATCGTGCTATAATGAATAACATGCAAAACACAATTAAGGAGGGATTTTTCCATGAAAGTGATATTGGTAAACGGCGGTCCTCATAAAGAAGGCTGCACATATACAGCACTGCGTGAAGTCGCAGACGCTTTGGAACAAAACGGCATTGAAACAGAAATCTTCTGGCTGGGCAACGATCCTGTTGCTGGATGCATCGACTGTGGCTACTGTAAAAAAACGGACAGATGCTTCCGCAACGACTGTGTCAACGAATTCCTTGAAAAAGCTGCTGATGCAGACGGCTTTGTATTCGGTACACCCGTACACTTCGCTTCTGCGGCAGGTGCCCTGATTTCTTTCCTGGACAGAGCTTTTTACGGCAGAGATTTCAGCGGAAAAGTTGGCGCTGCTGTCATCAGCTGCAGACGTGCCGGTTCTACAGCAACTTTTGATGAAATCAACAAGTATTTTGCCATCAAAGGCATGCCCATCGTCACATCCAGCTACTGGAACATGGTTCACGGCAATACCCCCGAAGAAGTCAAACAGGATCTGGAAGGCATGCAGACCATGCGGATTCTGGGCAGAAACATGGCTTGGCTTTTGAAATGCATCGAAGCTGGCAAACAGGCTGGTGTTCCCGAACCTGAAAAAGAAGAAAAAGTCTGGACCAATTTTGTTCGATAAATCTTATATAATAAAAAGACCGGAATTCCTGTGATACTCAGAAATTCCGGTTTTTGATTTTACAATTCTTTTTCCAAATGTGCCAGCAGCCCTTCACAGCCCTCTAAAATATCGTCATAGGTCACATCAAAGTTTCCTGTATACCATGGGTCTGCAATATCACGCGGATGATCAGAAAAATCCAACAGACAGCAGATTTTTCCTTCCGGGTCTGTAGGTAAAATCCGTTTGATCTCCCGCAGATTATATTTTTCCATGCAAATGATATAATCATAATCTGCATAGTCCTGTTTTGTTACCTGACGGGCATATTTTCCCTTTGTAGAAATGCCGTATTGCGCCAGTTTCTGCACCGTGCCTCTATGAACAGGGTTTCCGATTTCTTCTCTGCTGGTTGCGGCAGAGGCAACAGAAATTTCTCTGGACAGTCCTTTTTTCATGACCATATCTCTGAATAAAAATTCTGCCATGGGGGAACGGCAGATATTGCCGTGGCAGATGAATAATACATGAATCATACTTATTATTCCTTCCTCATCATACTTTTTTGATGCTTTATTCTACCACAACTGCTGCGACCCTTGCAAATTCATCCCAGTTTCTTTCATTTTTCTGACAATATTTTACAGAAATTATATAAATACATAATCATTATTTTTGTAAGAAACATAAAACCGTATCAATCTCTATTGTAATCCGCGTTTTTATTCATTAAAATATGATTTGTGTTGGTTTGGTGTTCTTTTAATATTTCATATGTAATATAAACGACATCAAACTTTCCACAAAACATTTGGCTTGCCAAATGAAACAACTATAATGCTTTATTTTTAGAAGGGAGAAAATGAAACATGAAAAAACGTCTTATTGCTTTGCTGACTATGATGTGCGTTGCAGTATCTTTGGCTGCATGCGGTGGCAGCGCTACACAGGAAGAAACAACTTCTGACACAACTGCAGAAACAACAACTTCCTCTGACGCTTCTGACAGCGACCTGCCTTCTCTGGAAGAATCTTTCGCTGCTGATGGTGAAGAAGTTCAGAGCATGCTGGATGCTATGCAGGCACAGTATGAAGATCAGGGTATCAGTGTAAAACTGTATGCTGAAGGCGATGAAATGCATTACGATTTCACAATCGACAACGTCGTAGCAACAGAAGACACTCGTTCTGAACTGACAGAAGCTCTGAAAGCAGGCACAGAAGCATCCGCAACATCTTATTACGAACTTGCAAAAACAGTAAAAGACAGCGTTTCCAACGATCTTGTAATCGTAGTACTGACATTCTTCGATGGCGAAGGCAACGAACTGTACAGCCAGTCCTTCTCCTCCGCTGAAGAAGCAGCTGCTGAATAAAATTTCTTTTTTGACGCCGCATAATGCGGCGTCTTTTTTTATGGTTTCACACCAAAACAAACGTTGGGCTTCAAAGATACTTTTCCTTAAGTAATCATGGGCTTTCCCTTTTCTTGATTTCTTAAGAGGAACTAAGATGGCTGCTCTCAGAAGAAAATATGCCAAATAAAATCTCAGCAAAAAACAAGAAAGCTGGAATCCTCCGTATAATAAGGATTTCAGCTTTCATTAGTTTTTTTGAAGATTCGTCTAAAGGAAAAACCGCTTTCGTGTTTTATGTTACTTTTCCAGCAGCAATTCTCCCTGCAAATACAACACAGCTTTTCCAGCAATCTTCACCCGTTCTCCATCATCTATGCAAAGGAGTTTTCCCCCTCGTTCCGACCACTGCTCTGCCAGCAATTCTTTTTTGCCCAGTCGTTCTGCCCAGAAAGGAATCAAACTGCTGTGGGCAGATCCTGTGACAGGGTCCTCATTTACCCCTAATTTCGGGAAAAAACATCTGGATACAAAATCACACTGGCTGCCTTTTGCCGTAACAACACAGCCTAGCCCCTGCTCCATGTGCAGCATTTTCTCAAAATCCGGCGCACAGTCTTTCACCGCATTTTCGTTTTCCAATTCTAACACAAGGTCTCTGGAAAGATATGCCCCTGCGATAGGCATACCAATGACTGCTTCCATTTCCTGTGTGACAGGTATCTGTTTCGGCATCCGGCTGGGGAAATCCATTTCAAAATATGCACCCTTCCGCACAACGGTCAATTCTCCGCTTAATGTGGAAAAAGTCATGGTTTCCACTTCCGGGTCTACAAAATTTGCCACCACATATGCCGTGCCCAGTGTAGCATGTCCACAAAGGTCGATTTCCGCCTTTGGGGTAAACCATTTCAAGTCGTATTTCCCTGTTTCCCGACCATATACAAAAGCCGTTTCCGACAGATTATTTTCCGCCGCAATGCGCTGCATCAATTCTGTATCCATGGGTTTTTCCAGCACACAAACCCCTGCCGGATTTCCGCCAAAGACATGCTCCGCAAAGGCATCCACCACAAAATACTTCATCAAAAACCCTCCTTCTCTTGTTTTCCGAAAAAACATTTTCTATAATCTGATTATAATAACTGAAAATTCACCATGCAATCGAATCATTGTATGCAATACAATTTTGAAAGGAAGTGTTTTCATGCCTGTCAACTCATTTGATGATTATCCCATGTCATGGAAACCAGAGAAAGAACAGCTGACATCCCCCAAATACCGCGCATTGGCAGACTTGCTTGCTGACGATATCCTTTCAGGCAAACTGCCGCCCCACACCAAACTGCCTCCTCAGCGAGAACTGGCAGACTATCTGGACTTGAACCTCAGCACCATCACACGGGCGTTTCAGCTCTGCACCCAAAAAGGGCTCCTTTACGGCATCACGGGACGGGGTACCTTTGTATCTCCCAATGCTGCCATTGACATTGCCATTGCCGATGAAAAAGAAGAAGCTTCCTACATCGAAATGGGAATCATCAAGCCCTTAGACGCTTTCAATACGGAAACCTATGCCGTCATGGAACAGGTGCTCCAGCGAGGCAGCACCTCCCTTTTGGATTATAGTTACCCCATGGGAACCCCTTACCAAAGAGCCGCTGCTCAAAAATGGTTAGAGCATTTTTCCATGGATGTTTCTCTATCCAACATTGCCATCACTGCCGGCGCCCAAAACGCCCTTGCCATACTGCTTTTGACATTATTCCGCCCTGGCGATAAGATTGCCACAGACCATTATACATACGCCAATTTTATTGAGCTGGCAAACATGATGCAGATTCGTCTGATACCCATTTCTGGGGACGCAGAAGGGATGCTGCCGGATGTGCTGGAAAATCACTGTCGTTTGCAGCAGCTCAACGGCATTTATCTGGTGCCCAATTACCACAATCCCACCGGGCACATCATGAGCCAATCCAGAAAGGAAGCCCTTGCTGCCATTATCCGCAAATATGCGCTTTTGGCAATTGAGGACGACATTTATGGATTTTTGCTGGAAAAACCATCCCTGCCTCTGGCACATTTTGCACCGGATTACACCTGTTATATTTGCAGTCTGTCAAAATCCATCTGTTCCGGTCTGCGCATCGCCTATTTGACATTTCCCACACGGTTTGCCGCAGATATCCGGCGGGGCATTTATAACGTCAACGTGAAAACCCCATCATTGAACAGCGAAACCGCAGGAGAACTGATTTACAGCGGCACTGCGAAAAAAATCATAGGACAAAAGCGTATGGAAGCTGCTGCCCGCAGTGAAATCTGCAAAGACTTTTTCCCGGAAATTGCAAAAAATCCGCTGGGATTCTCCCTCTGGCTGCCTCTGCCAGAAAGATTTCATGAAACAGACTTTGAACATCTGGCACAGAAGCGCGGCATTTCCGTCTGTCATTCCCACCGTTTTCTTGTAGGAGAAGCCGATGTGCAGCAGTACCTGCGGATTGCCCTTTCCTCTCCTGATACAAAAGAAGAATTGACAAAAGGGCTTTCTATCCTGCGTGACTTATTGGCTTCTGATATGGATGAAAATTTTTTCTGTATATAACACCCCCCCGATTCCATAGAATAGGGAGATTCAGACTGTCAAAAAACCTATTTTTCAAATTTTTGATACCGCTGAAGGGTAAAGGGAAACGAAGAGTTTCCCTTTTTTAATCCGCAGTCGGAATTGACTTCCGACAAGGAAAAGCCGAAGTTTCAAGGCTCTTTAGCCGATGGAACTTTGGCTTTATACTTCTGTCTACTCGTCAAAGGCTTGAATGAAATGAGCCTTTGACGAAGGGTGTCGACTTTTTCGACACCTACAACCCCCTATTCCATAGAATAGGGGGTTTATTCTTATCTGACCACTGCTGGATTTACATGAACCATACAATGTTTTACTTCTGGGAAATTCTCCTCAATGGCATCGTGAACGCCTTCTGCAATGGCATGGGCTGCTGTCAGTGTCAGATTGCCGTCTGCGGCGATTTCCACATCCACATAAGCTCTTGCACCAAACTGTCTGGTCTGGATGCGGTCAATGCCCATAACGCCATTCTGAGCTTCCACAACAGATTTCATTTTTTCCAGTGTTTCTGTATCACAGGCTGTATCCATCATTTTATCAATGGCATCTTTGAAAATATCATAAGAAGCTTTGATGATGAACAGGGAAATGACAACGCTGGCAATGGGGTCGCAGATGGGGAATCCCAGCATTGCGCCGCTGATACCAATCAAACTGCCCACAGAAGACAGGGCATCAGAACGATGGTGCCATGCGTCTGCCATCAATGCGCCGGAATTGACCTGTTTTGCCGCATGTCTGGTGTAATGGTACATACCTTCTTTTACCACAATAGACAGGATGGCCGCTGCCAATGCCAGTTTGCCGGGAACTTCCAGTGCACTTGCTTCTGCACCGAAGATTTTTTCCACACCGCCTGCCCCAATGGCAAAGCCTGTCACACACAATACCATAGCAAGCAAAATAGCTGCAACACATTCCATTCGTTCATGACCATACTGGTGGTTCTCATCGGAATCTTTTGCGGACATCTTATAGCCTACCATAACGATGATGGTGCTGAACACGTCTGATGCAGAATGGACACCGTCAGAGATCATGGCGCCGGAATGGGCAATAAACCCTGCTGCCACTTTAAATACCGATAAGATGATGTTGACGATCATGCTGTTGGTAGAAACACGCATGACGATTTTCTCATTTTGTTTTGCTAAGTCATTTGTCATAAAAAATCCCTCCTAATGTTTACCTCTCCGCCCCTTCTGATTTTACACAAAAAAAGACACCCGTAGAACATAAAACTGTCCCACGAATGTCTGTCATTCGCTGCAAAAATGCCCGACCACACGGAAAAATCCGCTGTCTGCTCAGTTTGTACTGTATGTGCGAAGGTCACTTCGTATGTGCAGTGCAAAGAGTTTTTATGATTTTATCGCATTATTTCGCAGTTTGTCAAGCATAACATTTTTTGTATGATGCCGCTGCCTGAAAATCAAAGAGATGCTGGTTTATCAGCATCCCTTTGGAAAAATTCTTATTTGTCCTTTTCGAAAAAGTCCCGGACCTTCTCACCGAAAGTTTTCTTTTCTTCCTCCGGCGCCGCAGAAGTTTCGGGCTTTGCCGCCCCCGCCGGGGCATCACCGTAAAACTGCCGCAGCAGGTCTTTCTGGCGTTCTGTCATGCTGGTAGGGATTTTTACCTTCAGTGTGACGATCTGGTTCCCTCTGATCTTCGGGTTACGCAGGTTGGGTACCCCTACGCCGCGCAGGGTAACCACCGTATCAGGCTGTGTGCCGGGTTTGATGGTATATTTCTGTTCCCCATCAATGGTCTTGATGGTGATTTCGCCGCCCAGTGCTGCCTGTACGAATGTGATGGGCACATCACAGTAAATATCATTGCCTTTACGAACAAAGACACGGTTGGGCTGTACGTAAACGCTTACCAGCAGGTCGCCGTAGCCGCCGCCGTTTTCGCCCAGTTCCCCTTTGCCGCCCAGACGGATGGTCTGACCGTTGTCAATCCCCTGAGGAATCTTGACTTCGTATTTCTTTGTCTTTTTGACTCTGCCGGTACCACGGCATGTGGTACAAGGTTCTTTGATGATCTTACCAGTACCATGACATGCGGAACAGGTACGAACGGATGTCACAGCGCCAAACATGGACTGCTGTACAAAACGTTCCTGACCGGTACCGTTACATTTGGAACAGCTTTCTGCATGGGTGCCGGGTTTTGCGCCGGTACCATGACAGGTTTCGCATTCGTCCAGAATGGGTACGGAAATTTCTTTGGTACAGCCAAAAATGGCTTCTTCAAAAGTCAGCTGAATGCTGACATTGATATCTCTGCCGCGTCTGGGGCCATTTCTTCTAGCGGAACCGCCGCCGCCAAAACCGAACATACTGCCGAAAATGTCCCCCAAGTCGCCCATATCAAAGCCTTCAAAGCCGCCGCTGTAGAAACCGCCGCCGCCCATGCCGCCCTGTTCAAAGGCTGCGTGACCAAACTGGTCATACTGCGCACGTTTTTCGGGGTTGCTCAGCACTTCATAGGCTTCGTTGACTTCTTTGAATTTTTCTTCTGCTTCTTTATCGCCAGGGTTCTGGTCAGGATGGTATTTTACCGCCATCTTACGGTAAGCTTTTTTCAGCTCCGCTTCAGACGCACCCTTCTGTACCCCCAGGACCTCGTAATAATCTCTTTTATTAGCCAACTTTCTCACCACCTTGTTTTACTGAAAAAACTGTAAACGGCAAAAGCAGGGGCGGGACGAAACCCACCCTTGCCTTCATATCGCAATCTTATTTATTTTACAGTTCTTTGCCTTCGCCGTCAACCACATTAGGATCGCCGCCGTTTGCTGCGCCGCCCTGAGCTGCCTGTGCCTGCTGGTACAGTTTTTCAGAGATTTTGTAGAATTCCTGTGTCAGCGCTTCTGTAGCGGATTTTACGTTTGCTACGTCTGTTTCCGTCATTGTTTCAGGCTGCATATCTTTTACAGTATCTTTCAGGCTGTTCAGAGCGCTTTCTACTGTTGCTTTTTCGTCGTCGCCCAGTTTGCCTTCCAGTTCACCCAGCGCTTTTTCTGTCTGGAAGATCAGGGAGTCAGCTTCGTTTTTGGCGTCGATCGCTTCTTTTCTCTTCTTATCCTGTTCAGCGAACTGTTCAGCTTCTTTTACAGCTCTGTCGATTTCTTCTTCAGACAGGTTGGAACCTGCTGTAATTGTGATGTGCTGTTCTTTGCCAGTACCCAGGTCTTTTGCGGATACGTTTACAATACCGTTTGCGTCGATATCGAAAGTAACTTCAATCTGAGGCACGCCTCTTCTTGCGGGAGCGATACCGTCCAGTTTGAACTGACCCAGAGTTTTGTTATCTCTTGCCAGAGGTCTTTCACCCTGTACAACGTGGATATCAACGGCTGTCTGGTTATCTTCTGCTGTAGAGAAGATCTGTTTTTTATTTGTAGGGATGGTTGTGTTTCTGTCGATCAGTTTTGTTGCAACACCGCCCAGAGTTTCGATACCCAGAGACAGAGGTGTTACGTCCAGCAGCAGAACGCTGCCTGCACCTTCATCGCCAGCCAGTTTACCGCCCTGAATAGCAGCACCTACTGCTACACATTCATCGGGGTTGATGCCTTTGAAAGGTTCTTTGCCTGTATATTTCTTAACTGCTTCCTGTACGGCAGGGATTCTTGTGGAACCACCAACCAGCAGGACTTTGTCGATTTCGCTTGCGGACAGACCAGCGTCGGACAGAGCCTGACGAACAGGACCCATTGTGCCGTCTACCAGATCAGCTGTCAGTTCATCGAATTTTGCTCTGGACAGTGTTACATCCAGATGTTTCGGACCATCCTGGTTCATTGTGATGAAAGGCAGGTTGATGTTTGTTGTTGTTACGGTAGACAGTTCTTTTTTCGCTTTTTCAGCTGCTTCTTTCAGACGCTGCATAGCCATTTTGTCTTTGGACAGATCCATGCCTTCTGCTTTCTTGAATTCAGCTACCAAGTAATCAATGATTCTCTGGTCGAAGTCATCGCCGCCCAGGTGTGTGTTACCGTTTGTGGACAGTACTTCGATTACGCCGCCGCCGATTTCGATGATGGATACGTCGAATGTACCGCCGCCCAGGTCGTAAACCATGATTTTCTGTTCGCTTTCGTTATCCAGACCATAAGCCAGTGCTGCGGATGTGGGTTCGTTGATGATACGTTTTACATCCAGACCTGCGATACGACCAGCGTCTTTTGTTGCCTGACGCTGTGCATCGTTGAAATATGCGGGAACTGTGATAACTGCTTCAGAAACAGTTTCGCCCAGATAGCTTTCTGCGTCAGCTTTCAGTTTCTGCAGTACCATTGCGGAAATTTCCTGAGGAGAATAAGCTTTGCCTTCGATGTTTACTTTATAGTTTTCACCCATGTGACGTTTGATGGAGCTGATGGTGTTGTCAGGGTTTGTGATTGCCTGACGTTTTGCTGTTTCACCAATCAGTCTTTCGCCGTTTTTTGCAAAACCAACTACGGAAGGAGTTGTTCTTGCACCGTCGCTGTTAACGATAACAACAGGCTGGCCGCCTTCCATTACTGCTACACAAGAGTTTGTTGTACCTAAGTCAATACCAATAATTTTACCCATAATCTATTTCCTCCTAAATTGTCAAATCAAAATTTCAGTTTTAGTTTGCCACCTTCACCATGCTGTGACGGATGACTTTATCTTTATATTTATAACCTTTCAGCATTTCCAGAATGATTTCATTTTCGCCGTAAGCATCATCATCTTCATGTGCTACAGCTGCATGGAAATTGGGGTCGAATTTTTCGCCCAGGGCTTTGATTTCCTCAACGCCCATGCCATGGAGAATTTCCTGGAACTGCTTCAAAGTCATTTGCACGCCTTTGAAAAAGGCATCTTCGGTGTCTTTTCCTTCCTGCGCCGCAACGGCACGTTCCAGATTGTCCACCACTGCCAGCAGTTTTTCCACGGTATCTCTCACACCGTCGTCATACATGCTTGCTTTTTCTTTGGAAGTCCGTTTTCTGAAGTTATCGAACTCCGCCAGACATCTTTGATATTTATCCAGATAATCCGCAGCTTTCTGTTCCAGCTCTGCCATTTTCGCTTCAGTTTCATCAACCACTTCCGCTTCCACGGCTTCTGTCACTTCTGCTTCCGCCTGCATTTTGGCGGCTTCTTCCTGCAGATTTTCTTCTCTTAAATCCTTATCTTCCACATCTGCTCCTCTTTTCTCTAGGTATTTTTATTGCCTTTCGACAGATTTTTCAATACTTTTTCCATATTGGTAACCATACCGTTGAGGACGGATACCACCTGAGAATAATCCATTCGGGTGGGTCCTACGATACCGATGGTACCGCGGGTTTCGTCGCTCATTTTGTAGGTTGCCGTAATGACGCTGCAATCCTTCATGCACTGCACGCTGTTTTCGCTGCCGATGAGAATCTGCATGTCATTGGTATCGGCACTGCTCTGCAGGAGGGTCACCAGCACATCCTTTTCTTCCAATGCCTGAAACAGGGACTTGGCTTTCTGGATATCAGAAAACTCAGGACAAGCCAGAATGTTTTTGGTGCCGCTCATGTGAACCTGTACCTTTTCCGCAGAACGCATGGTACTTTCGATTGCCGATAAGATATGCGGCAGAATCTGTCGGTATTCATGGAGTTCTGTTTGCAGGCGGTTGATGACGCTTGCATCTATATCATGTAGGGAATATCCCTGCAACACCTGATTCAGCCGCATGCCCATGGTGAAGATCTTATCTTCCTCAGGAACCGTGCCCATCTGAATCACATGATTTTTGATGAAATTATCTTCCGTTACAATGACCAACAGCACCGAAACGCTGTCCAGGGGCAGCAGACGAATCTGTTTGATGCGTGTGCGCTGACTCACTGGCTCTGAAATGATGGTGGTGTAATTGGTCAGTGCGGAAAGAGCCTTTGCCGTTTCCTCCAGCAGGTAATCAATCTGTCCCACATTTCTGGTGATGACATTTTGCAGATACCGCTGTTCCTCGGGTCCCAGTTCTTTTTTCTGCATCAGGTGGTCTACATATAAACGGTAGCCCATGTCTGATGGAATTCTGCCGGAAGAAGCATGGGGCTGTAGGATGAAGCCCATTTCTTCCAAGTCACTCATTTCATTACGAATGGTGGCTGAACTGATACCCAGATTATATTTTTTGGCGATGGTTCTGGAACCGACAGGCTCCGCCGTTTCGATATAGTCATTGATAATCGCCTGTAAGATTTGAATTTTTCTTTCGTTCAACGACATAGCCTTTCGCCTCCTCATTCATGAAGTAAATTTCCGTTTTTATTTGAAGTAAATTTCTGTTTCTGTCCATTTTCATTTGGACGCACTTCTATGGAAATTTGTCTTTTGTTAGCACTCACTTGCTATGAGTGCTAACTCATGTAATAAAGATAGCACTTGCCACCGGCAATGTCAAGTGCTAATGAGAAAAAAATTATGAACTTTTTTTGAATTTTATATTTCGGATTTTCTTTTGGTTTTCTGGGGTTTTTCAGGCATCTTCTTTGAGAAATTCCATGAAAACCTGATTGCTTAAATCCAGTCCTCTCTCTGTCAGACGGAGCCAGCCGTCCTTTTCTTCCAGCAGACCTTCTTCTTTGCATTTCTCCATTTCCGCACCGTAAACGTCTTCCATTTCCACGCCAAAACACTGGGCAAATCGTTTTTTCTCGATGCCTTCTTTCAAACGCAGCCCCATGAACATAAATTCGCTGTACTGGTCTGCCAAAGAAAGTTCTTCCACATCCTCCATGGAAACATTGCCGTTTTCTGCCTGCTCCATATATGTATGCAAATCATAGGGATTGTGGAACCGTTTTCCTTCCCAATAGGAATGTGCACCCAGACCGAAGCCCAGATACCCCTCATCCTGCCAGTAAATGCGGTTATGGCGGCTTTCTTTGCCATCTTTGGCAAAATTGGAGATTTCATACTGATGATAATCTTCCTCCGCCAAAATCTGCACCGCTGTATGATACATGGCTCTGTCCAGTTCCTCGTCCGTTTCCTGATAGACTTCCTTTTCATACAAATCATAAAAAGGTGTTCCTTCTTCTATAATGAGGCTGTAAGCAGAAATATGCTCCGGCTGCAATGCGGTGATTTCCGAAAGGGCTTCTTCCCACTGACCCAAGGTCTGTTCCGGCAGGGCAAACATCAAATCTACATTAATATTGTCAAAACCTGCTTCTCTGGCGCTGGCAAAGTTTTTCAAAAACTGCTGACGTGTATGGATTCTGCCTAATCTCTCCAGCAGTTCATCCTGCCACGCCTGCACGCCCATGCTCAGGCGATTGAATCCCATTTTCCGCAAAGCTACGCATTTTTCCAGACTCAATGTACCAGGATTGGCTTCGGTAGTGATTTCCGCGTCACTTTCCACATCGAAACATCGAAAAACGGTATCCAAAATCCGCTTCATCTGCTGGGCAGAAAGCACCGTAGGCGTACCGCCGCCAAAAAACACGGTCTTAATCCTCCAATCCTTTGCCAGATGGCTCTTGGCTTCGATTTCCCGGCACAAAGCCGCTGTATACCGCTCATATTCCTTTTCCTGCCCGCCAAAAGACGGAAAATCACAGTACAGACACTTCTGCACACAAAACGGAATATGAATGTAGATTCCTGTTTCCCTCATAAAATCCCCTCCTTCTCTTTCCAAACAGTGTACCATATCCGGCAATATCCGCGCAAGATTCCCCTTTTTCCTCCATTGCGTACTGCCAGAAAATGTGATACATTTTATCCTTAGGAAATCTGATTTCAACAAAAGAAAGGACATCTCATATGGATATTTTGAAAATCATGGGACTGCCGGAAGGCTACTGCACACGCCACACCGACATGCCCAACCACTTACAAACAAAAGCAAAAACCCTTTGCTGGGAATACAACCAGACTTCCCCTACGGAAACAGAAAGACGGGCAGAAATCTTACAACAGCTTTTCGGCACCTGTCACCCTCTGACATTTATTGAGCCGTCTTTCCGTTGTGATTACGGCTTCCACATCCACACCCACGGTCTGACCATCATCAATTATAACTGCGTCATTCTGGATACTTCTCCTGTGCATATCGGCGCAAATGCCTTCATCGGTCCCGGTGTCTGCCTTGCCTGTGCAGGACATGCCATGGATGCTGCCCAGAGAGGAGAAGGCATCGGCACTTCTGCCCCCATTACACTGGAGAATGATGTATGGATTGGTGCCAACGCTACTGTCTGCGGCGGTGTCACCATTGGGGCAGGCAGTGTCATCGGTGCAGGCAGTGTAGTGACTCATGACATTCCAAGAGGAGTCCTTGCTGCCGGAAATCCCTGCCGTGTACTGCGTCCCATTACAGAAAAAGACCGCATCACCCCTCTGGAAATCACCCCTGACAGAAAATAAAATTCTTCTCATTTCCCCTGCCAGCGTTGAAAATACGCCATTGTCATGATAAAATAAAACCTCGGGGTAATTGAAAAGAAAGAAGGCATTGACCCAATGAAAACATTTTCCAAACAATCGAAAAAACTGCGGAAATTTTTCCATTCCGCCCCATTGCCCAGAGCCATATTATGGATACTGACCCTTGTGTTTCCTATTTATATGACCCTCGTGGCGAACTACATTTCTTTTGGCTCCCGTTCCATGCTGTCTGCACTCATCACAGCACAGACAGGCGCCTTTCTGCTGGGGCTGCTTCTGGTTTACGGCGTATACTTCACTTTTGTGTTCCTGTTCCGCCGCTTTTCCACAGCCGCAGGCATCACAGGATTTTTGTTTATCCTGCTGCCCCTCATTGACCACTTCAAATCCATCATTTTACAGGATCATTTTTATCCTTGGGATTTGACACTGGCACAGAACGCCGGCAGCTTCACAGAGTTTTTAGGCTCCATTTCATTCCCATGGCAGTATATCCTGCTTTTTGCGGTGACCATCCTTTACTGGCTGTTCCTGCATATGACCCGCCCCATGCTGCCCATCCGCAGCAAAGTGCATTTTGTAGGAGTTCCGGTACTGGCAGCCCTTCTGGTGGTATTTGTCACCAACACAACGGTGCGGGGATGCTATGAACCCCTTTTCGGTATCGTTGTCAACGAAGAAACCGATCAGGATTATATTTACGACAACTACGGCTTTTTGACAGGCTTTGCTTTAAACTTCGGCACCGTTGACACACTGATGCCTCAGGATTACAGCGAAGAAGTCATGGCAGAGATGTTCGCGCCCTTTGTTCCCACTAGGGAAGAAAATACTTCTGACTTTGAAAATCCTGACGTCATCGTGGTACTGTCTGAAGCCTTTTGGGACCCAACCAAACTGGAAGGCGTGACCTTCTCTGATGATCCGCTGAAAAATTACCGCGCCATTGCGGCAGAACATCCCAGCGGCGAAATGGTATCCTGTACCTTTGGCGGCGGCACCATCCGACCGGAATTTGAAATCCAATCCGGCATGTCCACCAGCACACTGCCCTCCGGCAATATGCCTTATCAACAGTATTTAAAGGAAAAAACATTTTCTTACGCACAGCTGTTCAAAAGTCTGGGATACGACACCTTGGGCGTTCATACCTACCAGAAAACATTCTACGAACGTGACCGGGCTTATCCACTCATGGGCTATGATGATTTTCTGGGTGAAAACGACATGCACGCAGAACTCCATTGGAACAGCGGTCCTTATATCACTGACCAGACCATTGCAGAAGAAATCATTTATCAGCTGGAACAGCCCCACGAAACAGGTCTGTATCTGACTGCCATCACTATGGAAAACCACAGTCTATATACAGATAAATTTGATTCTTCTGACTGGGACATTAAAGTCAGCGGGGATAACCTGTCTGAACAGGAAGTGATTTCCCTTCAGAACTATGCAAAAGGTGTCAGCGATTCCGATGCGGCACTGGGTATGCTCTATGATTACATCATGCAGAGAGAAAAACCCACAGTACTGCTCTGGTACGGCGACCACCTGCCTACACTGGGGGATAATTTCACACCTTACACGTCCACAGGCACCATTCATGCGGATAAAGCCGCAGAATGGACAGACGAAGAAAAATACACCATGTTCTGCACACCTTATGTGATGTTTGCCAACTACGACACCGGCAACGACTATCGTGCGGAAGACCAGCAGGTTTCTCCTTATCTGCTGCCGGCACTGCTCTGCGACTACATCAACGCACCTGCTTGCCTGCAGACCAATTTCCTGCTTCATGTATACGAAACCTGCCCTGTGATGAGTCCTTATTACAATCTCTATACACCTGGAACCACAGCGAAAGAACATGAAGAACTCCAGAAACTCCATCGTTATCTGACTTATGATGAACTCATTGGAGAAAAATATCTGGATAAAATGCAAGGATTTGAATTTTAATCACAAATTATGCAAAAGCACCTGACAGAAAATCTGTCAGGTGCTTTTGTGTTTCGTATTATTTATTTAGGATTGAAGGAAATTGTATCTTAAATCACTTCTTTGATGGAGCGCCAGCGGGGAGCCACTTTTTCCCGTTTTTCCTTGTCCAGCACTTCCACATTGCATTCTTCCAGCTTTTCTTCCGCCTGGTCTTTTTCCTCTGTACGGATTGCCCAGTGGATCAGGAAGGACAAACCTGCTCTTAAAACAATGATGCAGCCAACCAATGCGATTTCAGAAAACTCACGTACGATAACTGTCCGCAGGATTTCGCCGCCCAGCTTGAATTCCAGCGCCATAGCCATAGCACGGCACAGTTTCACGCGGGTGTGGGGATCTCCCTTGATATAGTTCACGGTAGCGCGCAGAGCGCCTGCCAGCAATACCAGTACGCCAATCAATTCCAGCAAAATGATGGAATATTCAATCAGTTCTCTCATCAAATGGTGCAGCACTTCTGTCATATAAGCATTTCCTCCTCTTATCGTTCCATTATCTTTTCTTATATAAAATCTTAACAGAATCTTTATGCCATGTAAATAAAAATATTCACTTTTTCAAAATTTCTTGCATATTATCAGAAAAACCTACCATTTTAAAGGGATATTCCCGTGCAAATTGTATGTCACACTTTAAAAATCCGACAATTCCTTTTTTGTTGTCTGACATGCTGTAATTTTTGTTGTTTTTCCAGCATTTTCGCACATGTTTTGCAGTTTTTTCGCTTTTCGAAAAAGGTTCTTTCAAATTCCTTAAGTTAGCTGTAAGTTTCTATTCACAAATTGGACACATTTTCCCGATATACTATAGGAGAAGTCAAAAGGACGCCCCCTTTTACTTCCCGCCTGAGGTGATTTCCCCGAGTTGCCTCAGGCACCCCTTCCCAAAAGCTAATTTCCAAATTATTTGTAAACATAGAACATACCCCTCCCCTTACTCGATGCAGAAACATCGAACATGAAAAGGCTCTCAATGATGAGAGCCTTTTTTCTTGCAAAAAAAGAAATTGCTTGTTACACTGAAGATAATCAATCCGAAAGCGGTGAAATCAATATGACACGAGAATATGAAACCATATTTGCAGAAAATTTTTCTTTCTGGGAGCATCTGACAGAAGATCAGAAAGACATGCTCTGCCGCAGTGCCACACTGGCTACCTATCCCAAAGGGGTCAACCTGCACAACGGCAGCGAAGAATGCGCTGGTCTGCTTTACATCAAATCCGGGCAGCTGCGGGCATATCTGCTTTCTGAAGATGGGCGGGAAGTTACCCTTTACCGCCTCTACCCCGGGGATATCTGCATTCTTTCCGCTTCCTGCGTATTGGACGCCATCACCTTTGACGTTTCCGTGGATACGGTGGAAAAGTCAGAAATCCTCACCGTCAGCGCTTCCGCTTTTCATAAGCTGATTACAGAAAATGTCTATGTAGAAGCATGCAGCTATCATATGGCAGCAGACCGTTTTTCCGACGTTATGTGGGCCATGCAGCAAATCCTTTTCATGGCAATGGACAAACGGCTGGCAATCTTCCTGACAGACGAAATGGCAAAAACAAAGTCTGATGAAATCCATATGACACAGGAGCAGATTGCCAAGTATATGGGCACCGCCAGAGAGGTGGTCACTCGTATGATCAAGTATTTTGCCGAGGAAGGCATTGTGGAAACCTTCCGGGGCGGTATCCGCATTCTGGACAAAAAGAAACTGCGGTCTTATCTGTAAACGAAAAACAGAGCGGTATAAAACCGCTCTGTTTTTATGTTGTAGGAGAATCATTTTGTTGAGAAATGCCACAGGCGCCATTGCATCTGTGCTTCGCCTTACAGATGGTCTGGGTCATGGTTCCCATAGGACAGTATACACACCAAGAACGTGGTTTATACAAAATCATGGTAATGAGTCCCAAGACGGTGGATGTGAGCATCACGCTGTAAAAACCAAAGGCAAACTGCGCTACCCAAGGTGTTACGGCTGTACCGTCATATGCCCAATTCCAAGGCAGTTTGATGGTCCAAAGGAGTGTGACCACTTCTTTCAAATCTCTTGTGCCTTCGAATACCAGATAGGTGCTAAAAAGCATATTGAAAAACATGATGAAAAAGAAAATCAAAAATCCATAACGGAACCATTTGCTCCGCAGGAATTTGGGAATATCTTTTTTCCGGGAAAGTCCCAGTTTGTTGCCCAGCAGGTCAAAGAGCTGTCCTCTGCCGCAGAATTTATTGCAGTACATTTTATCACCGCCAAAAATGGCAATGAGCAGTGGAATGAAGAAGCACAGCAGCCCAATCCATGCAAAGAGAATATTGAAAAATCCTAAAATCAAATAGGTCGCGGAAACAATCCATAAATAGTCATACCATTTTTTCTTCTTTGTCATGGTGTCACCTCCTGCATTTCAATGACGGATGCGGGACAGACCGCGGCGCATCTGCCACAGCCCACACATTTCGCGCTGACATCTGCGTAAAGTCCTTTATAAACAGAAATAGCGCCCACTGGACAGACCTTCACGCAGGTACCGCAGGCAACACATTCTTTGATTTGTACATTCGCTTTTCTTTTTGCCATGATATTTCCTCCTGTTGTTTGATCTGTAATCAGTATACACCATGGCGTTTTCTTCTTCCGTGATGGAGTCACATAAAAAAACGGATAAATCCAAAGCAAATGCCCCTTAAGAAAACATATCAAATATCATCTAAAAATCAAAACCACCCGTTGAACGGGTGGTTTGATCAGACCCTATAAGGGTCTATCTCTTGTGGTAGCCCCCTAAAGGGGGCATTGAATAGTCTGGCAACCACACTTTTAACTCTGGCTGCCCCCTACTCGGGGGCACTTTTTATGCCTTATTTCACCGGCTCACCCGTGAACGGGTCTGTAAATTCCTTTAAACTTATTTGATCATTCATAATATCATCTTCCAGCTGATTTTTGATGTATTCTTTTATTGCCGTTTCATATCTGCCTACTGTATCTACAAAATATCCTCTACACCAAAAAT